>JAHFRL010000077.1:13401-20325 GCA_023266235.1 Betaproteobacteria bacterium
TCACGCATTCACCCTTCACGCATTCACCCAAGTACGTTCTTCAAATATTGCCCCGTGTAGCTCGCCTTATTCTTCGCGATGTCCTCGGGCGCGCCTTCGGCGATCACGCGCCCGCCGCCGTCGCCGCCCTCGGGGCCGAGGTCGATTATCCAGTCGGCGGTCTTGATCACGTCGAGATTGTGCTCGATCACGACCACCGTGTTGCCATGGTCGCGCAGCCGGTGCAGCACGCGCAGCAGGAGATCGATGTCGTGGAAGTGCAGCCCGGTGGTCGGCTCATCGAGGATATAGAGCGTGCGGCCAGTATCGCGTTTCGACAATTCGAGCGACAGCTTGACGCGCTGCGCCTCACCGCCGGAGAGCGTGGTCGCGCTCTGGCCGAGCGTGATGTAACCGAGACCGACGTCGAGCAGCGTATGCAGTTTCCTGGCGACGACCGGCACCGCGCCGAAGAATTCTGCCGCGTGCTCGACGGTCATTTCGAGCACCTCGCTGATGTTGCTGCCTTTGTACCTGACTTCGAGCGTCTCGCGGTTATAGCGCTTGCCGTGGCACACGTCGCATGGCACGTAGATGTCCGGCAGGAAATGCATCTCGACCTTGAGTACGCCGTCGCCCTGGCACGCTTCGCAGCGCCCGCCCTTGACGTTGAACGAAAAGCGCCCGGGGCCGTAGCCGCGCTCACGCCCCATCGGCACGCCGGCGAACAACTCGCGGACCGGCGTGAACAATCCGGTGTAAGTCGCCGGATTGGAGCGCGGCGTGCGGCCGATCGGGCTTTGATCGACGTTGACCACCTTGTCGAAATGCTCGAGCCCCTCGATCGCCGCGTGCGGCGCCGGCTCGGCCGCGCTGCTGTATAAGTGACGTGCCGCAGCGCTGTAAAGCGTGTCGTTGATCAGCGTCGATTTGCCCGAGCCCGAGACGCCGGTGATGCACACCAGCAGGCCGACCGGCAGCCTGGCGGTGATGTCCTTCAGATTGTTGCCGCGCGCGCCGCTGATCGCGAGCAGGCGCTTCGGGTCGGGCCTATGACGCAGACCGGGCACCTCGATGCGCCGGCGCCCCGTCAGGTACTGCCCGGTCAGCGATTCAGCGCTTTTCCTGATCTCTGCAGGCGTGCCCTGCGCAATGATGCGGCCGCCATGCTCGCCGGCGCCGAGCCCGATGTCGACAACGTGATCGGCGGATTCGATTGCATCACGGTCGTGCTCGACCACGATCACAGTATTGCCGCTGTCGCGCAGGCGCTTGAGCGTATCGAGCAGGCGCGCATTGTCGCGCTGGTGCAGCCCGATCGACGGCTCGTCGAGCACGTACATGACGCCGGTGAGACCGGAGCCGATCTGGCTGGCGAGCCGGATGCGCTGCGCCTCGCCGCCGGACAGCGTGTCAGCCGCGCGATCGAGCGACAGATAATCGAGGCCGACGTTGTTGAGGAACGTGAGCCGGTTGATGATCTCGGCGACGATACGTTCGGCGATCGCGTGCCGGGTGCCGGTCAAACCGATGCTTTCGAAATACTGCGCCGCCAGCTTGAGCGGCAGCGTGCTGATTTCGAAAATCGTCCTGCCGGCAACGCGCACGTTGCGTGCTTCGCGCCGCAGCCGCGTGCCGCGGCACTCGGGACAGGGCTGGGTATTGAGATACTTGGCGAGTTCCTCGCGCACCACTATCGAATCGGTCTCGCGGTAGCGGCGCTCGAGGTTGGGGATGATGCCTTCGAACGCGTGCTCGCGCTGATGTTTGTTGCCGCGTTCGCCGATGTAGATGAATCTGATCTTGTCGCGTCCCGAGCCAAGGAGCACGGCGTCCTGCACCGCTTGCGGCAGCTGCTCGAACGGCGCCTCGAGATCGAAGCCGTAATGTTGCGCGAGACATTGCAACATCTGGAAGTAGAACTGGTTGCGGCGGTCCCAGCCGCGGATCGCGCCCGAGCCGAGCGACAGGTGCGGATGGACGACGACCCGCCGGGGATCGAAGAAGCTGATGGCGCCGAGGCCGTCGCAGCGCGGGCACGCGCCCATCGGGTTGTTAAACGAGAACAGCCGCGGCTCGAGCTCCGACAGCGAATAGCTGCAGATCGGGCATGCGAACTTCGCCGAGAACAGGTGTTCGCGGCCGGAGTCCATCTCGATCGCGAGCGCGCGCCCGTCGGAATGGCGCAGCGCGGTTTCGAACGATTCGGCGAGCCGCTGCTTCACCTCGGGGCGCACCTTGAGGCGGTCGACCACGACCTCGACCGTGTGCTTCAGGTTTTTCTTGAGTTTCGGCAGGTCGTCGATCTCATGCACCGTGCCGTCGATGCGCACGCGCACGAAGCCCTGCGCGCGCAGCTCGTCGAACAGATCGAGCTGCTCGCCCTTGCGGCCGACGATCAACGGCGACAGGATCATGAGCCTGGTGTCCGCCGGCAGATCGAGCACGTGGTCGACCATCTGCGACACGCTCTGCGCGGCGAGCACGATGTCGTGATCGGGGCAGTGCGGATCGCCGACGCGCGCGAACAGCAGGCGCAGGTAGTCGTGGATCTCGGTCACGGTGCCGACGGTCGAGCGCGGGTTGTGGCTGGCCGCTTTCTGCTCGATCGAAATCGCCGGCGAGAGCCCCTCGATCAGGTCGACGTCGGGCTTTTCCATCAGCTGCAGGAACTGGCGCGCGTAGGCCGACAGCGATTCGACGTAGCGGCGCTGGCCTTCGGCGTAGAGCGTGTCGAACGCGAGCGACGACTTGCCCGAGCCCGAGAGCCCGGTGATCACGATCAGCCGGTTGCGCGGCAGATCGAGGCTCACGTTCTTGAGATTGTGGGTGCGCGCGCCGCGGATGCGGATCAACCCGGCGCTGCTCGCGAGCGCGTCCGGGCCGGAATTCTGCAGCCGAACAACAGCGGGTCGGTTAGTGGCCAAGTGGCACGAATCCCAGAGTTAAACCTGTTAATATACCTAACTTTAGCGCCTTGCCCCAAGCCGTATTTCATCATGCCCCCAAGTAACGGAATGACCGCCGCCGAACTGCGCGCGAGCATCGGCCTCGCCGGCATTTTCGGCCTGCGCATGCTCGGGATGTTCGTGATCCTGCCGGTGTTTGCGATCTACGCCGAGCACATCAGGGGCGGCGACAACCTGACGCTGGTCGGCGTTGCGCTCGGTGCCTATGGGCTGACGCAGGCCATCCTGCAGATACCGTTCGGCTGGCTGTCGGACCGCTACGGGCGCAAGCCGGTGATCTACTGGGGCCTTGCCGTCTTTGCGTTCGGCAGCTTCGTCGCGGCGGCTGCGGACAGTATTTACATCATCATTCTCGGGCGCGTGCTGCAGGGCGCGGGCGCGATCTCGGCGGCGGTGATCGCGATGCTCGCGGATCTGACGCGCGAGGAGCACCGCACCAAGGCGATGGCGATGATAGGCTCGACGATAGGCTTGACGTTCGCGCTGTCGCTGGTGGCAAGCCCGTGGTTGAATCGCGTGATCGGGGTGCCGGGCATTTTCGCGCTGACCGGCGTGCTGTCGCTGCTCGCGGTCGGCGTGGTCTACGCCGTCATCCCCGACGTGCCCGAGCAGGCCGCGCCGCACCCGGCTCACGCCGCTCCGCGTTTCGCGCAGGTGCTGTGGGATCCGCAGCTCGCGCGCCTGAACTTCGGCATCCTCGCGCTGCATGCGGTATTGATGGCGCAGTTCATTGTGGTGCCGCTGGCGCTGCGCGATACCGGTCTCGCGGTCGATCACCACTGGCAGGTCTATCTGCCGGTGATGCTCGGCTCGTTCGTGCTGATGCTGCCGGCGATTCTTATTGCGGAGCGGCGCGGCCACGTCAAAACGGTATTTGTCGGCGCAATTGGCCTGCTGTTGCTCGGACAACTGTCGATGCCGTGGCTGCTCGGCGGCAGCGGGCAGATCAGCGCGTTTCTGTTGATCTTCTTTACCGCGTTCAACGTGCTCGAAGCGATGCTGCCGTCGCTGACTTCCAGGCTTGCGCCGCCCGGCGCCAAGGGCACGGCGATCGGCATCTACAGCAGCGTCCAGTTTCTGGGCGCCTTCATCGGCGCTGCCAGCGGTGGCTTCCTGTATCAGCACTTCGGCGTGCGCGGTGTGTTCGTGTTCGACGCGCTGCTGCTCGCGGCATGGCTGCTGCTCGCGCTCGGCATGCAGGCGCCCGGCCGGATCCTGACGCGGGTTTACACTATCCCGGTGCTCGACAGCGCGCAGGCGCGTGCGCTCATGCAGCGTCTCGAGGCGCAGCCCGGCGTGCGCGAGGTGCAGCTCGCCGCCGGCGAGCGCACCGCCTATCTGAAAGTGGACGCGACCGGCTTTGACGAGCAGCACGTGTTACGATTAATCGCAGACGAAATTTGATCGCAAGCAGGATTTGACGGGAGGCTCACAATGGCGTCAGTAAATAAAGTGATACTGGTCGGCAACCTCGGCCGCGACCCCGAAGTGCGTTACCTGCCCGATGGCGGCGCGGTGACCAACGTCAGCGTCGCGACCACCGACACCTGGAAAGACAAAAGCGGCGAGAAGCAGGAGCGCACCGAATGGCATCGCATCGCATTTTTCGGCAAGCTCGCCGAAATCGCCGGCGAGTACCTTAAGAAAGGCAGCCAGGTCTACGTCGAGGGCTCGTTGCGCACGCGCAAATGGCAGGACAAGGAAGGCAAGGAACGCTATACCACCGAAATCATCGCCGACCGCATGCAGATGCTCGGCTCCCGCGGCGGCGGCTCCGAGTCGATGGCGCGCGAGCCGAAGGCGGCCGCGGCCGAATCCGGCGGGGGCGGCGGCAAGCCCGCGGCGAAGAAGGGCGGGGCGTCGTTTGACGACATGGACGACGATATTCCGTTCTAGATGCCGGTGAGGCGGGAGGCGATGGGCGCCCAGTGTTTGCGCCCGGCTTCGTAAGTCTGCAGGCGGCACAGCGCGACGCGCAGCAGTTGCCTTACTTGCGCCGGTGATGCGCAAGCAACAACGCCACCGCGCACGAAGCCAGGCGCGTCTGCACGGTGTCCGCGCGGCTGGTCAGCACGATGGGAACACTCGCGCCGAGCACGATACCGGCGGCTTGCGCATCGGCCAGGTATTCGAGCTGTTTGGCGATCATGTTGCCGGCTTCGAGGTCGGGGACCAGCAGGATGTCGGCACGCCCGGCGACCGCCGACTTGATGCCTTTGGTTTTCGCGGCGACGATCGAGACCGCGTTGTCGAACGCGAGCGGCCCGTCAAGCACGCCGCCGGTGATCTGGCCGCGGTCGGCCATTTTGCACAGCGCCGCCGCCTCCAGCGTCGAGCGCAGTTTGGACGTCACCATTTCCACGGCGGACAGAATCGCAACCTTGGGCTCGCTTATGTGTAACACGTGGGCGAGGTCGATGGCGTTCTGCACGATATCGACTTTCTCTTCCAGGCCCGGGTTGATGTTGATTGCGGCGTCGGTGATCAGCAGCATGCGCGGGTAGGTCGGCACGTCCATGATGAACACGTGGCTGACGCGGCGCGCCGTGCGCAAGCCCGTGTCGGTCGCAACCACTTCCGCCAGCAGCTCGTCGGTATGCAGGCTGCCCTTCATCAGGGCCTCGACTGCGCCTTCACGCGCCATCGCCACCGCCAGGTTGGCCGCGGCGTGGCTGTGCGCGGCGTCGACGATTTTGTAAGCGCTCAGATCGATATCCTCGGCCCGCGCCACCGCGTGGATCTTCGCTTGCGGGCCGACCAGGATCGGCACGATCAGTTTGGCCTTGGCGGCCTCGATGGCGCCGCGCAAGGATTCGCGGTCGCACGGATGCACCACCGCCATCGGTATCGGCGCGGGCTCCTCGGCCATCGCGATCAGACGGCGGTACTGCGAGGTCTTGTCGGTGACCCGCACTTCCGGCAGCGCCATGCGCTCGCGCCGGACTTTTTCGGTCGGCGCCATGACTTCCGCGGTGCCGCTGATGACCACCAGTCCGTTCTGGTTTACGCACTGGCACTCGACGGTCACGTGATGGTGGTGCTCAAACTTGCCGGTCACGGTGACCGTCACGGTGATGGTATCGCCGATCGTCACCGGCCGCGAGAAGTGCAGCGTCTGGTCGATGTAGATCGTGCCCGGCCCCGGCAGTTGCGTGCCGAGCACCGTCGAGATCAACGCGCCGCCCCACATGCCGTGGGCGATGACCTCCTGAAACATGCTGCTCTTCGCGTATTCCGGGTCGAGATGGGCCGGGTTGATGTCGCCGGACATCGCAGCGAACAACTGGATGTCTTCCAGCTTGAGCGTGCGCACCAGGCGCGCGGAATCCCCGACCTTGATTTCGTCGAAGGTGCGATTTTCGATGTGTTCCATAAGCGTTGGTCGAACACGGCGGGCGGGTATCGAATGACGCGCAATTATGCATGGGCGCGCCGCTCAAGGCCACCCGGACGGCAAAGCGGCATGGGTCGAGTAGGTATTTGTATTATCGCAAGAATCCGCCGCCGCCCATTGATCTGGATCAAACCACCGCGGACGCCGCCGCGCCGCCGCAATTCTTGATGCATATCAAACGGCTGGCATGCCGAACGTCTACCATGAAACACGTGACCAACCGTAGCCGACGGGAGCGAATCATGAACACCGATCTGACCCAGAAACTGGTTTCCGATTACAAAGTGCTGGTAAGCGACGCCGAGGAATTGATCAAGGCAACCGCCAGCCAATCCACGGAGAAAGTCGCCGAGGCCCGCACCCGCATGCAGCAGGCGTTGCTCGAATTCAAGCCGCGGCTGGCCAACACCGAGGCGGTGCTGAAGGACAAGGCGCGGGTGGCGATGACCGCGGCCGACGAATACGTTCACCACAACCCGTGGATGGCGATGGGCATCGCGGCGGGTGTCGGCGTGGTGTTCGGACTGCTCATCGGCCGGCACTGAGCAACGCCGGCGCGGGCTATCCGCGCGGCCGGTCGCG
>JAHFRL010000077.1:20425-22286 GCA_023266235.1 Betaproteobacteria bacterium
CGCGCGGGACGCCCGTGATTTCCTGCTGTTTCCCCCCATCCCACCTCGCTGCGCGGGGCGCTTTCCGCTATAATCCAACGCTCTGAATTTGGGGGCAATTATGCCGATCTACGAGTACCGCTGCGCGGCCTGCGGATTCCAGCAGGAATACCTGCTGAAGATGAGCGATGCGCCGCTGACGGACTGTCCTGAATGCGGCAAGCCGAGCCTGAGCAAAATGGTGACTGCCGCCGGTTTCCACCTGAAAGGCAGCGGCTGGTACGCGACCGATTTCAAGCTCGGCGCGAAACCAAAGTCGAAACCGGAAGACAAACCGGCGCCGCAAGCGGACGCCAAACCAGCGCCAGAAACCAAGCCCGCGGCGGAAGCGCCAGCCAAGAAATCCGAGGCGGCAGCTTCGACTGCAACATCCGGCGCCAGCCCGGGGAGCCGCTGATATTTTTCAGCGCGCGGTTTGCCGGCGCCAGGCAGCGTGTGCGTCAATGATGGCGCAGCTTCGCGCCAAGCGCGCGATTTGTTTTTTTTGAGATCGTCAGTGTGAGGGTGCAGTTGAAAAAGTATTTCATTACGGGGCTTTTGATCTGGGTGCCGCTCGGCATCACGCTGTGGGTGCTGCACCTGCTGGTGAGCACCATGGACCAGACGCTGCTGTTGCTGCCCGAGCAGTTCCAGACCGAGAGCTGGCTCGGATTTCACGTGCCGGGCATGGGCGTGGTGATGACGTTCATCGTCGTGCTCGCCACCGGACTCGTCGCCGCCAACTTTCTCGGCCAGCGCCTGCTGCGGTTCTGGGAAGGCGCGCTCGGCCGCATCCCGGTGGTCAAATCCATCTACAACAGCGTCAAGCAGGTTTCCGACACGCTGTTCACCTCGGGCGGCCACGCGTTCCGCAAAGCGCTGCTGGTGCAGTATCCGCGCGAAGGGTCATGGACCATCGCATTTCTGACCGGCCAGCCCGGCGGCGACGTCGTCAATCACCTGCACGGCGAGTACTGGAGCGTTTACGTGCCGACCACGCCGAACCCGACGTCCGGATTCTTCCTGATGATGCCGAAAGCCGACGTGATCGAGCTCGACATGAGCGTCGATGCGGCGCTCAAGTACATCATCTCGATGGGCGTGGTTGCGCCCAACGGCCGCACGAGCGGCAAGACGTTGCCCAAGCCCGGGATTGCGCGGCAGCAGGCAGTCAATCAGTAGCGCGGGCGCTGCACGGCGTCCGTGGCTATCCCACATCTGAAAAACCGACGTTGCCGGTCGATTTTCAAGACGGTGTTTACTCAACTGGATCGTGTCGATTTCCATGCGTAGCGAATATTGCGGCTTGATCAGCGGCAAGCATCTGCAGCAAACCGTCACCGTGTGCGGCTGGGTGCATCGCCGGCGCGACCATGGTGGAGTGATCTTTATCGACCTGCGCGACCGCGAGGGCCTGCTGCAGGTGGTGTGTGATCCGGACAATCCGGCGACGTTCCAGACCGCGGAGAAGCTGCGCAACGAATATGTGCTCGAAGTCATCGGTAAGGTGCGCAACCGCCCCGATGGCACTGCCAATCCCAACCTCGTCAGCGGCGAAGTCGAGGTGCTGGCGGACGAGATCGAGATCCTGAATCCGTCGCTGACGCCGCCGTTCCTGATGGACGACGACAGCCTGTCCGAGAACGTGCGGCTCGAATACCGCTTTCTCGACCTGCGCCGGCTGCCGATGCAGAAGAACCTCAGATTGCGCTACAAGACTGCGATGGCGGTGCGCACTTTTCTGGACCAGCACGGTTTTATCGACATCGAAACGCCGATGCTGACGCGCTCCACGCCCGAAGGTGCGCGCGACTACCTGGTGCCGAGCCGCGTGCATCCCGGC
>JAHFRL010000195.1 GCA_023266235.1 Betaproteobacteria bacterium
CGCCGAGCAGGCGCTCGCCAATAAGCTCGCGTTTCTGACCTCGGGCCCGCGCCTCGACACCCTGACGTTTTCGTTCAACCGCGAGCTCGAGGCGACGCTGCAGGACAAGGAGCGCTTCCGGGTTTACCTGATCGCCTACGCCGGCGCGCTGCTGATCCTGCTCGCCTACCTCGGCGCCAAGCTCAAGGCCGCCAACGTGAGCCTGGAACACCGCGTGCAGGAGCGCACGCGCGAGCTGTCGGACGCGTTGAAGCACCTCAAGGAGTCGGAAACGCTGTTGATTCAGTCGGAGAAAATGGCGTCCCTCGGCCAGATGGTGGCCGGCGTCGCGCACGAGATCAACACGCCGCTCGCCTACGTGAAAAACAGTCTCGGCACCGTCGCCGACAAGCTGCCGGACATCGCGGCCACGGTCGAACGCTGCGAGAAGCTGCTCGCGCTGCTGCGGGCGGGCGCCAATGCCGACGCCCAGGAATTGAGCCGCCAGTTTGCCGCCGCCTCGGCGCAGCTCGCGCAACTCAGACAGCGCAAGGTCACGGAGGAACTCACTAGACTCGTCAATGACGGCTTGTTCGGCACCGGCCAGATGGCCGAGATCGTCGACAACCTGAAAGACTTCAGCCGGCTCGACCGCAGCAAGGTGACGAGCTTCAACCTGAACGAAGGCCTGAACAGCACGCTGCTGCTCGCCAAGCACCTGCTCAAGTCGGTCACCGTCAACAAGCAGTTCAGCGACATACCCGAGGTCACCTGCTCGCCGTCGCAGGTGAACCAGGTGTTCCTCAACCTGATCACCAACGCAGTGCAGGCGATGGATGCCGGCCGGGGCGCAATCACGCTCACCACGCGCGGCGACGGCGCTGGTGTGGCGGTCGAGGTCGCCGACAACGGCAAGGGCATACCGCCGGAAGTGCTGCCGAAGATCTTCGATCCGTTCTTCAGCACCAAGGAAATCGGCAAAGGCACCGGGCTCGGGCTGTCGATTTCCTACAAGATCGTCCAGCAGCACGGCGGCCGCATCGACGTCCAATCGCAGGCCGGCGCCGGCGCCAAATTCACCGTGTGGCTGCCGCTCAAACCGCCGGCCGAAGCGGATCTCGCGGTATAGCGGCGGGCCATGGCGCATCCCGCAACAATCGGCAAGTACGAGATCCACGACGTCCTCGGCAAGGGCGCCATGGGTGTCGTCTACAAGGGCTGGGACCCCGCGATTTCGCGCGGCGTCGCGATCAAGGCGATCACCAAATCGTCGCTCCATGCCGACGACCTGAAGCACGTGATGAACCGCTTCCGGCACGAAGCGCAGGCGGTCGGCCGCCTGGTGCACCCGCGCATCGTGCAGATCTACGACTACGGCGAGGACGACCAGACCGCCTACATCGTGATGGAACTGGTCAACGGCAAGACGCTGGCGGAGCACCTGGAGCAGGAAGTCAGCTACGAAATCCGCGAAGTCGGCGAGATCATCGGCCAGCTGCTCGACGGCATCGGCCACGCGCACGCCGAAGGCGTCATCCATCGCGACATCAAGCCGTCGAACATCCTGATCAACAACGATGGCCGCATCAAGATTAGCGACTTCGGCATCGCGCACATCGAGGCGTCCAACCTGACGCAGGTCGGCGACATGCTCGGCACGCCGCACTACATGGCGCCCGAGCAGTTTCTCGGCATGGAGGTCGACGCGCTTGCCGATCTGTTCTCGATCGGCGTGATCGCCTACGAGCTGTTGGCCGGCAAGAAACCATTCACCGGCAGCAGCGCAACGGTGATGCAGCAGGTGTTGAACCAACGGCCGGCCGACCCCTCGCAGATGAACCCCGGACTCTCACCGCTGATGGACCGCGTGCTGCAGAAAGCGCTCGCCAAGAAGCGCGAGGACCGCTTTCAGAGCGCGCGCGAGTTCTCGGAAGCGTTTCGCGATGCGCTCGACGCTACGCTCGGTCCCGGCTCTGCGGAAGCGCCCGCGGCTGGGGCGGCGGCGCCCGACAGCGCGGCGCTGCTCGATGCGGCGCGCCTGCTCAATGCCGGCGTCAGCATCACGGCGGCCCAGCCGGCGGGTGACGTGCTGCCGGCGTTGAGCGGCGACAGCGCGATCAGCCTCGACCGGGGCGTGAAGCAAGCGCGGCTGCTGGTGATCGACGACGAGGAGCGCATCCTGACAGCGCTGAAGTCGCTGTTCCGCAGCCGCTACCACGTCTTCACCACCACCGACGGTTACAAGGCGCTGGATTTCATCCGCAGGTATCACATGCACGTGATCATCAGCGACCAGCGCATGCCGGTGATGGTGGGCGTGGAGCTGCTGCGCCAGTCGCGCGAGATTTCGCCGCGCAGCGTGCGCATCCTGCTGACCGGCTATTCCGATCTCGCGGCGATCGTCGGCTCGATCAACGAGGGCGAGGTCTACCGCTTCATCAGCAAACCGTGGGACAACCGCGAGCTGCAGACCATCGTCGCCGAGGCGGTGACCATCGCGGTCGAGCTCGCCGACACCGAGGCGGCACCGGTCGCGCTGCCGCAGAAAATAGACGCCGGCGTGCTGGTGATCGACCAGGACGAAGAGATCTTCCGCGTCGCGCGCGAGCTGATCGGCGGGCTGTGCCCGGTGGCCTACGCCGCCGATCTCGACGCGGCGCTCGCCGTGATGCAGGCGCAGGAAATCGCCGTCGTGATCGCCGACGTCGAGGCCGGCCACGATCAATTGACCGCGATGCTGACGTTGCTGAAAGAGGAAAACCCGCAGATCCTGACCATCGTCGTCACCACCGCGTCGGATTCGGAGCTGGTGATCGAGCTCATCAACCAGGCGCAGATCTTCCGCTTCCTCAACAAGCCGGTGAACGTGCGGCTGCTGAAAGGCCACGTGCACGCCGCGCTGCAGCGTTACCTGACTTTCAAGCAGACCCCCAAGCTCACCCATGCATATCAGGTCCATCCGCCCGAGCAGGTGCGCACATCGTCGCTCGGCCGGCGCATTCTCGACAACATCAAGTCGCTGCGCGGGCGATGGTTCGGAGCGGGTTAACGTGGAAGCCACCGGCGCGCAGCCGATGACCGTTGAAAAGCACGACCACTTGCGCGCGTCCGGTGGGCTGTCAAGTTAGGCGTCATGTCCCTCGGCCTTGTGGGATGTGGAAGTTACGCCGCGCGCCTTCGCACTTCAGCCAGGTAGACCAGAACGGCGCAGTGCCGCTAGGTACTGATCCCGCCGCGACTTGTCCGAGAGCGGCTGCGTGGCCGAAAAGCGGGAAAGCGAGAAGTCGGGATAGTCTCCCAACAGCGAGACGGCTTCGGCCTTGGCATCGTCCGGGCGGCGAACTGCATCGAGCGCAGCGATCCGCAGCATACGCGCGACGAGAAGTCGAGGATTGCGCGCGAGCGCTTGGCTCAGCGTGGCGAAGGCCTGCTCGTGCCGTCCGCCGAAATACTCAGCGGCGCCCATCAAGTATAGATACCAGCCCGGGAACACGGGATTGAGCGTAACCGCCTTCCGGGCGTTGCTAAGCGCGCTGTCCCACTGCCCCGAATACAGTTGGAGGTAAGCGAGACTCGCGTTGGGTCCGGAGCACATCGGCCGGAGCTCCAGCGCGCGCGCCCCTTCCGCAAGCGCCTCCTCGTGCCGGCCTTCGAACAGCAACACGAATCCCCGTGCGTAATGGCCGGCGGCGTTGTCATCATCGAGCTCGACGGCCCGGTTTGCGAACCGCTTCGCTTCCTCGAGCGACCGCTCCGGGTCTGCGCTCCACCCGTGGATCATGTCGAGCACATGCGTTACCGCCGCGCTGGCGTGGGCCTGGGCAGACTCCGGCTCCAGCCGAATCGCTTCCAGGAAAAGCTCGCGCGCCCTGCGGTTGTCTTGCTGCGTCGAACGGTAGTAGGCGTCCTGCCCTTCATAGAACACGTCGCGCGCCTTGGACGACTTCGTCGCCTTGCGCCAAATGCGCGCATCCTCGCCGCGGCCCACCTTGATGTCCAGCGACGTTACGATGTCCTCTGCAATCTCGTCCCCCATCAAGAAGGCATCGTCCCATTCCCGGTCGTAGCGTTTCGCCCACAGGTGGGTACCGGTTTCCGAGTCGATGAGCTGTGTGGACACGCGCACCCGGCTGCCGGCCTTGCGCACGCTGCCCTCGAGGACGTAGCGCACCCCGAGCTCTTGGCCTACGCGGCGTACATCATTCGCTTTTCCTTTGTAGGTAAACGAGGACTGGCGCCCGATCACCGCAAGGCCGTTGATCTTGGACAAATCGGTGATGATGTCCTCGCTAATACCGTCGCAGAAATATCCCTGCGCCGGGTCGCCGCTCATGTTGTCGAAGGCGAGCACGGCGATCGAGGGCTTCTTCTCGCCCGATGCGTTCGCCGACCCGTCCGAAGCGAGACTCGGGTGCTCGTCTGCAGCTATCGGGTGCACGTCAGAACGCCCCTTGAAAATTGCAAGAAACGATCTTCGCGGCTTCTCGAAGGCAAAGAGAATACTGACAAGTCCGAGAATTACTCCAAGGGTCTCAAACAAAGCGTCAGTTCCCTCTTGGCCTAACATCGCCCATGAGCAGCCAAGCAAGCGAGCGAAGCCCGCTTGCGAAGGGAATCTTCCCCCGATTTTGTTGACACCGGGTTTGTCATGCCAGCCGTTCAAACGTCGCTGGCGGCACGTAGTTCAAAGATGAATGTAGCCGCGCATTGTTGTAGAAGGGGACGTACTCGCGCACGGCCTGCTGGATCTGGCGATCCTCGGCAAAGGTCAGTCCGTGCACTATGTCAGTCTTCATGGAATGGAAGAACGATTCGATGTAGGCATTATCCGTCACTTTGCCAGGGCGGTTCATGCTCTGCACGATGCCCAACTGGGCGGCGCGCTGCTTGAATATTCCCGCGGCATACTCGATCCCCCGGTCGGTGTGGAAGATCAAACCCGGCGGGGGCTTACGGTAGCGAACCGCGCGCTCGAGCGCCTGCAGCGTAAGGGCAACGTCCTTTCTCTTGCCATACGCCCAGCCCAACACCCGCCGCGAGTATTTATCCATCACCACCGCAAGATATCGGTAGATGCCGCCCACCTTCAGATACGTAATGTCGCCCACCCACACCTGATCCGGATGCGTGAGCGCGACATCAAGCTGCCGGTTCGGGATCGCCGCGTAGTAGCGTTGCATGGCAGGGTTCGTATAGCGGATCGTGGCCACCCGCGCTCTTATACCGTGCACGCGCATCAGGCGAGCCACCCGGTTCTCGCTCACGCGACATCCTCGGCGGCTGAGCGCCCGATGCACGCGGGGGCTCCCATAAGTGCCGCGGCTCTTGCCGTGTACTGCCCGGATGCGTTGTTCAAGCTGTTCATTGCGCCGCGCCCGGGCACACTTCCCGCGTGAGCACCAGGCGTAGTAGCCTGCCCGCGTCACCCCGTAGAGCCTGCACATCGCCGTGATCTTGTATTCGGCCCGGTTTGCTTCAATGAATTCGAAGACTTCCGCTTTCGATCCGAAGCAAACCGGATGGCTTTTTTTAGGAGTTCATGCTCCTCTCTGAGCACCTTGTAGCGGCGCTCCAGCTCTCGCAACCGCCTCAACTCCGCCACGGTCTGCACGTTCAGCTTCGCGCTCTTGGCCACGATCACCCCCTCACGAACCTGCTTGCGCCACAGCGATAGCATGAACGGGTGAATGTCCAGCGCCGCGGCCACATCCTGAATCAATACCCCAGGCAGACTGCTCAGCTTCACCGCCGTTGCCTTGAACCGATCTCCATACCTCGCCACCTTCCGAGGGCCTGATCTTGCCATTGCACACCTCCGAGTCGTTAGCCCGAAGTGTCAACTAATTTGGGGGAAGCTTGAGGTCCGTCTCGATGGGCCGGTTAGGCGTTCCCACGCGCTCACCGTAACTTCAGCGGTGGTGCCATTCCGACCAGCACCAGCAGCCCCCAAACTGCGAGTGCAATGCCACCGCAAACATACAGAACGAGGAACGCGTAGAAGGCCACCGGATTGTCTTCGCGATTAGGCCGGTACGCTTGTAAGCCCTTCGATCCGACTGGCAACTCGCCGTCTCGCCAGCCGCGATACACCACCGCAAGCACACCGGAACCGATGGCAATAAGAAACAGGGCGCCCAACGAAGTAAGCATATTCAGCGCCCCGCGCCGGACAGCTTCCGCGCCAACAACAGCAATGCCATTACCACCACGCTGAGCACACCCGCCTGCAAG
>JAHFRL010000196.1 GCA_023266235.1 Betaproteobacteria bacterium
ATTGAAATCACCGCGTTTATCTGCGGCTAATTGTCGTTTTGGTTTTCTTGAGATGGGTGTTAGTCATTTGGCGGAGCCAAGCCCCGCTTCATCGGCGCCGACGATCACGGTCACCATGCGCTCGGGATCGACGCGGCGCGCGAACGCGTCGCGGATATCAGCGAGCGTGACTTTCTCGACGTTGGGGACGAAGTCGTCAAGATAAGTGAGCGGCAGCCGGTAGAAGCCGATCATGCCGAGATAGTCGAGGATCTTGCGATTGCTGTCGATCCTGAGAGGGAACCCGCCGACGAGGTTCTGCCTGGCTTTCTTCAGCTCATCGGCGGTCGGCCCCTGGGCGAGAAATTCCTTGAGCGTCGCGCGCACCACGGCCAGCGCCTCGCCGGCCTGGTCCTTGCGCGTCTGCAGCCCGATCATGAACGGGCCCCGCTCCTTCAGCGGCGAGAAATAGCTGTAGGCCGAATAGGCAAGGCCGCGTTTCTCTCTCACCTCTCCGAGTATGCGCGACGCAAAGCCCCCGCCGCCGAGAATATAGTTACCGACGAACAGCGGAAAATAATCCGGATCGTCGCGCTTGATCCCCGGCGCACCGATCAGCACATGACTCTGTAGCGCGGGGTGGGCAATCATGCGTGACTCGGCGCGCTCCAGCGGCGGCACGTCCGGTATGGCCGCCGGACCACCGGATCGCGGCAGTTCGCCAGTCAACTGGTCCGCGATGGCTTCAGCTTCGCCGCGGCTGACACTGCCCATGATCGCCACCACCGCCTGGTCCACGGTGTAATGGCGACGATAGAAATCGACCAAGTCCTGGCGGGTGAGAAGGGCGACCGTGTCAGCTTCGCCTGAACTGCGCAGGCCATACGGATGAGCGCCGTAAATCATCGCGCTGAAGTTCCTGCTGGCAATGACCTCAGGCTTGGTGTCGGCTTCCCTGATCGCGCCGATGATGCGCGTCTTTTCGCGCTCCAGCACGACCGCCGGAAACTCGGGATGCTGGAGGATGCGCGCCAGCAAATCGAGCGCCTCCTTCATTTCCCCGGCGCTGCTCAGCGTGCGCAACGACATACCGGCACGGTCGCTGTCGAAGCGGCCGCCAAGCTGTGCCCCGACGTCGGCCATGCGGCGTGCGATCTCGTCCTCCGACAAACCGCCGGCGCCGAGCTTGAGCAGACCCTGAGTGAGCGAGGCAAGCCCGGATTTCCCGCGCGTGCCGAACGCCGAGCCGGCCGGAAAATCCACGCTCACGTCGAGCATCGGCAGATCGCGGTTTGCGACGAAATAGACCTGCGCGCCGTTCCTGGTCTGCCAGTGCTGGATCGGCAGCAGGGCATATGCGGGCGCGGAGATAACGCATATCGCCAGCGCGAGCCATAGTTGCAGCCGTTTATTGCGCATGATGCAGTCCTTCAGGTGCTGCGGCCGGCTTGCGGCCCGCAAGCGGCTGCGGATCCAGCACCGCGACGGTAAGGCTGTCATCGACCAGATACTTTCTCGCCACGTCCTGCACCTGCGCCGCGGTGACTTCCTGCAGCTTGCGGATCATGAGGTCGATGGTCTTGTACGAATAACCGGTGATCTCGAGCGAGCCAATCTGGCGCGCCTGGAAAAACATCGAGTCGCGCTGGAACACCTGCGCCGCCACCACCTGCGCCTTGACGCGCTTCAGTTCGTCGTCGCCGACGCCGTCGGTCACGATTTTCGCGATCTCGCGCCGCAATGCCTGCTCGAGGTCGGCCACAGTCCGTGCGGTGTTGGGAGTCCCGCTCATCAGGAACATGCCCGGGCCGCGTTGCGTGTTGTCATAACCGGCATCGACCGAAATGGCGATTTTTTCGCCGCGCACCAGCGAACTGTTCAGCCGCGCCGCCTCGTTGCCATCGAGCACGCCGGCCAGCATTTCCAGCGCATACGGCTCCCAGTCGTTCTCGACATCGCGCAGGACCGGCGCGCGGTAACCCATCAGCAGATAGGGCAGCTCGGCCGGCGCCTTGACCGTCACGCGCCGGATGCCGCGCTGCGCGGGTTCGTCCTGCGGTTTGCGTTCCGGCAGCGCTTTGGCTTTGATTTTGCCGAAATATTGGTCGGCGAGCGCAAACACTTCCTGCGAATTGACATCACCCACGACCACCACGATTGCATTGTTGGGTGCATACCAGCGCCGATACCATTCTCGCGCGTCCTCGACACGCATGTTCTCCAGATCGCTCATCCAGCCGACGGTCGGGATGCGGTACGGGTGGCTGTCGAGCGCGGTTGCCATCAACTGTTCATACACCAGCGATTGCGCCTGGTCGTCGGTGCGCAGCCGCCGCTCCTCCATCACGACCCTGATTTCCTTCGCGAACTCCTCCTTGGACAGGACGAGGTTCGCCATGCGGTCGGCTTCGAGCCGGAATGCGAGCGGCAACTGCGACTTGTGGACCTGCACGTGGTAGCCGGTCATATCCCGTGAGGTGAATGCGTTCTCCCGCCCTCCCGCCGCGGCAATGAGCTTCGAATACTCGCCGGCTGGCACCGCCTTGGTACCCTTGAACATCATGTGCTCGAGCACGTGCGCGACACCGGTGGTACCATTGAATTCATCCATGCTGCCGGCCTTGTACCAGACCATCGACACCACCGTCGGCGCCCGGTGGTCTTCCTTGACGATCACGCGCAGCCCGTTCGCGAGCTGGTGCTCATGGGTTTGCGCGGCAGCGACCGCGATGGTGAGCGGCAATAGCGCAATCAGCGCGCATAAACGTGCGCGCACAGCGCTGCTGAAATACTCGAATGACATGCGGCATCCCGAAAGTAAGAGGGTTTTGGTAGTCCGGCAGATGCTTTCCGGCTAGAATTTTAAGTTAATTACTGCGCTTGCGCGCGACATATCGCGCGCACCATGAAACCGCCCACAGTCCCACGCACTGATTCTGACTGCCCTGCCCATGTTTAGTTTCCTGCAGTCCAACGCTACGGCCGGCACAAGTTGGGGCCAACGGCTTAAACAGGGGCTTGCGCGCACGCGCGAGCTGCTGAACACGGATCTCTCCGCCCTGTTCAATGGCGGCAACATTGATGAGCAGTTCTACCAGGAACTCGAAATCACGCTGCTCGCGGCCGATGTCGGCGTTGCCGCGACCGGCTTTCTGATCGATGCGTTGCGCACCGCGGCGCGGCATGGCGGCTTGCGCGAACCGCGCGAGCTCAGGCAGGCGCTGCGCGATGCGCTGCTCGCGCTGCTCAAGCCCATCGCGGTGCCGCTCGACGTGACCACGCACAAACCGTTCATCATCATGTTTGCCGGCGTCAACGGCGCCGGCAAAACGACTTCGATCGGCAAAATCGCCAGCTATTACCAGCAAGCCGGCAAGTCGGTGCTGCTTGCCGCCGGCGACACGTTTCGCGCCGCGGCGCGCGAGCAGCTGCAGGTATGGGGCGATCGCAACAATGTCGCCGTGATCGCGCAGCAATCGGGCGATGCGGCGGCGGTGATTTTCGATGCCATCAGCGCCGCGCGCTCGCGTGGCACCGACATTGTGCTCGCCGACACTGCCGGGCGGCTGCCGACGCAACTGCACCTGATGGAAGAAATCAGGAAAGTAAAGCGCGTGATCGCCAAGGCGCAGCCCAGCGCGCCGCACGAAGTCCTGCTGGTGCTCGATGCCAACACCGGCCAGAACGCGTTGAGTCAGGTCATGGCATTCGACGCTGCGATAGGCGTCACCGGGCTCGTGCTGACCAAGCTCGATGGCACGGCCAAGGGCGGCGTGATTGCGGCCATCGCACACTTGCGATCCAACACCGCACGCACCAGGCCGATTCCGCTGCGCTTCATCGGCGTCGGCGAAGCGCTCGAGGATCTGCACCCGTTCAACGCCGAGGAATTCGTCGATGCGTTGCTGGGATAAGGCAGGATTGAGGAGCGAGGATTGTGGATTGAGGCATTTCCTGCCCTTTCCCTCGATCCTCGATCCTCAATCCTCAATCCTATGATTTCTCTCAGTCACGTTTCCAAGCGCTACCCCGGCGGGCCCCAGGCATTGAAGGATGTCGGGTTCACGATCGGAACCGGCGAGCTCGTGTTCATCACCGGCCATTCCGGCGCCGGCAAGACCACGCTGCTGAAACTGCTGGTTGCCATCGAGCGCCCGACTGCGGGCAGCGTCATCGTCAACGGCCAGAATATCGGCGCGCTGAGGCCGCGCGCGGTGCCATTTCTGCGCCGCAAGTTCGGGTTGATCTTTCAGGATCACAAGCTGCTGTTCGATCGCGGCGTATTTGACAATGTGGCGCTGCCGTTGCAGATCGCGGGATACCGCGCGAAGGACGCAGCGCGGCGCGTCCGCGCAGCGCTCGACAAGGTCGGGCTGCTCGCCTACGAAAAAGCGCTGCCGGTCACGCTCTCGGGCGGCGAGCAGCAGCGGCTGTGCATCGCGCGCGCGATCGTGCACCGCCCGGCGATCCTGCTCGCTGATGAACCGACCGGCAATCTCGATGCCGAGTATGCGGCTGAGATCGGCGAGCTGTTCCGCTCGTTCAACCAGGTTGGCGTCACGGTGGTGATCGCAACCCACGACCAAGCGCTGCTCGCGCAGCTTGCGCCGCGCGTGATCACACTCAGGCACGGCGAATTGGCGGCGGCATGATGGCGTGGCTCGCCCAGCATGCCCGTAGTTTCGGCGCGACATTGGCCCGCCTTGCGCGCGCGCCGCTCGGGGCCGCGCTCAACATCCTCGTGATCGGCATCGCGCTCAGCCTGCCGGTCGGGCTTTATGTGGTGATCGCCAACTTGCAGGCATCCTCGCACCAGCTGGCGGCCGAACCGCAGGTCAGCGCGTTCATGGCGCTCGACGCGAGCCGCGCCGAAGTGGCGCAGATCGAGGCGCGCCTCAAGCAGAACCCGCGCGTGGAGCGCTTCCGCTTCGTGCCGCGTGAGCAGGCGTTGCAGGAGCTCAAGCAAGCAAGCGAGCTCGCCGACGTCGTCGACAGCCTGCCGCAGAACCCGCTGCCCGATGCGTTTGTCGTCAACGCGAGGGACAGCACGCCGCAGGCGCTCGAAGCGCTGCGCGACGAGATCAAGCAGTGGCCGCGCGTCGTGCACGTGCAGCTCGACGCGGCGTGGGCGCGGCGCCTCGATGCCGCGCTGCGGCTCGGCCGGCTGGCAGTCGCGATACTGGGCGCGCTGCTGGCGCTGGCGCTGGTTGCCGTCACGTTCAATACCACCCGCCTGCAGGTGCTGACGCAGCGCGACGAGATCGAGGTGATCAAGCTGATCGGCGCCACCGATGCCTTCATCCGCCGGCCGTTCCTGTATTTCGGCGCGCTGCAGGGATGCGCGGGCGGCATCGTCGCGTGGCTGATCGTGAGCGGCGGCGTGTCTCTGCTGAATCACAACCTCGGCGAGCTGTCGCACGTCTACGCGACGCTCATTCAGCTCAAACACCTGAGTTTGGGTGACAGCCTGAGCCTGCTGGCTTTGCCCGCCGCGCTGGGCTGGTTCGCGGCTTGGCTGTCGGTCGGCCGGCATCTGGCGCTGATCGAACCTGGAGCAGGTAAGTAATTGTTTATAATGTTGTTAGTTTGACATAACCCCATACAAATCGGATCCAAAACAGGAACTTTCAAGGCTTCTGGCACTCGAAGGTCGAGAGTGCTAAAATTCTTGGCAAAGGGGGTTTAGGAATGACCAGTTTCGCTTTACCGATTCCGTCCGCGACCGGCAGCCTGGATAGCTATATCCAGACCGTCAACAGTTTCCCGATCCTGTCGCAACAGGAAGAAACCGATCTCGGGCGCCGTTTGCGCGATCATGACGACCTCGAGGCGGCGCGGCAGCTGATCGTATCGCACCTGCGCGTGGTGGTCGCCATTGCGCGCGGCTACATGGGTTACGGTCTGCCGCAGGCCGACCTGATCCAGGAAGGCAACATCGGGCTGATGAAAGCAGTCAAGCGCTTTGATCCCGAGCGCGGCGTGCGGCTGGTTTCGTTCGCGGTGCACTGGATCCGCGCCGAAATGCACGAATTCATACTGCGCAACTGGCGCATCGTCAAGATCGCGACCACCAAGGCGCAGCGGAAGTTGTTCTTCAATCTGCGCAGTATGAAACCGGGCTTGAATACGCTCGACAGCGGTGAAGTCAAGGCAATGGCGAGTCAACTCGGCGTGAAACCCGGGGAAGTGGTCGAAATGGAGACCCGCTTTGGCGGCAAGGACGTC
>JAHFRL010000258.1 GCA_023266235.1 Betaproteobacteria bacterium
GTAATCTGCCGCAGCTGGTGGCGGACGCGACGGTGCGCGCAATCGGCCGCCGCGGCAAATACCTGCTGTTCGACTGCGGCCGCGGCACGCTGATCGTGCACCTCGGCATGTCGGGGCGGCTGTGGCTGGTCGATGCCACAACCGCGCCGGAACCGCATGATCATTTCGACTTGGTGATGGCGGACGGCACGGTGGTGCGGCTGCGCGATCCGCGCCGCTTCGGTCTCGTGCTGTGGCACAAGGGCGACGCGCTGTCGCATCCGCTGCTGAGGGACATGGGACCGGAGCCGCTGAGCGAGGAGTTCGACGGCGCGTGGCTTTATCGCGAGACGCGCAAGCGCAGCGCCGCAATCAAGCTAGCGCTGATGGACAGCCATCTCGTCGCCGGTATCGGCAACATCTACGCCAACGAGGCACTGTTTCGCGCCGGCATTAATCCGAAGACGCCGGCGCGGCGCATCGGGCTTGCACGCTACACTGTACTGGTCGAAAAACTCAAGGAGACGCTCATGCTCGCGATCGGCGCCGGCGGCTCGAGCCTGCGCGATTACCTTAACAGCGACGGCCAGGCCGGTTACTTCCAGAGCGAGTTCATGGTCTACGACCGCCACGGCGAGCCATGCTTCGGTTGCGGCGCGCCGGTGCGCGCGTTCGTGCAAGGACAGCGCGCGACATATTACTGCCCGCGCTGCCAGCGCTAAGAGCCGAAAGACGCAAGGCGATAGACGAGAGGCGGGAAAAGCACAAGATGTTACGTCTCTCGTCTCTCCCCCAGCTTCTCTCCTTAACTGACCTTCGGAGTCGTCAGGCGCAAATACTTCTCGTACAACTGCTCTTTGCTCTCGACATGGCTGGGATCGAGCGGGATGCAATCGACCGGACACACCGCAACGCACTGCGGCTTGTCGTAGTGGCCTACGCACTCGGTGCACAGCTTGGGATCGATCACGTAGATCTCCGCGCCGGCCGAAATCGCGCCGTTCGGGCACTCCGGCTCGCACACGTCGCAGTTGATGCATTCGTCGGTAATCATCAGTGCCATAACTGATCCTGCTTTGCTATTTGCCGCCCATCCGCTTGATTTTCGCACGCAACTGTTGCGCGACGTAGGGGGAAACGAACTTGGTGACATTGCCGCCGAAGATCGAGATTTCGCGCACGATGGTCGCCGACACGAACATATGCTGCTCGCCGGGCGTCAGAAACATGGTTTCAACGTCAGGATAGAGGTCGCGGTTCATGCCGGCGAGCTGGAATTCGTACTCGAAATCGGACACCGCGCGCAGGCCGCGCACCACGACCCTGGCGCCGTGCTGCTGCACGAACTTCATCAGCAGCCCCGAGAAGCCGATCACCTTCACGTTCTTGCAAGCGGCGAGCATTTTCTTCGCCATCGCTACGCGCTCATCGAGCGTGAAAAACGGCTGCTTGGCGTGGCTGTCGGCGACGGCGACGATCAGCTCATCGAACAGCCTGGAGGCGCGGCGCACCAGATCCTCGTGGCCGAGTGTGATCGGATCGAAAGTGCCCGGGTACACGGCTTTAAAGTTCATGGCCTGTCCATTTCAACAGTTGGTGGGTCACCGCACCTGCGCGGCCGCTGCGCCAGATTTCCCACGATGACGGAAGCGCGGGCGCCTGCGGCGCCTCGACGTGGACCATAGCGCCCGGCGCAAGGCGCGGGATCAACGCGGGCAGCACTTGCGGCAGGTAATCCGCGCGGAACGGCGGATCGAGGAAAACAACGTCATAGATTCCGTCGTCGGCGCGTAGGAATTCTAACGCATCCGCCCGCTTGAGTTCCACTGCACCGGCATTGAGCGCCGCGGCATTCGCCTGCAGCGCGCGGAACGCACCCGGATCGCGCTCGACCATCACGATGCGTTTTGCGCCGCGCGAGGCGGCTTCAAACCCGAGCGCGCCGCTGCCGGCGAACAGATCGAGGCAGGTTTTACCGGTGAGGTCTTGACCAAGCCAGTTGAACAGCGTCTCGCGTACGCGATCGGGAGTGGGCCGCAAATCTACGCGAGGCGGGAACGCAATAATGCGGCTGCGCCATTCGCCGCCGATGATACGCACCTTGTTT
>JAHFRL010000078.1:0-2670 GCA_023266235.1 Betaproteobacteria bacterium
CCCCACAAAAGGAAACGGGAAATTATTACACCCGGCATGAACGGGTTGTCCCCTGGGTGCCCGGAATAGATAGGGTAACTTTTCCTCAGCCATTCAACCCACGGACCTCCGTTATTCCATATTGGGGAATGTCCTTTCCTCCTCAAATACGCCGTTGCTCTTACGAACCCTAACGGTACCACCTTGTCGCCCAAGCGCTTTCCGCAATACTCCAGCACGAGTGGCGTCTTCCTTGGTATCGAAGATTCTCACAATCTTCTCGCTCATATCATTCTTGAGAATCCATTTTTCTCTTAAGTTATCAAATCGCAACGAATATTTCCGTCTCGCCATGATATTCCTATACGTGAAGTTAAGGGGGCAGGCTTGGTCGATCAACAAGTATCAAACGCCCTTCGATCCTAAACGCTTTTCTTGCCAAGCTTGACAATAACCATAGAATCTAATTGCATAAAGATGTTGGGCTGGGTACGACTCGACCGCTGCGCACCGAGTTTCCGGGCGCGATCTATCATTATAGCTTTCGGCGTCGGAATCATTATTTTCCTGTTCAGACATGCTAACCGCGCGGGCCGGTGGGCTTGAAATCATCCGGTGCGCCGGGCGCGATCGGCGGATAAGTTTTCAGGCTTTGCTCAAAAGCGTGGATCATTTTCCGGATCGGCCCGCGCCCCCAATTACTAGCCATATCACCCGCGTCTTATTTCCGTCGCTGCGGTCGAAACTCGAGCAGCTTGCCGATTTTGCGTTCCATCGCGTCGCGGCGATGCAGCAGCCGCAGTTGCGCCCGGGTGACCAGCGGATAGTGCCGGATTGCTTCGAGCTGTTCGCCGACATCCCAGCAGTGCTGCGGGTTCGTGACCCATAACTTCGGAGCGAGCCGGCGCAGATCGAACGCGCGCGAATAGCTGCGCAGCGATTTTTGTCCGCGCTCGTTCGCGTATTCGTGGAAATATGACATCGCGAGCTCGCGCAGCGTGCGGTAGACCGGGTCGCGCGAGCGCAACCACACGTCGTTGCTCTTGGTGATCGCGCCCCAGCAGCCGCGCCGGCGAAACAGCGCGACCACGTGGTCGAAGTCGTGCTCCGCTTGCATGTCCATGAGCAGCGGCGGCTCGCCGTGCACCCACAGCGCGCACGCCGCGAGCATGGCCGCTTCAATGCAATGCGCGCGGCGCTGGCGCAGCACGTCGCGCACCGACAGGCAGGTATCGCCCTGGGGCTCGAAGTTGGCGCGGATGGCGGTGACGAAATCGCGGATCTTGCGCGGCGTCCGCAGCCGCTTCAGCACGGCAAACTCGGCTTTGGTGAGGCCGAGAGCCTCGCGCCGGGCGCTGCGTTTCGTCCTTGGCATGGCGGAAGGGCTGCTTCGGTGTGACGGCGCGGGCTGTTTCTTTGGTAGCCGGGCTTTCGATCAAGCTACACCCTCGCGTTGCTTTGCACAACCGCGCATGGTTACGTGCCGCGCACGGAGCGCGCGGCCGGGCAAGGTGCGTGACGATTTGCCCGAACCGCTCGGCATGGCATAAAGGGCAGTGATGAGTGATGAATGATGAGTGAAAAGCGAGAGCGGCTGCAAGGCGGTTTTCTGCGATAATCAACAGCTCGACCTGGGGAGGGAGTATGCGCACAACACTATCTTTACTCGTTGCGCTGGCGCTGTTCGTGAGCTCGGGTGCGCTCTTTGCGCAGCCGTACCCGAGCAAGCCGATCCGCTACATCGTTCCCTACGCGCCGGGCGGCTCGACCGACATCGTCGCGCGGCTGCTGGCGCAGAAGCTCTCCGCAGCCATGGGCCAGCAGGTGGTGGTCGACAACCGGCCCGGCGCAGGCGGTTCGATCGGCGCCGAGCTGGCGGCGAAATCCCCGCCCGACGGCTACACCATGGTCACCGCGGTGACCGGGATCATGGCGATCAACCAGTTTCTCTACCGCAAGCTGCCGTTCGATCCGGAGAAGGATTTCGCGCCGGTCACGCAGGTCGGCTCGCTGCCGTTGATCCTGGTCGTGCATCCGTCGATTCCCGCGAAAAACGTTAAGGAGCTGATCGCGATCGCCAAGGCGAAACCCGGCCAGCTCAACTACGGCTCTTCGGGCGTGGGCACCGCGACGCACATGACGACGGAACTGTTCAAGACCATGGCCGGCGTCGATATCGTCCACATCCCGTACAAGGGCAGCGGCCAGGTGATGGGCGACATCGTCGGCGGCCAGCTTGCGCTGATCTTCGACCAGATCGTCAGCTCGCTGCCGCACGTGCAGGCGGGCAAGCTGCGCATGCTGGCGATCACCAGCGCGAAGCGGTTTCCATCGCTGCCCGCGGTGCCCACGGTCGCCGAAAGCGGCGTGCCCGGATACGAATCGATCTCGTGGGCCGGCGTCGCGGTGCCGGCGGGTACGCCGAAGGAGATCGTCGGGCGGCTGCATGCCGAAATCGTCAAGGTGCTGGCCATGCCCGACATCCGCGAGCGCTTTCTGCGTGACGGCATCGAGCCGGTCGGCAGCACGCCCGAGCAGTTCGCCGAACACATCCGCCGCGAGCGTATCAAGTGGGCGAAGGTGGTCAAGGACTCCGGCGCGCGGGCTGATTGAACCGGCGCCAGCGCCGAGTTCCAAATGCTGAATGCTGAATGCTGAATGCTGAATGCTGAATGCTGAATGCTGAATGCT
>JAHFRL010000078.1:2770-22133 GCA_023266235.1 Betaproteobacteria bacterium
AATGCTGAATGCTGAATGCTGAATGCTGAATGCTGAATGCTGAATGCTGAATGCTCCATACCATGCGCGTTGGTTTATTCGTTACCTGTCTTGTCGATCTGATGCGGCCGAGCATCGGCTTCGCCGCGCTCAAGCTGCTGGAGAACGCCGGCTGCGAGGTCATCGTACCCAAAATGCAGACCTGCTGCGGCCAGCCGGGCTACAACTCGGGCGACCGCAAATCGGCGCTGGCACTCGCGCGCAAGGTGCTCGCCGAGTTCGAGGCGTGCGATTATGTCGTTGCGCCGTCGGGATCGTGCGCGGGCATGATCCGCACGCACTACCCTGATCTTTTTTCCGATCAGCCGCAGGAACTCGAACGCGTCAAGCGCCTGTGCGAAAAAACGTATGAGCTCACCGATTTTCTCGTCAATGTGGCGAAGCTCGAGCGTATATCGGCATCGTTCGATGGCACGGTTACCTACCACGATTCGTGCGCGGGGCTGCGCGAGATGGGCGTGAAGATCCAGCCGCGCGCGCTGCTCGCAATGGTCGCCGGGCTCAGCCTCAAGGAAATGAATGAAACCGAGACCTGCTGCGGCTTCGGCGGCACCTTCTCGATCAAATTCGGCGACATCTCGGCACGGCTCGCCGACAACAAGTGCGAAAACGCGCTCGCCACAGGCGCCGACGCGATCGTGCTCGGCGATCTCGGCTGCATGCTCAACATCGAGGGGCGGTTGCGCCGGCGCGGCGACACGAAGACGAAGGTCCTGCATGTTGCCGAAGTGCTGGCAGGGGAGGAGGGGGATGAGGGATGAGGGGCGAAGCAAAATCCTCAATCCTCGATTCCCAAACATGAAAATTGCGATCATGGGATCAGGCGGCGTCGGCGGTTATTACGGCGCGCGGCTGGCGCAGGCGGGGTGCGATGTCGCTTTCATCGCACGCGGCGCGCATCTGGCCGCAATGCGCGACCACGGGCTCAAAGTCGAAAGCGAGCTCGGTGATATCCACCTGCCAAAAGTGCGGGTGACGGACGATCCGCGCACGCTGGAATCGGTCGATCTTGTGCTCTTTTCCGTCAAGCTGTGGGACACCGAGGCCGCCGCGAAATCAATCGTGCCGCTGTTCGGCCCGCACACCGGCATCGTATCGTTCCAGAACGGCGTGCAGAAAGACGACATACTGCGGCGCGTGTTCGGCGACAAGGCGGTGATGGGCGGCGTTTGCTACATCGCTACCGCGATTGCGCGTCCCGGCGTGATCAGGCACACCGGTAAGATGCAAAGATTGCTCTTCGGCGAATACGACGGCACGCCTTCGGCGCGTGCCGAAACGTTGCTTGATGCGTGCAAGCGCGCGGGCATCAATGCAGAGCTCAGCGCCGACATCCGGCGCGAAATCTGGGAAAAGTTCGTGTTCCTGGTCGGTTTGTCGGCAACGACCACGACCATGCGGGTGCCGATCGGGCCGGTCCGCGCGCATTCGCAGTCGCGAGCTTTTCTGCTCGATATCATGCGGGAAGCGGTTGCCGTGGGGCGCGCGCAAGGGGTCGCGCTGGCCGAAGACTACGCCGACAAACGCCTCGCGTTCTGCGATGGCCTGCCGGAGAGCATGACTTCGTCCATGCACCATGATCTCGAACGCGGCAGGCCGCTCGAGGTGGCGTGGCTGAGCGGTGGCGTGGTCGAACTCGGCAAGGCCGTCGGCGTGCCGACGCCCGCCAATCGCGCAGTGTGGGATATCCTGGCGCTGCATGCGGACGGCCGCCGCACTTGACATGACGCATCCGCGCCTGACGGTGCGCGCGGTGCGCGCCGTCGGCGTCAAGGTGCCGATGTGTTTTGTGCTCGGCACCAGCGCCGCGACGGTGCGCGCAGCGCCGCTGCTGCTCATCGACGTCGAAACCGAAGAAGGCGTCACGGGCCATGCGTGGCAGTTTTGCTACGTCGATGCCGCCGCGCCTGCGATCGCGCGTCTGCTTGATGTCGTACTGGAAGGGGTAAAGGGCGAACGCGTCAATCCACCAGCGCTGTGGGCCGCGCATGCCAAGCGCTTCAGGCTGATCGGCGTGGAGGGCATCGTGCGCATGGCGATGGCAATGTTCGACGTCGCGTGCTGGGACGCGCTCGCGCAGGCCGCCGGGCTGCCGCTCGCACGCTATCTCGGCGGCGAGGCGCGGCCGGTTCCCGCCTACAACAGCAACGGGCTCGGGCTGATGCCGGAACCCCAGCTCGCCGACGAGGCCGAGAAGCTGCTCGCAGGCGGATTCCGCGCGGTCAAGCTGCGGCTCGGCTATCCGACGCTGGAGGACGATGTGGCGGCATTGCGAGCGGTGCGCAGGCGCGTGCGCGACGAGATCGCGATTCCGGTCGACTACAACCAGGCGCTGTCGGTCGACGAGGCAATCCGGCGCGGGCAAGCGCTTGAAAGCGAGGGCGCGTACTGGCTCGAGGAGCCGATCCGTCACGACGATTACGCAGGCTGCGCCCGGATCGCCAAGGTACTCGCGCTGCCGGTTCAGATCGGCGAAAACTTCTCGCAAGTTTACAACATGGAAAAAGCGCTCGACGCCCGCGCGTGCGACTACGTGATGCCGGACCTCGAACGCATCGGTGGCGTGACCGGCTGGCAAAGCGCGGCCGCACTTGCACAGGCGCGTGGGATAAAGATGTCATCCCACCTGTATCCCGAGGTCAGCGCGCACCTGTTGGCGGCGACGCCGACCGCGCACTGGCTCGAATACGTCGATTGGGCGAATCCCGTTCTCGCCGAACCGCTGCGCATCGTGGACGGCATGGCGGTTGCCGCCGACCGGCCCGGCAACGGCCTGGCGTGGAATGACGCCGCCGTTGCGCGCTACCGGATGCCGTAATCGGCTTGCGTCGCTGAAGTTCGCGCCGGGCTTGCCTCGGTGCGGGCTTTGGCGGTAAATAGGATTCTTATGCAAGTAGCCTCCATGCATTTCAAAGCCCGGAGCGGCGAGAAGCTCGCCGACCGGAAGCTGCAAGCCGCGCTGAGGAAGCTGCAAAGCAACTTCGTCAAGAGCCGTGCCGACCGCGTAAGCGAGCTCGACAACTTCGAGGACCTGCGCACCGCCGCCGCGGCGATCCGCGACCGCGCGCTTGACAGCCTCGACGCTTATCTCGAGGAATTCGAACGCAACGCGACCGCGCGCGGCGCAATCGTGCACTGGGCCGAGACCACCGCGGATGTCAATCGCATCGTCTGCGAGCTCGCGGCGAAATACAGCGTGCGCAAGGCGGTCAAGTCGAAATCGATGGTGAGCGAGGAATGCGCGTTGAACGACGCGCTCGAAGCCGCCGGTGTGCGGGTGATCGAGACCGATCTCGGCGAATATATCCTGCAGCTGGCGCAGGAGCCGCCGTCGCACATCATCGCGCCGGTGATCCACAAGGGCCGGGATGAGATCGCCGACCTGTTCGAGGAAAAGCACCATCTGCCGCGCAAAACCGCTGCTGCCGAGCTGACACGCGAGGCGCGCGAAATGCTGCGCTCGCATTTCCTGTCGGCCGACATGGGGATTTCCGGCGCCAATTTCATCGTTGCCGAGACCGGCACCACGCTGATCGTCACCAACGAAGGCAATGGCCGCATGGTGACGACACTGCCGCGCGTGCACGTCGCGATCACCGGCATCGAGAAAGTGGTGCCGACACTCGAAGACGTAACGACGCTGCTGCGGCTGCTGCCGCGCTCGGCGACCGGCCAGTCGATTTCCAATTACATTTCGTTCACGACCGGGATCAAGGACGCGCAGGATGCGGCCGGCGCCGAACATTTCCACATCATCCTGCTCGATGGCGGCCGCACCAAACTGATCGGCAGCGACATGCAGGCCATGCTGCGCTGCATCCGCTGCGGCGCCTGCATGAACCACTGCCCGGTGTATCAAAGCGTCGGCGGCCACGCCTACGGCTGGGTCTACCCGGGGCCGATGGGTGCTATCCTGACGCCGACCTACGTCGGACTCGAGAATGCGCTCGATTTGCCGCACGCGTCGACCTTGTGCAACCAGTGCGGTGTCGTCTGCCCGGTCAAGATCCCGCTGCCCGATTTAATGCGCAAGCTGCGCGAGAAACAATTCGAGCGCGGGCTGCGGCCATGGGTTGAAAGTCTCGGACTCTGGCTGTGGAGCCGGACGGCGGAACGCCCCGCGCTGTATGCGCTAGCGTCGAAAATCGGCGTCAGGATACTGCGCTGGATGGGCGGTGCGGACAAACTTATTCATAATCTGCCGTTCGGCAGTGGCTGGACCGCGGGCCGCGATATGCCCGCGCCGCAGGGAAAAACGTTTCGTGAAATGTACGCGCAGCGACAACAGAAAAGCTGATTAGCCACAGAGGTCACAGAGAAAAGCTCAAGATCAAGAACACGTCGGGTTTTCTGTCTTTTCGCGTCTCTCCGTCTACGAAGCCGATCCGCTCGCATGCCCCTCGCACCATGCGATGACCCCACGCCTCTCAGGATTCGCGCCATTTTGACGTAGCCGGCATTGCCGATCGGCTGAGCGCAGGCGCAACACGCTCTCGCGATGCAAGCGTGAGCGGGCGATTTCACTCGATCCGCGCCCCCGAGTCCTTGACGACCTTCGCCCATTTCTTCATTTCCGCCGGGATCAACTGGGCGAACTGCTCGGGCGTGCTGGGACGCGGCTCGGCGCCAAGGTTCGCGAAACGTTCCTGCATCTCCGGTGACCCGAGCATCTTCACGATTTCGGCATTCAGTCTCGAGATGACCTCTCTCGGGGCGCCCGCCGGCGCGAGCACGCCGAACCAGGAGGCGACGTCAAAACCGGGCAGCCCGGTCTCCGCCACGGCCGGCAACTCACGCATCAGCGATGAGCGCGCCGGACTCGTCACGGCGAGCGCACGCAGCTTCCCGCCCCTGACATGCGAGATTGCAGTCGGAAAGAGTTCGAACATGACGGGCACTTCCCCGCTCACCAGCGCAGTCAAGGCCGGCCCACTGCCTCTGTAGGTAATCTGCACCAGGTCGACGGCGGCCATGGTCTTGAACAGCTCCATCGCGAGATGGGTCGTGCTGCCACCGCCCGCCGCGGCGTAATTGATTTGACCCGGGCGCGCCTTGGCAAGGGCGATCAGTTCCTTGACCGTTCCGACGGGAAGGGACGGGTGTACGACGAGGAGCAGGGGAACGTTCGCAACCATGCTGACCGGGGCAAAATCGCGCACCGGATCGAACGGAACCTTGCCGTACAGACTCGGATTGATGGCGAGTACCGGGGCGTTTCCCATGAGCAGCGTGTAGCCGTCCGCCGGTGATTTCGCCGCAATTTCGGTCGCGATGTTGCCTCCTGCGCCGCCGCGGTTATCGGCGATGAAGGACTGGCCCAGCGCGTCGGTCAGTTTCTGTCCCACGAGGCGCGCCAGCAGGTCCGCCGTTCCGCCCGGCGGATAGGGAACGATGATACGCACCGCCCGGTTTGGGTAGCCTTGCGCATGGAGGTCAGGCATCGCGACGCACGCAAGCATCGCGATGACGATCGGGACAGCCGTTCTGGTCATGATCCGTTCCTTCAGCGTTACCGACGCCATGCTCGCGCCGGCAAGTCGCGCGGCGACCCGCACGCCGGTGCTTCATCGCGCCCGGATTGATCGGGTATTCGCGCCCGGATTGATCGGGTATTATCGCAGAAACGCCTCCGGAAACAATTTGGGTGCAAGCCGCGGGGAAGGTGGAGGCGGGGCGTGCACAGTGTAGGAGCATGATCATGGGCTGCATGGATCTGCGGGAGTGGATTGCGCTCCTGGAGCACGCCAGCGAACTGCACCGGATCAAGGCGCCGGTCAACTGGGACCGGGAGATCGGGACGATTTCCCGCAAGGTGCTCGAGCGCAAGGGACCCGCGCTGCTGTTTGAGAATATCGTGGGCTATGAGAAGACCCGCGGGAGTAAGGTCTTCACCGGCGGCATCGGCACGCGCCGGCGCCTCGCTCTTGCGCTTGGTTTTCCCAAGGACATCAGCAATCAGGAGATCGTGCAGTACGTCATGAAGAAAAACCGGGAACAGGTTCCGCCGCGTATCGTGGCGACGGGCCCGGTCAAGGAAAACATCGTCAAGGGCCCCGACGTTGATCTTCTTGAGTTCCCGGTGCCCAAGTGGCATTTTCTCGAAGGCGGCCGCTATATCAATACCTACGCCTGCATCGTCACGCGGGACCCGGACACGCGGGTTCAGAACGTCGGCATCTACCGGGGCATGGTCGGCAGGAAGAACACCATCCCCTCGCTTCTGATCAAGGGCGGTCAGCACTGGGGGCAGCACTTCGCGAAGTATGCCGACCGCAAACAGAAAATGCCGGTCGCCTGCGTGATCGGCTGGGACCCGATCATGGGTTTCCTGGGCGGCAGTCCCTTGCCGGCCGGCGTCTGCGAATTCGACGTGCTGGGCGCGTATCGCAACGAGCCGGTGCCGCTGGTCAAGTGCGAGACGGTGGACCTCGAGGTGCCGGCGAGCGCCGAAATCGTGATCGAAGGACTGATCGATCCTGATCCGGCAACGTTCGAGATCGAGGGGCCGTTCGCGGAGTTCACCGGTTACGTGTCCGACATCCCCACCCCGCGGCCGTCAATCCAGGTGACGTGCGTGACGCATCGGAACGACCCGATACTGCGCGGGACGCAGGAAGGCAACATGCCCGGATCGTACAGCGAGAACGCCGTGATTTCCTCGGTCCAGCGTGCCGCTATCGCCTGGAACGTGCTCAACGCGGCGGGCATACCCGCCGTTCTGGACGTCTATGCTGATCCCATCACCTGCGGCATCAACATCTACGTCAAGATCCGCAAGCAGTACCAGGGGCAGCCCAAGCAGATCGCGGCGGCGCTCTGGGGCGCGAGCGCCGGCCAAGGGCGCTACAAGCACGTGTTCGTGTTCGAGGAGGACATCGACGTGACGCGCTACGAGCAGATCGACTGGGCCATTGCCTACCGCGTCAACGCCGGACACGGCGGCATCGTCGTGTTCCCGGGGCTGTTCGGGCATCCCCTTGACCCGAGCACTCCGCTCGAAGAGCGCGACATCAACCAGCTTGGCTCGGGGATCTGGAACCGCGTGCTGATCGACGCGACACGCAACTGGCATTTCCAGCGCCGGCCGGAATGGGGCGGCGAGCGTTTTCCGCCGACCGTGGCCCCGGCCCCCGAAGACGAGCAACTCGTGCTCAAACGCTGGAAAGAGTATGGGCTCGGTTGAGTTACCTGGGCGATAATCTGTGGCGCCGCCGCCGTGAATGTCCTCTGCGCCGTCGGGTGACCGTCAAGCAACGAAAGCGGGAAACGCAGCCATGAACAAGACCATCGTTTATCCGGTGCCGGACGCATCATGTCGTCTGCCCGACGGGCGACTGGCGCGCGCGGCGGTCGCAAAATGGCATGACGTCCGGCTGCGGACGACACACGGGATCGTGGTTGCGCTCGACATGGAATCACTCGACGATATGAAGCGGGTCGTCGACCAGACCACCAAGTTAGAGGGCATCGTCGCGTACAAGGTGGGCCTTACCGCCACTTTGCGCCTGGGACTTGGTGGGGCGGTCCGCCATCTGCGCGCCGTAACCGATCTGCCGCTCATATACGACCACCAAAAGGCCGGTCCGGATGTGCCCGACATGGCGCCGAAGTTTTCGGCAACCTGCAAAGAAGCGGGCGTGGATGGCCTGATTTTGTTTCCGATCGCTGGTCCGCGCGCGGTGGTCGAGTTCGCCGGAAGCGCCTACCAACACCGCCTCCTGCCGATCGTAGGAGGTGATCTGCCGTTTCCCGATTACAACGCCAGCGGAGGCGGCTACGTCATCGACGACGCGCTCGACAAAATTTTCCGCAAGGCGATCGAGATCGGAGTGGATCATTTCGTGATCCCGGGCAACACGCCGGACAAGCTCCGGCATCACGCGCGCTGGCTGGTGGAAAAACTGGAGCAGCCGGTGCTGTTCGTGCCGGGGATTGGCGCGCTCGGCGGCACCATTGCCGCCACTTTCGCGGCGGTCCCCGGTTGCCGCGTGTATGGGGTGATCGGCCGCGCCATCTACGGCGCAGCGAACCCGGCGGAAGCGGCGCGCAGGCTTGCCGCCGAAGCACTGCGCTTTGCGTAGGCCGCGACAGCGCATACGCCATGGCGCAACCGATCAAGGCTGTCCTCTTCGATTGGGGCGAAACGCTGGTCCTGATCCCGGGAATGATCCACAGCGCGGAGCGCCACCTCGCGTGCCTCGAAAAACTCTACTTCGAGCCGCGGGCGCACGACAGTTTTCGCGGCCTGCAGGACTACGGCATACCGTGGCCCGAATTCCGCACCGCCTACCTCGCGGCAACCCGCGAGCAGATATCGCGGTCGGCGGCAACGCGACGCGAGCACCGTTTCGAAGATCGCTTCCTGAGTGCGCTACGCCTGGCAGGCTTGCGGGAAATCCCTCAGGAGTCCGACCTTTCGGACGTGGTCGCCCGCTTTGGGCGCTATATTGCCGCCGAGGCCGAGATCATCGACGGTGCGGTGGAAGTGGTGTCAGACCTTGCCCGGGATGTCCGCCTCGGCCTGGTATCCAATTATCCTTATGCGCCGGTCGTGTCCGCCACGCTGGAACGCTTCGGGTTGCGCCAATATTTCTCGGTGCTTGTGGTGTCCGGCGATTTGGGATGGTTGAAGCCGCATCCTGACGTCTATCGCACGGCACTCGAGAGCATCGGTACCCGGCCGGAAGAGACCGTATTCGTTGGCGACGATCTCGAAAATGACGTTAAAGGGCCCAAGGCGCTCGGCTTTTGTACCGCTTGGATCACGCGGGGCCAACCGCAAAGACCGCATCCCGATGCCGACGTGCAACTCTCCGATTTGAGAGAATTACAGCGCTGGTGTGCAGCATGCCTCAATCTGCGACAGGAGATTTCCTGACGTGATCGACCTCGAAACTCGCCTGTTAATCGACGGGAAGTTCACGCCCAGTGCATCGGGCAAGACCTTTGCCACGGTGAGCCCGATCACCGGCATCAAATACGCCGAGGTCGCCAGTGCCGGCACGGAGGATGTCGACCGTGCTGCGGTAGCAGCACGCCGCGCCTTCGATCATGGGCCATGGCCGAAAATGGCCCCGTTCGAGCGCGGTCGCGTGTTACGCACGATCGCCGATGGCATCTTGCGTCAGGTCGATGTGATCGCCGAGGTCGATACGCGCAACGGCGGGAAAACCATCTCCAACTCCAGAAACGAGGTCGAGGCGGCGGCGCGGGTATGCGAATATTACGCCGGCGCAATGGACAAATTCTTCGGGGAAACTATCCCGATGGGAGAGGCCATTCTCGACTTCACGCTGCGCGAGCCGGTGGGCGTCGTCGCCCAGATCACGCCATGGAATTTTCCGTTTCTTGCCGCGGCATGGAAAGTCGCCCCGGCGCTTGCCGCGGGCTGCACCGTTATTCTCAAACCGGCGAGCTACACGCCGCTCACTGCATTGCTCCTTGGCCGGATTGCGTGCGAGGCAGGCCTCCCCGCCGGAGTCCTCAACGTCCTGCCGGGACCCGGCGGTGCACTGGGGGAACACATTGCGCGCCACCCGTTCATCGACAAGATTGCTTTTACCGGGGAAACCCGCACCGGAGCGAGCTTGCTGCGCGCCAGCGCCGATAGTATGAAGCGTGTCTCGCTCGAGCTCGGCGGCAAAAGTCCCAACATCGTGTTCGCCGATGCTGATATCGCGAAGGCCGCCGCGGCGGCGGTAACAGGCGCGTTCGGCAACGCTGGACAAAGTTGCTCCGCACGCACGCGTCTGTTCGTCCAGCGCAGCATTCACGATGACTTTGTCGAACAATTCGCTGCGTGCACGGCCCGCTACAAGGTGGGTGACCCACTGCAGCCCGCCACTGAAATGGGGCCGCTGGTGTCGCAGGCGCAATGGGATTCCGTAAAATCCCACGTCGATATCGGTGTCGCCGAGGGCGGACGGCTCGTCTGCGGTGGCGGTCGGCCCGCGGGTCTCAACACCGGATCATATTTTGCGCCGACCATCATCACGGGCCTCGGCAACACGGCGCGCATTGCGCGCGAAGAGATCTTCGGCCCCGTCATCACCGTCATTCCCTTCGATACCGAAGCCGAAGTGATTGCGATGGCAAACGACAGCGAATACGGATTGAATGGCTCGGTCTGGACGCGCGACATCAACAAGGCGTTGCGCGTTGCAAAGGGCCTGCGGACCGGCATGGTCAGCATCAACTCGCACGGCAGCGCGAGCCGTTACGGAACCTATGCACCATTCGGCGGTTACAAGAAGTCCGGCCTCGGACGCGAGCTCGGCATGCACGCATTGCAGCTGTACACCGAGGTCAAAAACGTGTTCATCGACCTGGCGGACTGAGCGCACACACAGACCCCGATTGAGCGAGATGAGCGAACCTCAGATGGCAGGCACCCCGCAGCGCGTCGCGCTATCGTCCGAGCTCCTACTCACGATCGAACGCCTGGGCAAGGACTTCGGCAACTTTACCGCGGTGCAGGAAGTCTCGCTGACCGTGCGCCGCGGTGAACTCAAGGCGATTATCGGGCCGAACGGGGCCGGCAAGACCACGCTGTTCAACATGCTGTCGGGACAGTTGAAACCCTCGCGCGGGCGCACCGTCTACCGCGGCGAGGACATCACCGCGGCGCCGGCTCACGTGCTCGCGCACTGCGGCATTGGCCGCTCGTTCCAGATCACCACCGTATTCCGCGGGCTCTCCGTACTGGAAAACGTGCGCATCGCGGTGCAGTCGCTGCGGCACCGGCACTACGACTTCATGTCCCGTGCGCACGCGCTGGACCTCACGCGCGAACGCGCCGGGCAGGTGCTCGATAACATCGGCCTGACCGAGTACCGCGACGCGCCCGCGGCCAGCCTGTCGCACGGCGACCAGCGCCGGCTCGAAATCGGCATCGTGCTCGCCACCGATCCGGAACTGCTGCTGCTGGATGAGCCAACGGCCGGCATGTCGCGCGAAGAGGCAATCGCCACCATGGAGCTGCTGCGCCGGATAGCCGAAGACAGAACGGTGCTGTTCGTCGAGCACAACATGGAATTCGTCATGGGCATCGCTCAGACCATCGTAGTGATGCAGTCGGGGACCGTGATCGCGGAAGGCTCGCCGGCGGAAATCCGCGCCGATCCGCAGGTGCGCCGCGCCTACCTCGGCAACCTTTATGAGTGATAGTGCGCTGCTCGAACTCGACGGATTGCACGCTTATTACGGCCAGAGCTACGTATTGCAAGGCGTGACGCTCAAGGTGCCGCACGGCGCGATCGTCGCGCTCATGGGACGCAACGGCGTGGGCAAGAGCACTACGCTGAAATCGGTGTTCGGCATCGTCAAGCCGCGCCGCGGGCGCGTGCTGTTCGACGGTAGCGACCTCGCGGGAGCGCCCACCCACATGATCGCGCGCCGCGGCATCGCGCTGGTGCCGGAGGACCGGCGCATCTTCAGCTCGCTTTCGGTCGCGGAGAACATTCTGCTCGCCGCCGGCGGCAGGCGTGACGCCATCGAGGAAGCGCTGCAGTGGTTCCCGAGTCTCAAGGCCTATCTCGCGCGGCCGGGCGACCGGCTCTCCGGTGGCGAGCAGCAGATGCTGGCAATCGCGCGCGCGCTGGTCGCGCAACCCCGGCTGGTGCTGATCGATGAGCCGCTGGAAGGGCTCGCACCGATCATCGCCGAGCACATCGAGCAGGCGCTCGACGCGCTGCGGGGGAGGATGACCGTGCTGCTGGTCGAGCAGAACCTGAAATGGCTGCTCTCGGTCGCGGATTACCACTACGTGATGGACCACGGCCGCATCGTGCACCATGGCGATTCCGACTGGCTGCGCGCGCATCCAGAGCTGATCGAGCAATACCTGGGGGTCGCCGCGTGAGCGCGCCCGCCCTCGCCATCGCCAACCAGTTGTTCCTGGGCTTGAGCACCGCGGCGATCTATGTACTGGTGTCGCTCGGGCTCACCATGATTTTCGGCATGATGAACGTGCTCAACTTCACGCACGGCGTGCTGTACGCGCTCGGCGCCTATTTTGGCTACCTTACGGTGAAGTTCACCGGCAGCTTCTGGCTCGCGCTTGCGCTCGCGCCGGCAGGCGTGGCCGCGCTCGGCGTGCTGATCGAGCGCATCTCGATCCGCCCGCTCGCCGCCCGCCCGCATCTCATACAGTTCCTCGCGACATACGGCCTGGCGCTGATCATCGAACAGATGATCCGTCTTGTCGCCGGCAACAACGCCTATCCGGTCGATCTGCCGGCGGCGTTTGCGCACACGGTGAACCTCGGGCCGTTCGAGTTTCCGGCGTATCGCGTCTTCATCGTCTGCGCCGCGCTGGCGGTGTGCATCGGGCTGGGTGTGTTGCTCGCGAAGACGCAGATCGGCGCGCTGATCCGCGCGACATCCGAGGACCCGGAGATGGCGGCGCTGCTGCGGGTGAACACGCGCGCGGTGTCCACGCTGGTGTTCGCCGGCGGCTCGGCGCTTGCCGCGCTCGGCGGCGTGCTGGCGGCACCGGTGTTCAGCGTGCATCCGAGCATGGGCGAGGAGGTGATCACGACCGCTTTCCTGGTGGTCACCGCCGGCGGCCTCGGCAGCCTGCGCGGCACCATTGTCGCGGCGATCATCATCGGCGAAGCTTCCAGCCTGGGACTGCTCGCGGTCGGTAAATACTCCGACGTGCTGTCGATCTCGCTGATGGCGGCGGTGTTCTTGGTCTGGCCGACCGGCATCTTCGGCCGCGCGGAGGGACGATGAGCCCGCGCGCTCGCATGATTGCGCTCGCCTGCGGCTGGCTCGCCGCCGTCGGCGTACTCGCCTGGGTGCCGATCGGGGCATACCCCGCGACGTTGGCGACCGAAGTCATCCTCCTCGCGCTGTGGGCGGTGTCCTATAATCTGGTGTACGGCTACATGGGCGAGATCTCGTTCGGCCACGCGGCGTACTTCGGGCTGGGTGCGTTTGCGGTGCCGCTCGCCGCGCGCGACCTCGGCGCGCCATTCGCGGCGGGCATTGTCGGCGGAGTGCTTGTCGCGGGAGCGTTCGCCGGATTGGCGAGCCTGATCATCCGCCGCACTCGCGGCGTGTACTACGCCGTGCTCACCTTCGCGCTCGCGGAAGTCGTGTACGTGGTGGCGATCAAGTGGACCGACTTCACCGGCGGCGACAACGGTCTGCCGGTCGGGCGGCCGCACGCGCTGGCCGCCCCGGAGAACTATGCGATGTTCGCGCTGGCGGTGGTGACCGTTGCCGTGCTCGCGCTTTACCGCATCGTCAATTCGCCGGCCGGGCGCGCAGTGCAGGCGATCCGCCAGAACGAGCGGCGGGCGCGTCAGATCGGTTACAATGCCGCCGTCTACCGGGCGCTGACGTTCACGCTCTCCGGAGCTTTCAGCGGACTCGCCGGAGCGCTGTATTCGCCGTTCATCCAGTTCGTGTCGCCGGATGTGCTGTTCTGGACATTTTCCGGACAGGTGATCATCATGACCGTCATCGGCGGGGCAGCGGCGTTTTACGGGCCGATCGTGGGCGCCGTATTGTTCGTCGTGGTACGTGATTTCATTTCAAGCTGGTCGGCGAGCAAGGCGGTTTTCGCGGGGGTGCAGTTGAGCAGTCTGGGCGAGCACTGGCTGCTGTTCATGGGCCTGATGTTTTTCCTGATCATCGTGTTCGAGCCCGCCGGGCTGGTGGGCATTTTCGCGCGCTTCAGAAGGCGCTGGGCGGCGCAATACCGCACGGTCGACCCGCACGCAGTGGCAAAGACGGATGGACGTGCATAAATTTAAAGCAGGGGAGAAGCAAAATGGACGGTATAGCTGCCAGCAAGAAAAAAATCTCTCGCCGTCAGGCGGTGCAGGCGCTCGGCGCGCTCGGCGCCTCGTCGTTACTTGGCCTGCCGCGCGTGTACGCGCAGGACAAGTCGCCGATCAGGATTGGCGTGGTGCTGCCGCTGTCCGGGGCGTATGCGGCGCAGGGCACCGCCGGCGCGCAAGGCATTCAGTTGCTCGCCGAGCAGTTGAATGCCAAAGGCGGGTTGCTCGGTCGCCAGATCGAGGTGCTGGTCGAGGACTCGCAACTGCGACCGCAAACCGCGGTGGTGAAGGCAACCAAGCTGATCAAGCAGGACGGCTGCAAGTTCCTGATGGGCGAGATCAGCGGGGCCTCCACGCTCGCGCTGCTGGAAGTGGCCGAGCGCGAAAAGACGGTGATGCTCACCCCGTACAGCTCGCCCGAGGCGGTGACCGGCAGCCGCGGCACGCGCTACCAGTTCCGTACCTATAGCAACGCTTACATCCAGGCGGCGGTCGCCGCTGACTACATGACGAACTTCGTGGGAAAACGCTGGGGCATCATGGCCGCCGACTACGCCTACGGCCAGGACTACGCTAAACACTTGCGCCAACTGGTGCCGGCCAATGGCGGCAAGATCGTAGCTGAAGCGTTTCCCGCGCTCGGCACCACTGACTTTGTTTCCCACCTTCAGAGCGCCTCCAGCGGTGACCCGGACGTGCTTTGGATGGTCGAGTACGGACGCGACGCCACCGTCGCGCTCAACCAGGCGGTCAGCATGGGCCTGAAGAAGAAGATGGCGCTCGGCCTCTCGGTGGCCAATACCGAGCAGGTCATCGGCATGCAGCCCGGCGTGTTCGAGGGTACCTATTCATTCGTCATCTGGTATCCGAACTGGGCGGTGCCGGAGAGCCAGGCCTTCGTCAAGGCCTACCTGCAAAAGCACGGCGCCTACTCGGAAGCCGCAGGCGTACACTACATCGGTGCGCAGGTGCTCACCGGCGCCATCGCCAACGCCAGGAGCATCGAGACGGACGCGGTGATCCAGGCGCTGGAAGGAAACAGCTTCGATACCATCAAAGGCAAGATCCTGATGCGCGCCTACGACCACCAGGCGGTGCAGGCCTATTTCATGGGCAAGGGCGCGATCTCGAAAGACTTCCCGATCCCGATCTACGAGCCCGTAAAAACCTACAGCCCCGACGCGGTGGAAAAAAACTTCATGCCGCCGGCGGATCCCAAAGTGCATCCGGTACGCTGGCGCCAGGGCGGCTAAACGACCGTGATGATTGCATATACAGGAACCACACCGGGGCCCGATGTCGGCTGAACAATGCGCCACCGCGATCGTCGGCGGTAGGATCATCGACGGCTTGGGCGGCAATCCAATCGCCAAGGGGACGCTTGTCATCGAGAACGGGCGCGTCGCCGCGGTCGGCAAGAGCGCTTCCGTGCGCGTGCCGCGCGGCGCGCGAGTGCTTGATGCCGCCGGGCGCACCGTGCTGCCCGGGATGATCGATTGCCACGTGCATAGCACCTACCGTGCCCGCGACATGCGGCAGCATTTGCTCAACGCACCCACCTATAACGTGCTGCGCTCCACGCTGATTCTCGAAGAGACGTTGCAGTGCGGTGTCACGACGGCGCGGGACATGGGTGGCGCCGATGCCGGGTTCCGGGAGGCAATCAACCAGGGTTACGTGCGCGGGCCGCGGTTGCTGATCTCGATCGTCATGATCTCGCAGACCGGCGGACACGGTGACGCGTGGGTTCCCGCCGGCTTTCGTGTCCAGAAGCGTGCCTGGTTGCCGACCTCGGTGGCGGATGGCGTTGACGAGATGCGCCGGCTCGTGCGGCAGTTGCTGATGGCCGGTGCGGACTTCATCAAGATCTGTACCAGCGGCGGCATCACCTCGGTCACGGACAGCTGGGACGAGCCGCAATTCAGCGGCGACGAGATCCGGACCGCCGTCGCCGAAGCGGCGGCAAAGCGTAAACGCGTTGCGGTGCACGCCGAAGGAATCGAGGGCATACGCAATGCCCTCCAGGCCGACATCTATTCGCTCGAGCACGGCTGGTTCATCGACGAGCAATGCGTGGACGCCATGATCAAGCGCGGCATCTGGTGGGTGCCGACGCTCGCGCTGGTGCCGATGTCGATCGAACGGCGCAAGGTGGACAAGGCCTGGAGCAATCAGCAGCTGGCGCAGGAAGACGACAAGGACAACGCAATCTACACCAGGATGCAACAGCAGATTCCGCTGTGGAAGGACGCGGTGCGGCGTGGAATCAAGGTGGCGATGGGCACCGACCAGTCCCACCGCCTGCTGGTCGGTGAAAACCTGGTCGAGCTTGAATTCATGGTCAAATGGCTCGGCATGTCGGCGATGGGGGCGATCGTTGCTGCCACCAGCCGCGCCGCGGAATGCATCGAGCGGCCTGACCTCGGCGCGCTGGAATGCGGGCGGCTTGCCGATGTGCTCGTGGTGGACGGTGACCCGCTCGACAACATTGCGGTGTTGCGGCAGCGCGACCGCATTCATCTCGTCATGAAAGCCGGTCAGCCTTACCGCAATTTACTCAACTGAGACTGGTGACGGAGGATCGGGCATGCAACTAAATCGATTCATGATCAGGCCATACGTCGAGCAGGCCCTGCGCGAAGAACTCGGGCCGGGCGACACGACTGGTGGTTTTCTGGTCGGCGACGACCCGGTGCAGACCGGGCAGATCTATGCCAAAGGCAAGGGCGTCGCCTGCGGCCTCCTGCTTGCCGACGAAACCGTGAAAACGATCGACCCCGAAGCGCGGGTCGAGCACATGGTGAAAGACGGGGATGACATGGAGCCCGGCACCATTCTGCTCAAAATCAAGGCCAGGGCTTCGACTTTCTTCATCATTGAGCGCTGCACGCTAGACTGGGTCCAGCAGATGTCGGGCATCGCCACCAAAACCCGGCGTTACGTCGAGCTCATAAAGCACACCAAGGTGCGGGTGACCGATACGCGCAAAGGCTGGCCGGGGCTACGCATGTTGCAGAAGTACGCAGTCCGCGTGGGCGGGGCGCACAACCACATTTTCAGCCTGCACAATTGCATTCTGGTGAAAGACAACCACATCAAGATTGCCGGCAGCATCCGTAACGCGGTGGAAGTCCTGCGGGCGCGTGCCCAGCACACGTTCAAAATCGAGGTTGAGTGCGAGACGCTGGAAATGGTGCAGGAAGCGCTCGACTGTGGCGTTGAGGTTATCATGTTCGACAACATGGACCTCGCGGAGATCAAGGAAGCTTTGAAGCTCGTCAATGGTCGGGCGATGACCGAGGCGTCGGGCGGCATCAACGAGACCACCATCGTGCCCATTGCCGAGACGGGGGTGGACATCATTTCGGTCGGCGATTTGACGCACAGCATCAAGGCAGTCGATATCAGCCTCGACGTTAAAGACATCAAGCCCAGCGCGATCAGGACAATCGAACGATTGCGAGCCGCATCGCGTTAAATCAAGTCAAGCCTTAACGGCGGGGCTGTTGACGGGACGTGCGCTATCCCGTCGGGGCGCGCCGTCGCGACGGGTGCCAAATCAGACCGGCTTATCATGGAAGGTTGTCCCTATGTTTCCCAAAGAGATGCTTGAGCGCGCAGCCGTTGCGCTTGATATGGCGCGCGCCAAAGGTATTCGCATTGCCACCGCGGAGACGTGCACGGCCGGGTTGGTTTCGGGTTGCTTGACCTCGGTTTCCGGGGCGTCGCAGGTGTTTGAACGCGGTTTCGTGCTCTACCACGACTCGGCCAAGGCGACCGGGCTGGGTGTCGCGGAAGCCATATCGAAAACCTACGGTGCCGTGAGCGCAGAAGTAACCCGCGGGCTTGCTGAAGGGGCACTGGTCAATTCCGGCGCTGGTGTCGCTGTTGCGGTGACCGGCTACGCAGGGCCGGGCGGCGGCAACCCAAAGAATCCGGTGGGTACGGTTTACGTCGCGGCGGCAGCGGGGGGCGTCGATACGATCGTCGAGCGTCACCAATTTTCCGGCGACCGCGATGCCGTCAGATTGCAGGCCATCGCCGCCGCGATCGAAATTCTTGTTCGCCGTATGGCGACCCTGTCAACACAATGATATGAATAAACCAGTCGAAATGCAGAACTTCCAAACCGTGCCACTGTGGATAGACGGCAAGCACCAGCAAGCGATGAGCGCGCGCGCGGGCGAGATCACCAATCCGGCGACCGGGCGCGTGACCAAACGCGTGCCGTTCTGCAACGCGGCCGACATCGATGCCGCGGTGCAATCCGCGCAGCGCGCGTTTCCGGCGTGGCGCGACACGCCGCCGCTGCGCAGAGCCCGCATCCTGATGCGTTTTCGCGAGCTGCTGGACGCCAACAAGGACGAGCTCGCGCAGTTGATCACCGCGGAGCACGGCAAGACGCTTGCGGATGCCGGCGGCTCGGTGCAGCGCGGCATCGAAGTGGTCGAGTTCGCGACGGGCGTTCCGCACCTCGTCAAGGGCGAGCACAGCGAGGAGGTCGGCACCGGCGTAGACTGCCACTCGCTGCGCCAGCCTCTCGGCGTATGCGCCGGCATCACGCCGTTCAATTTCCCGGTGATGGTGCCGCTGTGGATGTTCCCGGTCGCGCTCGCGTGCGGCAACACCTTTGTGCTGAAGCCTTCCGAGAAAGTGCCGTCGGCATCGCTGCGCATGGCCGAGCTCCTGAAGCGGGCCGGGCTGCCCGACGGCGTGTTCAACGTGGTGCACGGCGACAAGGACGCGGTCGACGCGCTGCTCCATCATCCCGACATCAAGGCGGTCTCATTCGTCGGCTCGACGCCGATCGCCAGGTACATCTACGAAACCGCGGCAAAGAACGGCAAGCGCGTGCAGGCATTGGGTGGCGCCAAGAACCACGCGGTGGTTTTGCCCGACGCCAATCCCGAGTTCGTCGCCGATGCGCTGATGGGCGCCGCTTACGGCTCGGCCGGCGAGCGCTGCATGGCGATCTCGGCGGTGGTCGCGGTCGGCGAGGCCGCCGATCCGCTGGTGGCGAAGCTCAAGGAGAAAGCGTCGCGACTCAAGATCGGTCCCGGCGACGGCAAGGTGGACGGCAAAGAAGCGGACATGGGGCCGCTCATCACGCGCGCGCATCGCGACAAGGTCGCGGGCTACGTCGACAAGGGCGTCGCCGAAGGCGCCAAGCTCGTGCTCGACGGCCGCGGCTTCAAGGTCACCGAGCATCAGGACGGTTTTTTCCTCGGCGCGTCGCTGTTCGACCACGTCACGCCGGAGATGACGATCTACAAGGACGAGATTTTCGGCCCGGTGCTGATCGTGCTGCGCGTGAAAACGCTCGACGACGCGATCCGCATGATCAACGCCAACCCGTACGCGAACGGCACCGCGGTATTCACGCGTTCCGGAGGCGCGGCGCGCAAATTCGAGCGCGAGATCGAGGTCGGCATGGTCGGCATCAACGTGCCGATCCCGGTGCCGATCGCGTTCTTTTCGTTCGGCGGCTGGCGCTCGTCGCTCTTCGGCGACCAGCACGTGCACGGCATGGAGGG
>JAHFRL010000197.1 GCA_023266235.1 Betaproteobacteria bacterium
ATCGGTATTACACCCGTCGCGCGCTTCTGCATGAAGAACGGAATAACGCTGCCGCGCGATCCAATAACGTTGCCGTAACGAACTACCGAAAAACGCGTGCGATGTCTGCCTGAGAGGGTGTTGGCCGATATGAACAATTTGTCGGCCGCGAGTTTCGTTGCGCCATATAAGTTGACGGGATTTGCCGCCTTATCGGTGCTCAGGGCGATGACATGCTCGACTTCCTGATCGATGCAAACGTTAATCACGTTTTCAGCGCCGATGATGTTGGTCTTCACGGCCTCCATCGGATTGTATTCCGACGCCGGCACCTGCTTCATGGCGGCGGCGTGGATCACAACTTCTACTCCATCGAACGCGCGATAGAGCCGCTCCTTGTCGCGTATGTCGCCGAGAAAATACCGCAGTTTCGGCGACTGGATGTTCTGTTGCATCTCGAACTGCTTGAGCTCGTCCCGGCTGAACACCACCAGCCGTTTGGGATCATGCTGTTCGAGAACGGTTTTAACGAAGCGCTTGCCAAACGAGCCGGTAGCGCCGGTCACCAATACGGATTTTCCATCAAGAAACGACACGTTCACTCCATTACCGCGGTTAATAGCTCATTTCGCCGGCCTTCTGATTCCTGCTGCTGCAGGGTCAGAAAAAAGCTGTCTAAAGAACCCACATCCCTGCCCAGCTGCTTGCGTGCCTGAGTGTTGTCAAGCGACATGTCGAGCGGACGCTTGGCGAGCAGGCTTGATCTGGAGAGTTTACCACGCTGAATAAGCTCGCTCGGCAGGCCGAAAACCCGGGCCAGCCGTAATGCAAAATCGTATTTCGAAATTCTCTCGTCCCCGACCAGATTAATGATTCCGCGCTCATCGTTCTCGGCAAGGTAATGCGCCGACATGGCGAGAACATCGGCCAGGACCGGCGTGAAATAAACATTATCGAACATGGTCACCGGCTTGCCGGAGCGCAGGCTGTAAATGATCCAGTCGCTGAACGATTGCCGGTAGCGATGTCCCCAGCCGAAGAAATTCGTGCGCACAAGCAATGCCGCGGGATTTTCCTGCTGCACCGATTGCTCCGCCTGCAGCTTGGTGCGCGCGTAAACGTTCAGCGGCGCCGGCGCGTCCGTTTCGGTATTGAATGCCTTGTTGCCGGCAAACAGATGGTCGGTTGAAATATGGATCAGCTTGATGCTCAGGGAGCCGGTAGCCTGGGCGACATTGCGTGCCAGCTCGGCATTTGCATGCATGGCAGCCGCGGGCTGCTGTTCGCAGAGGTCGACACTGGTGAGGCCTGCGGTATGAACGACCAAATCCGGCCGGATCACCGCCAGTTGCTTTTTCAGCGTAGCGGGGGATTCGAGATCGACGAATGCAGACCTTACCCCTTCGAGCTTGACCTTCCTCGAATGCAGCGCCAGCACCGGCTCCCAGGAATTGCGCATGCAACACGCCCAATTCAATGCCAGCAGCCCGCTGCCGCCAGTGATCAGAACGCTTTGCATTCAGCGGACCGGACACATTTCTTCACTAATTACCTTTTTGCTCCGCAATAGTGCCAATACTTTGGAGACGCACTCATCGACCGACAGGCTGCCGGTGTTCAGAATGAGTTCCGGCGCTTCCGGCTCCTCGTAGGGCGAGGAAATGCCGGTAAATTCACCAATTTCGCCGCGCCGGGCCTTTTGATAAAGACCCTTAATGTCGCGACTTTCACAGATGCCCAGAGGACAATGACAATATACTTCAAAAAAATCTTCTGGCGCCACCAATGCGCGCGCGCGCGGTCCGCGCGAAACGGCGAAATAAAAGCGGTCAGAGCAATGATCCCCGCTTCGATAAAAAGTTTTGACATTTCCCCTATGCGCCGGATGTTTTCGCTGCGGTCCGGTGCGGAAAAGCCGAGATCCGCGCACAAACCATGGCGTACGTTGTCGCCGTCAAAAACGAAAGTCCGGCATCCTGCCTGATGCAGGCGTTCCTCGACGGTGTGTGCGATGGTCGATTTGCCGGCACCGGAATGTCCCGTAAACCACACTATCACACCGCGGTGACCATTTTGGGCTTCGCGGCGGGTGCGGGTCACGGTTGCGTTATGCCAGATGACTCGTCGCTCTTCGTCTCGTTGCATTCAGGCGCCTTCGTGATCCAGCAAGTCAAGCAGGTATCGTCCGTAGGCGCTTTTTTCCAAAGCGGTGGCAAGCGCTGCGAGCTGAGCTGCCGTGATATAGCCCATGCGGTAGGCGATTTCTTCCGGGCACGCGATCTTCAGGCCCTGGCGCTTTTCGATGGTCTGAATGAAATGCGACGCCTCGAGCAGCGAGTCGGGCGTGCCGGTGTCGAGCCAGGCGCGGCCGCGGCCCATCATCTGCACATGCAGGCTGCCGGCCTCGAGGTAGCGCCGCAGCAGATCGACGATCTCGAGCTCGCCGCGCGCGGACGGCTTGAGCGAGCGGGCGATAGCCGGCGCCTGGCTGTCGCAAAAATACAACCCGGGTATCGCGTAACGCGACTTCGGGTGCAGGGGTTTTTCTTCGAGGCTGATCGCGCGTCCGTTCCGATCGAATTCCACTACGCCGTAGCGCTGCGGTTCGGTGACCTGGTAGGCGAATATCGTCGCGCCGGTTTTCGACTCGGCCGCCGCGCGCAGGTCCTGCGGCAGCTCGTAGCCGAAAAACAGGTTGTCGCCAAGCACCAGCGCGCAATTGTCGGTGCCGATGAATGATTCGCCGATCACGAACGCCTCGGGCAGGCCGCGCGGCGCTGCCTGCACCGCGTACGAAAATCGCAGGCCCCACTGCGCGCCGTCATTCAGCAACTGCTGAAAGCGCGGCGTGTCGTGCGGCGTCGAGATGATCAGGATGTCGCGGATGCCCGCCAGCATCAGCGTCGTCAGCGGATAGTAAATCAGCGGCTTGTCGTAGACCGGCAGCAGTTGCTTCGAAACCGCATGCGTGACCGGGTACAGGCGCGTGCCGGAACCGCCGGCGAGGATGATGCCTTTCATAGTAGTAAATGGGGAATGGTAAATGGGAAATGGGGAATGGTGAATCGTAAATGGTAAATGGTGAGTCGTGAAGGGTGAATCGTGAAAATAATCGTCCGGCGCGGGAGCAGCTTCCGACCTGACCGGCAACTTTTTGATGGAATTCGCTGACGAGTCTGGTTGCTTTCTTCAGCAAGAAGTCGAATTGCTCAGGGCAGTGCAGGCCGGCACCAGCTACAGCAGCGCGTTGAACTCATCCACGCTGAGATTGGCCTGCCGCAGGATTGCGCGCAACGTGCCTCGATCGAGTTCTTTGTGGTCTGGGACGACAAGTTGAGCGAAGGGGTTGTCGCGCCGCAGGATGATGTGGGAGCCGTGCTGGCGTTTTTGGTAGAACCCGATCCTCGCGAGCGCCTTGACGCAGTCGCGGCCCGAAAGTTGGCTCAGCTTGCTCACACGGCGACCAGCAGCGTGCCGAAGTGTTCCTCGGGCACGGGCAAGCCGTCTTCTTTCAAGGCGGCGATGTAGCCCTCGATGGCCTCCTTAATGTTCGCGATCGCCTCTTCGCGGGTGCGGCCTTGGCTCACGCAGCCCGGCAGGCTTGGGCACTCGGCCACCCAGTAGCCGTCTTCACCCGGAGCGATCACTACTTGTCGCATGAGCGCGATCCTCAAAAAAAGATTGCAAGATTATCATTATTATTTTAGCAGTTTTCCGAGCGGCCGGAGGAGCGGTCGAACGCGTAGTTCTACTGTGTCAAAAAACAGGCTCCCCTTCAAGCGGAGGGCTGGGCCCACCCCCCCCACCTCAGCCCTCCCCCTGAGGGGGAGGAGAAGTGCTGGCGCGGACAGGTACCATCGGTTAGCGTAGTTGAGGTTTAGCCACTCGCGATACTTGCCGCTGGCGATCTCGTTGACCTAGTCCATGTGTTCGAGGTACCACTGCACGGTTTTGCGCAGGCCGGTCTCGAATCTTTCCTGTGGTTTCCATCCGAGTTCGTCACGGATCTTGCGCGTGTCGAGCGCATAGCGGCGATCGTGACCGGGACGGTCCTCAACAAAGGTGATGAGTGAGGAGCGAGGAGTGAGGGGTGAGTCAGGGCGCAATTCGTCGATGACGGCGCAGATCGCCTTGACAACTTCGAGATTGGTTTTTTCGGCATTGCCGCCGATGTTGTAAGTCTCGCCGATGCGGCCGCGCGCCAGCACGACGCGCAGCGCTTGGCAGTGGTCGGTCACGAACAGCCAGTCGCGCACGTTGAGGCCGTCGCCGTAGACCGGCAACGGTTTGCCGGCGAGCGCGTTGAGCGTGACCAACGGGATCAGTTTCTCCGGAAACTGGCGCGGTCCGTAGTTGTTGGAGCAATTGGTGATGATCGCGGGAAAGCCGTAAGTGCGGTGATAGGCGCGCACCAGGTGGTCGGCGGCGGCCTTGGATGCCGAGTACGGGCTGCTCGGTGCGTAGGGCGACGCTTCAGTCGACGGCGCGCTGCCGGCGGCGAGCGAGCCGTACACTTCGTCGGTCGAAACGTGCAGGAAACGGAATTGCTCGCGGTCCGACGCCGCAGCTTCGCCCAGCCAGGCGCGCGCGGCTTCGAGCAGATTGAAAGTGCCGACGACATTGGTCCGGATGAAATCGTCCGGACCGTGGATCGAGCGGTCGACGTGGCTTTCGGCGGCGAAATGCACGATCGCGCGCGGCTGGTGTTGCCTGAGCAGGGCCGAGACCAGCGCCCGGTCGCAAATATCGCCTTGGACAAAGGTATAGCGGGGATCCGCGGCGACCGGCGCCAGGTTTTCGGGGTTGCCGGCGTAAGTGAGCTTGTCGAGATTGACGACGGGAGTTTGTTCCCGCGCGAGCCACTCGAGGATGAAGTTGGAACCGATAAAGCCGGCGCCGCCGGTGACAAGGATCATCGGCGTCTATTCTATGCGGATTGGGAGTTTGCGTGTAGGCTACGCGCGTTACAAACGGTGATCACCGCTGCGCATCGATGGCTACGAAGATTCTGCTGGTCAAGACTTCATCGCTCGGCGACGTGATTCATGCCTTGCCCGCCATCAGCGACATTCGGTCGGTGGCGGCGGGCGGGCTTATCGACTGGGTGGTGGAAGAGCCGCTGTTGGCGATCCCGCGTTTGCATGCCGGCGTGACAAGGGTGATTCCCGTGGCGATCCGGCGTTGGCGCCGCACGTTTTGGCGGGCGTCCGTGCGCGACGAGATCAGGGCTGGCATGCGCCGTTTGCGCGAGCAAAACTATGACGCAATCATTGACGCCCAGGGACTGTTCAAAAGCGCGCTGATCGCGGCGGCGGCGCGCGGCACCCGCTACGGTCTCGATTTTCACAGTGCGCGCGAGCCGCTCGCTTTTTTTTACCATCGCACCTTCAGAATATCCTGGCAGTTGCACGCAGTGGAACGAAACCGCCTGCTGTTGGCGCAAGCGCTCGGCTACGACGTGCCGCAGCGTTGTGACTACGGCATCAGCGCCGCGCCGCAGCGCTTTGACTGGCTCGCCGCTGGCCCGTATGCGGTGCTGTTGCATGCGTCCAGTGGCGCTTACAAGTTGTGGGATGAGCAAAACTGGATCGCGCTGGGTCATGCGCTTAACTCCGCCGGCGCCCATTGTGTTTTGCCGTGGGGGAGTGCGCGCGAGCGCGAGCGCAGCGCGCGCATCGCCGATAAATTACGCGCGGCCGTAGTGCCGCCGGCCCTGAATCTGGAAAATCTCGCCGGATTGTTTGCCGGCGCCAAAAGCGTAGCCGGCGTCGATACCGGGCTTACCCATCTGGCGGCGGCGCTGGGGGTGCCGACCGTCGGCATATATTGCGCGACCGATCCCGCCGCGACCGGCCTTTATGGCTGTGCGCGTGCGCTCAATCTGGGCGGCATCGGCGCTGCGCCCACCGCGGCGCAGGTGATAGCGGCGCTCGAGAAGCTCGCATCATGATCAAGTCGCGCCTCGGTTACACGCTGCTGCTCTACGCGCTGCTGCCGCAGGCGCTGCTGCATTTGCTGTGGCGTGCGCTCCGGCAGCGCGCTTATCTTGAGCACATCCCCGAGCGCTTTGGACGCTATACCGTTGCAACCGGGCAGCCGCTGATCTGGGTGCACGCGGTATCGGTCGGCGAGACGCGCGCCGCCGAGCCGCTGATCGATGCGCTGCAACGCAAATATCCGCGGCACCGCATCCTGCTCACCCACATGACGCCG
>JAHFRL010000079.1 GCA_023266235.1 Betaproteobacteria bacterium
TGTGCGAATCGATGCCGACCAGGCTGTCCGGGTAGTACATGTCGCCCTTGTGCCATACCACCTGCGACACGTACTCGAGGTTGATCTGGTGGCAAATGCCGTTGCCCGGCGGGATGATCTGGAAGGTTTCGAACGCCTGCGCGCTCCACTTCAGGAACTGGTAGCGCTCGCGGTTGCGCTTGAACTCGATTTCCATGTTTTTCTTGAGCGCATCGGCGCTGCCGTAATGGTCGATCTGCACCGAATGATCCATGATGAGGTGCGCCGGGCACAGCGGTTCGATGATCCCGGGATTCTTGCCCTGGGCCTTTGCCGCTTCGCGCAGGGCGGCGAAATCGACTACCAGCGGCACGCCGGTCATGTCCTGCAGCAGCACGCGCGCAACCACGATCGGTACTTCTTCGCTGCGCTGGGCCTTCGGTTGCCAGTTGGCGAGGCTTTTCAGGTGCTCTTCAGTGATTCTCTTGCCGTCGTAGTTGCGCAGTGCGGATTCGAGCACCACGCGCAGGCTGACCGGCAGGCGCGACACCTTGCCGAATCCGGCTTGTTCCAGCGCCGGCAGCGAGTAGTACTTGCCGGCCTTGCCGGCGAACTTGAATTCCTGCAGAGAATTGAACAGGTTATGACTCATTCTTGACTCCTGAAGCGGCTCGCCGGAGCCGATTTTTCGTTAAAGGGATCGGGTCGACATCCCGCTCGGTAAAGGAATCCGGGGCGCTCATTTCTGAATGCTGCCGCCGTTCGCTTCAAAGCAAGGCGGGAAGCAGCAGTGATTACCGGTTTCTGGCTGTAGAGCGAACCGCAAAACGGCGTTGAATTTTAGCCGCTTGGCGCATTTCCTGTAAAGGCGGCAGGCGAAAATTGAGTCGGCGTTGCATCTCGTCGGATAATGCCGGCTGGCGATCAGCAACCCGTTGCGCCGAACTGGCGGGGACGGATTAAAAAAGCCCATGCTATCATCGCGGCTCATCTATATCACCTATACCACATAACACCAAAAGCGGCAGCGTGCGCCGCGCCAACCCCCGAGCCAGGACGCCCACGGCAGTGCCCAAAACAACTGAAATCATCGCGCAAGCGCTATACGAAGATGGCGTCAGGCATGCGTTCGGCATTCCCGGCGGCGAAGTGCTCGAATTGCTCGAGGCGTTCCGCAAAGTCGGCATCAAATTCGTGCTCACCAAGCAGGAAATGGGCGCCGGCATCATGGCCGAGGCGACTTATCAGCTGACCGGCCAGCCCGGCGTGCTGGTCGCCACTCTCGGCCCCGGCATCACCAACACCACGACGGCGGTGGCGCAGGCGCTGCTCGACCGCTCGGCGCTGCTGGTGATTACCGGCGAGATCGCGACGTCGCTGAAGTCGATCTACACCCACCAGATCATCGACCAGGAAGCGCTGCTCAAGCCGCTCGTCAAATGGTCGACCACGATTGCGGCAAAAAACGCGTTCGACCAGGTGCGCAAAGGCCTCGCCATCGCGCAGGAACCGATGCCGGGCCCGGTGCATTTCAACCTGCCGACCGACGTCGCCGGCGTCGAGCAGGCCGAGGCGCGGCGCTTTGCGCCCGTTGCGGTGCGCACGTTGCCGCGGCGCGAGGACCTCGCCGTAATCGAGAGCCGGCTGAAGACCGCCAAGAAGCCGCTCGCCCTGGTCGGCGTCGGCGTGCAGCTTGACGGCGCGGAGCGCGAATTCAAACGCTTCATCGAGGCGTGGCGGGTGCCGTTCATCGCGACTTACAAGGCCAAGGGCGTGGTGCCCGAGGATCATCAGTTGTGCGCCGGCGCGACCGGCCTGAGCCCGGTCGTCGACAAGATTCATATGGCGCACGTGCGCGAAGCGGATCTGATTCTGACCATCGGTTTCGATCCGGTCGAGTTGCGCAGCGACTGGCTGGCGCCATGGGACGAGAAGAAGGCCACGGTCAACATCGATCTGGTGGCGAACACGCATCACGTCTACCGCAGTGCGTTCGAATATGCAGGCAGCATCGCGGGTTGCCTGCAGTCGCTGGTGCAGGCGGCGCCCAGGCGCGCGCCATCGCGCTGGGCCGACGCCGATCTCGAGCGCTACCGCCGCACCATCCAGCACGCGATTGCGAGCACCCCGGCCAAAGGGATCGGCCCGTACCAGGTGGCGACCGCGCTGCGCGAGGTATTCCCGCGCGACACCATCGCCACCATCGACACCGGCTCGCATCGCATTCTGATCAACCATGTCTGGCAGGCGTACGAGGCGCGCCGGCTGCTGCAATCGAACGGACTGGGTTCGATGGGTTATGCGCTGCCGTCGGCGATTGCCGCGAAGCTGCTGTTCCCCAAGCGCCCGGTGCTCGCGATGATGGGCGAGGCGGGGCTCGACATGGTGATCGGCGAGATGGCGCTGCTCGCCCACCACAAGCTCGCGCTGACGCTGGTGGTGTTCCGCGACGACACGCTCTCGCTGATCAAGCTCAAGCAGCAGCGCATGAAGCTGCCGGAAATCGGAGTCGCGACCGGCAGCCCCGATTACGTGATGCTGGCGGAAGCGTATGGGGGCAATGGTTTCGTCGTCAACAATGCGGTCGAGCTCAAGAAAGTCGCGCGCGTCGCGTTGAACAGCAGGCGTTTCACGCTGATCGAGGCGCGCATCAATCCGGCCGAGTACCATCACCAGATGTAATGAAGGTGCCGTGTTCGTGTGGCGACGGCGAGCCGCCCAGCCGGTAAGGTTCGCGCTGGCCGGGACGGCGTGCATTACGGCGTGGTAATCCCGCGTGCTCAATCGGAGGTTGCAGTTGCTGACTGATCGCATCATCTGCGCCGTAATGCTGGTCCTGGCGGCGGTTTACTTTTACGCGACCGCGCAGATCCCGGCGCTCGAGATCGGCGACCCGCTCGGCCCCAAAGCGTTCCCGGTGCTGCTCGGCATCGCGTTGATCGTCGCTGCGATCCTGCTCTTCTTCGAGACGTTAAAAACCGGCGCGGTCGAGGCGCCGCGCCGCGTCCATGCGTGGCGCGAGGACCGGCGCCATCTGCTGCTGATCGGCGGCGTGACGCTGTGGACGGTGGCGTATTTCTGGGTGTTCGACCGTACCGGCTTCATCGTTGCCACGACGATTTATCTGTTTGCGCTGATGGCGGTATTCAACCGCGGCAAGTGGGTCGGCAATGCGCTGACCGCAGTGCTGTTCACCCTCGGCACTTACGTGCTGTTTGTCAAAATCCTGCACGTTGGCCTGCCAGGCGGCATCTTGGGTTTTTGAGCCATGGATACGCTCGGTCACATACTGCACGGCTTTGATGTCGCGCTGATGCCGATCAACCTGTGGTACACGTTCCTGGGTTGCGTGATGGGCACCATCATCGGCATCTTGCCCGGCATCGGGCCGGCGGCCGGCATCGGGCTGCTGATTCCGATTACTTTCGGCATGGACCCGACTTCCGCGCTGATCATGATGGCGGGGATTTATTACGGCGCGATGTACGGCGGGTCGACAACTTCGATCCTGATCAACACTCCGGGCGAGGCATCCTCGGTGATGACGGCGCTCGATGGCTACCAGATGGCGAAAAACGGCCGCGCCGGCGCGGCGCTCGCGGTGTCGGCAATCGCGTCATTCCTGGCCGGCACGCTCGGCATCGTCGCCCTGACGTTGCTCGCCGTGCCGCTTGCCGCGGTGGCGCTCAAATTCGGGCCCGCCGAGTATTTTTGCCTGATGCTGTTTGCGCTCGCCGCGGTTTCGTCGCTGACCGGAAAATCGGCCGCGAAGGGGATGCTGTCGACGGTGCTGGGTCTCATGATCGCGACCATCGGCATCGATCTGCAGAGCGGCCAGCCGCGCTACACCATGGGTGTGCCCGAGCTGCAGGACGGGGTCGGCTTCCTGGTCGTGGTGGTCGGACTGTTCGCGATCGGCGAGGTCTTCAGCAATCTCGAGGAACACATCAAAGGCAAGGCGGAGATCATCCGCCTGCGCGGCAGGTTGTGGCTGACCAGGGAAGAGTGGCGCCGTTCGGTGATGCCGATCGTGCGCGGCGGCCTGATCGGATTTTTCAAAGGCGTATTGCCGGGTGCGGGCGCGACGATCTCGACGATACTTTCCTATGCCATCGAGAAACGCATCTCCAGGCATCCGGAGAAATTCGGCACCGGCATGATCGAGGGAGTTGCCGGGCCCGAGGCCGCCAACAACGCAGCCACCTGCGGCGCGATGGTGCCGTTGCTCACGCTCGGCATTCCCGGCTCGGGCGCGACCGCGGTGCTGCTGGGCGCGTTCATCATGTACGGCATTCAGCCCGGGCCGCTCCTGTTCGAGAAACGCCCCGATCTGGTGTGGGGACTGGTCGACAGCATGTATATCGGCAACGTAATGCTGCTGATCCTGAATCTGCCGTTGATCGGCATCTTCGTGCGGATTCTTTATATTCCGACCGGGATACTGCTGCCCCTGATACTCGCGATTTCGGCCATCGGTGTTTACTCGATCAACGGCAATACGCTCGAGCTCGAGATGGCGCTCATGTTCGGTGTGCTGGGCTATCTGTTCCGCAAGATCGATATTCCGCTTGCGCCGCTGGTGCTCGCGCTGGTGCTCGGCGGCATCATGGAACAGTCGTTTCGCCAGGCGATGACCATTTCAGGCGCCAATCCGGGGATTTTCGTCAAGAGCGGAATTTCGATCACGTTGCTCGCGCTCGCAGTCGTGATGGTGCTGCTGCCGGTGATCCTGCCGCGGTTCAGGGAATGGAAAAAAGGCACGGAGGATCTGGAAGCGTAGCGCCGGTTCCATCGTTTTTGAGAAGGAATAGCATGCATCGGGTAACTCTGATACCGGGCGATGGCATTGGTCCGGAAGTCGTGCAGTCCGCACGCGACATCGTCACTGCGGCCGGCGCCAACGTGGTGTGGGACACCGTGAGCGCCGGCATGCAGACCGGCAAGGAGCAGGGCATGCCGCTGCCGCAGTCGGTCATCAATTCCATCAAGCGCAACAAACTCGCGCTGAAAGGGCCGACGCAGACGCCATTCGGAGATCCTTATCCCGTGCCAATCGGAGGGCATGTCTATCCGAGCGTGGCGATCGCATTGCGCAAAGAGCTTGGCTTTTTTGCGGCGATACGGCCGCTCAAGAACTATCCGGGCGTGAAGTCGCGCTACGACAATATCGACATCGTGATCTTCCGCGAGAACAGCGAAGACCTCTATATCGGCGTCGAGCGCATGGTCGACGCCGACACCGCCGAGGCGATCAAGCGCATCACGCGCGGCGCGAGCGCGCGGGTGGCGCGTTTCGGCGCCGATTACATGCGGCGCGTCGGCCGCAAGCGCATCACCGTGGCGCACAAATCGAACGTGCTGAAGATGACCGATGGGCTGTTCCTGAAGACCGCGCAGGATGCGCTGGCCGCTTATCCCGACATCACCGTCGACAGCCGCGTCATCGACGCGCTGTGCATGGAACTGGTGATGAAGCCGGAGACCTTCGATTGCCTGCTGCTCACCAACCTCTACGGCGACATCGTCTCCGATCTGGGGGCAGGCCTGGTGGGCGGGCTGGGCGTGGCTCCCGGAGCGAACATCGGCGAGGACTGCGCGATGTTCGAGGCGGTTCACGGTTCTGCGCCCGACATCGCGGGGAAGGACATCGCCAACCCGATGGCGATGATCCTGTCGGCGCTGATGCTGCTGCGCTATGTTGGCGAGTCGCAGGCGGCAGACCGCGTCGATCGTGCGCTGGCGGCGGTGCTGAGCGAGAAGAAGCATGTCACGCGCGATCTCGGCGGCGATGCCGGCACACGCGAGATGACCGAGGCGATCGTCGAAAAACTCGATGGTAAATAGGAAATAGGGAATGGGAAATCGTAACTGCCCTCCTTCCAGATCAAGTCTGTGGCAGGCTCAGGCCTTCCTTCGCTTGCGGGGGGAAGGAATACCATTCCCTGTTCCCCATTTCCCATTCACCGTTTCTGAGGAGCGATAATGGGAAAACGTATCGTGGTAGTGGGGGCGGGGGCGGTCGGCGGTTACACCGGCGGGCGCATGGCGCAGGCCGGGGAAGACGTGACGCTGATTGATGCCTGGCCGGAGCATGTCGAGTACATACGCAAGCACGGGTTGCAGCTGTCAGGCGTGACGCCGCAGGAAAAATATTCGATTGCGGTGCCGGCGCTGCACATTTGCGACGTACAGCGGCTGATCAAGGAAAAGCCGGTCGATATCGCATTCGTCTGCGTCAAGTCATACGACACGGAATGGGCGACGCAACTGATTAAACCGTATCTCGCGGCGGACGGCTTCGTGGTGTCGCTGCAGAATTGCCTCAACGAGGAGCGTATCGCGGCCATCGTCGGCTGGGGCAAGGTGCTCGGTTGCATTGCCAGCCTGATCGCCGCCGAGCTCTATCAAGCGGGCCATATCAAGCGCACGGTGCCGGTGAGCGGTGCCGCGCACACCGTGTTCCGCGTCGGCGAAGTGCACGGCCGCAGCACGCCGCGCGCGGAGGAGGTGGCGCGTTTGCTGGCGCACGTCGACAGCTCCAGGGTGACTGCCAACCTGTGGGGCGAACGCTGGTCGAAGCTGGTCGTCAACTCGATGCGCAACGGTCTGTCGGCGGTATCCGGGCTGTCCGGCAACCAGCGCGATCTTGCCGAAGGACCGCGTGACTTGTCGATCCGGCTCGGCTCGCGGACGGTGCGCGTCGGCCAGGCGCTCGGTTTTCAGCTCGAGAAGATGATGGGCATGGAGCCTGAAACGCTGGCGCGCGCCGGCGAGGGCAGCGCGGACGCCAAGGCCGAAATCGTCGAGATTCTGGTCAAGAACGCCAAAACCCGTTCCGACGAGCAGCGGCCGTCGATGGCGCAGGATATTTTCAAGGGCCGCCGCACCGAAACCGAATTCATCAACGGGTTTGTCGCCGCCAAAGGCGAGGAAATCGGCGTGCCGGCGCCGATTCATGCCAGAATGAACGAACTGGTGAAGCAGGTCGAGCGCGGCGAGATCAAGCCAGGGGCGGAGCACATTGCAAATCTCTGGAACGGAACCGCCGATGTACGCCGATAAACGCCGATACAAGAAAGTCAAAATAACGATTTCATCCGTTCCTTGCCATTCTGATTTTTTTGCACATTGGAATTCATCTGCGTTCATCGGCGGTTGCATGGGAGGTGAGTCATGAAATTGATGCGCTACAGCCGCAAAGGCGAGAGATCATCGCAGGCACGGCTCGGCGTGCTGGTCGGCAAGGACCTGGTCGCTGATCTGCGCGCCAGTTATGCGCGTTACCTGATCGAGGACATCGGCAATGCCAAGGGACGCGAACTGGCGGCGATTTTCCTGCCGCCGTATATGGCGCAGTTCCTGCATGCCGGCGCGCCGGCGTGGGAAGCATTGTCCGAAACTTACGGCTGGCTTTCCGATCTGGTGAAAGCCGAGCCGCAGGCACATGGTCTGGGCGACGAGCAATTATTCATTCCGCTCGCCGAATGCCGGCTTTACGCGCCGGTGCGCGGCAACAAAATCATCGCGATCGGCCGCAATTATCCCGGTTACACCAGGCACGAAGGCAAGCAGGCGGGCAAGCTGCCGGCCGGCTTCATCAAGGTGCCGTCGTGCGTGGTCGGTCCGGGACGCGACATCCTGAAGCCGGCGGCTACCCGGGAACTCGATTGCGAAACCGAGCTGGCAGTGGTGATCGGCAAGCAATGCAAGCACGTCCCGGAAGACAAGGCCTACGACGTGATTGCGGGCTACACCATCCTCAACGACGTCACCGCGCGCGATGTCGGCAAGATCGAGCAGCAGGGCGGTCACCCGCTGCTCGCCAAGACCTTCGACACTTTCGCGCCGATGGGACCGTGGCTGGTGACCAAGGTCGAGATCCAGGACCCGATGCATCTGCGCATCCGCACCCGCGTCAACGGCGAATTGCGGCAGGACGGCAACACCAGCGAAATGATCCATTCGATCCCGAAACTGGTTGCGTACCTGTCGCAGATGACGCTGATGCCGGGAGACGTGATCTCCACCGGCTCGCCGGGCGGCGGCGCGCTGGCGCGGCCGGAATGGTTTCTCAACGCGGGCGACGTGATCGAGTCCGAGATCGAGAAAATCGGCACGCTCGTCAACGCCGTCGTCGATGAGCCCGAGAGCCTCTGACTTGCTGAGACGCGCAATATTGCTGTGGGCGGCACTGTGCCTCGGGAATTCCCTTCTGTACGCGGCACCGGATTGTCCCGTTCCCGCATATGCGCCGAGGACCACCGATCGGATTACGGATTGGTACGATCTCTACCTGAAACCGTACAGACGGTTGGCCGGCATCCCTGAAGGCCTGTCCCCGACCATGGACCAGATCGAGGCGATGATCGAAAAACTGGAAACGTTTCACCGCCGCAGCTCCCGTGATTCCCTTTTTTTCGAAGCGCTGGCGCAGCAAATCGCGGTCAGCTACGCGCGGGCGTCCGACTTCAAAGGGCTCGATACCCTCGTTGCCGGGAAAATATACAAGCCGGGGCCCGATCTGGATTTTTCGACCGTGTGTATCGACACGAAAACCACCAAGTCGCCGGACGATACGTTTGCGGTCACGTTATTCGGCATGACCAGCTACGATTGCGAGCATATCGGCCTGAGGGGCCTGGTGTTTACCGATACCCTGATCAACGGCGCCGTGAATGGGGGGTGCCGCGCGGATCACGTTTACTACAAGCGTCTGATATTTCCGGTCAACGCAGGCACGAATACGGTCACCTTTCTTTGCCGCAAAGACAGTAACGGCTGTCTTCGGTAATAAACCCGGCGCGCGATGTCCCGGGTTGCTATTCGAGTTTGATTCCCGCTTCGCGTATGACCTTGGTCCATTTAGCGAGGTCATCCCGCATGAAACGCGCGAATTCCTCCGGGGTGCTTTCGAGCGTCTCGGCGCCAATGCGCGCGAAGTTGTCACGCGTGGTTTTCGCGTGCAATACTTTGATGAGCGCAGCATGTACTTTCATCACGACTTCGTGCGGCGTGGCTGCCGGCAGCACGATGCCGGTCCAGGTGCTCGCGTCGAAGCCGGGCAGTCCGGATTCGGCGATCGTAGGCAGCTCGGGCATCGCCGCCGCGCGTTTCGCGGTGGTGACTGCCAATGCGCGCAACTTGCCGGTTTGAATGAATCCGATCGAGGCCGACAACTGGTCGAAGAATATATCGATCTGACCGCCCATCAGATCGATCAGTCCCGGGCCGCTGCCTTTGTACGGAATGTGGATGAACTTGGTACCCGTTGCGCTCTGAAACAGCTCGCCGCTCAGGTGATTGGTGGTGCCGGCCCCTGATGAGCCCATGGTGATTTTGCCGGGGCGCGACTTCGCGAGCGCAATGAATTCCTTGACGCTGCGCGCCGGGATCGATGGATGCATTTCCAGCACCAGGGGTACATTCGATACCAGCGACGTCGTCGCGAAATCCTTGATCGGATCGTAGCCGAGCCTGGGATACAGCGGGGGCGAGGTCGAGAGTGTGCCGGTGGAACCCAGCAGCAGCGTGTAGCCGTCGGGCGGCGATTTGGCGGCGATTTCGGAGCCAATCGTGCCGCCGGCGCCGCCGCGATTGTCGATGACGACCTGCTGGCCAAGCGCTTCAGTGAGCCCGGGCGCGATTGTGCGCGCAGTGATATCGATGTTGCCCCCTGGTGCGTACGGCACGACGATGCGGAGCGCTCTTTCGGGATAAGCGGCGTGCGCGGCGGACGCCGCGGCAAGCAGCGACGCAGCAAGTATCAGCGGTAGATTACGGCTTTTCATGGCTCCTCCCGGTAACGCGCTTGGCATTCGGGTAATTGTGTTTATCGATACTGCGTTGCATGGTAAACAATCGATGGGAACGGCGCAAATTTCCAGAAATCATCTTATAATCCGGACACCATGATTCCATCACAACGTCTGCCGTATTCCGCGATCGTCGATCGCGCTCCGCTCAAGCTGCCGCCTGGCGTGCGCCTCGTGGTGTGGCCCATCGTCAATGTCGAGGTCTGGGACATCGGGCGGCCGATGCCGCGCCAGGTGCTGCCGCCGCCGACCGGCGTCACCCGGTTGCCCGACCTGCCGCACTGGGCATGGCACGAGTACGGCATGCGCGTCGGCTTCTGGCGCCTGAAAGCCGCGCTCGACCGGCTCAAGATCACGCCCACGTTGTCGGTCAATGCCCGCGTGTGCATCGACTATCCGCGCGTGGCGCAGGCGGCGCGCGGCGCGGGCTGGGAATTCATGGGTCATTCCTACGATCAGCGCCCGCTGCATCTCGAACCCAACCAGCGCGCGACGATCCGCAAGGCGGTCAGCGTGATCAGGAAATACACCGGCAAGCAGCCGGTCGGCTGGCTCGGGCCGGGGTTCACCGAGACGCTCGATACGCCCGACTTGCTGGCGGAAGCCGGCATCAAATATACCGCCGACTGGCCGGCCGACGATGAGCCGTGCGAGATCAAGACCAGGCATGGCACGTTGCTGTCGCTGCCGTACAGCATCGAACTCAACGATATCGCGATGATGATGGTGCAGCACCATCCCGCGAGCGAATTCGTGACGCGCTGCATGGATTATTTCGAGCGCGTCTACGCCGAATCGAAGGCACGCGCAAAAATCATGTCGATCGCGGTGCATCCGTATATCTCGGGCACGCCGTACCGGATCAAGTATCTGGAAAAAGTGCTGACTGCGTTGCGCCAGAAGCCGGGGGTCGTGTTCTGGACCGGGGAGCAGATCATGAATTGGTATATCGCGAGCCGCCGCAAGCGCGGCAAGCGGCGGGAAAACAGCGCGCGGTAGGCGACTGCAATGCTTGATTTATGTCAACGTGGCGCTCTGCAAGGCCGTGGTAGTCTGAACTCGTTTCGGTGCTGCCCTGGGGCAGCGCGACCCGTCGTTGCTGCATAAAGTGCGCTTCTGCCCCGCGCTTTCTGCGGCGGTGTGGTGCGCGGTTAAATAACCTTATGAATCAAAGCTTTTCCGGAGAATTTTCAAACTGTTGTAAAATAAAAAATTGCAGGCATCGAACGTCGCTGCGCTCGCCATGACGCGACCGCACGGTTACGAGCATCAGTTCAATCTCACCCAACACACAAGGAGCATCCCGATGGCAAAACAACCCTGGAAGACGAAAAACTGGTTCGTGAGCGAGTGGAATTACGCGCCCGAAGTGACGAAGGATTTCAAGTTCGCCAAGAACATCAAAGTCCACGATATCACGCTGCGCGACGGGGAGCAGCAGACCGGCGTTATTCTGACCAAGGACGACAAGATCCGCATCGCCGAAGGGCTGGCGGAGGCCGGCGTGCACCGCATCGAGGCCGGCATGCCGATCGTCTCCCCCTCCGACGCCGAAGCCATCAAGGCGATCGTCAAGCGCAATCTCGGCCCGCAGATCTTTGCTTTCTCGCGCTGCATGAAGGAAGACGTCCAGCGCGCGATCGATACCGGCGTCAATGGCGTGGTGATGGAGATTCCGTCCAGCAAGCACATGGTCGATATCGCGTACAAATGGCCGATGGAAAAGGCCATCGAGACTTCGATCGAAGCCACCAAGTTTGCGCATGCCAACGGGCTGGAAGTCGTGTTCTTTCCGATCGACTTTTCCCGGGCCGAAATGAAATGGGTGCTGGATTTGATCGAGCGCGTCAGCAAGGAAGGGCACATGGACGCGCTGGCTCTGGTGGACACCTTCGGGGTGGTTTCGCCGCATGCGATGCAGTACTTCGTCCGTCAGGTCAAGTCACGCATCAACAAACGCCTCGAGGCGCACTTCCATCAGGACTTCGGCATGGGAGTGGCCAATACGATCATGGCGCTTGCGGAAGGCGTCGAGGTGATGCACACGACGGTTCTGGGCGTCGGCGAGCGGGCCGGCAATACGCCGATGGAAGAAACCGTGATGGCGCTGTTGACGATGTACGGTATCGACGTCGGGCTGGACTACTCCAAACTGACACCGCTTGCCAACCTGGTGCAGAAACTTTGCGGGGTGGTCGTGCCTACCAACAAACCTGTCGTCGGCAACTCGCTGTATCAAATCGAGTCCGGCATCATCGCAAGCTGGTTCAAGAATTGCGGCGACGAATTCGCAACCGAGCTGTTCCCGGTGCGTGCGAATTTCGTTGGGCAGCCGGCCCCTACGGTGGTGATGGGCAAGGGCAGCGGCATCGACTCGGTGAAGATGTGGCTTGAGCATGCGGGTATCGAAGCGTCGGAGGACGAAGCCCTCAAGATCACGGCCGGGGTCAAGAACTACTCGCTGAAGACCAAGAAGCTGCTGACCGAAGCCGAGTTCCGCACGATCGCAAAAGACGTCGTCGGCCAGCGCGCTGCCGCGTAGCGGTCATGCGGGCCGCGTCGGACGCCTGTGCACGGCTGAACAAATCGGGCGCGGTCCGCGGAGGACGAAACTCGCGTGCTTGTGGGAGCACACGACGCGCCCGCACTTCATCTGGCATCACCACTGGCACGCTGGCGATATTCTGATCCGCGACAACTGCTGCGTGATGTACCACCGGGATTCGTTTGACCCCTAGCGCGCGGCGGATCATGCACCGTGTGCAGGGCAAGGGCGACAAGCCGGCACTACGCGAGGATGCAAAACCGGCGCCGCATCCGCGCTGGGTTGCGCATAGCGGGTAAGGCGGCGAGGCTCAACCCACGCGGCGGAGGTGCCGATGCTTGTTTTTCCGGAGTTGAATCGCGGCAAATGCAAGACTTACCTGATCGCGTGCGAGCGCACGCGCAAAGCGGCTATCATCGACCCGGTCAAGGATAACGTCAGCCGCTATCTGGCATACCTCGCGTATCAGCAACTCAAGCTTGATGTCGTAGTCGATACCCACACGCACGCCGACCATCCGACCGGGTCTTTTTTGCTGCGCGATCTCACCGATGCGCGCCTCGTCATGCACCGGCGCGCGCCGGTCCCGGCAGTGACGGAGCATGTCGAGCACGGTGACGTCATTACCGCAGGCGATGTGCAGTTGCGGGTGCTGTACACGCCGGGCCACACGCCCGACAGTATCAGCCTGTGCGCGGGAGACCGCGTCTATACCGGCGACGTGCTTTTGATCGGCGGTACCGGCCGCGCCGATTTCGCAGGCGGCGATTCTGGTCAGCAGTATGATTCCATCGTGCTGAAACTATTCGCATTGCCCGATGCGACGTTGATGTTCCCAGCCCACGATTATCGCGGCAATACGAGCTCCACGATCGGCCACGAGAAGCGTCACAACCCGCGCATCGCCGGTCGCACGCGCGCGCAATATACCGAGCTGATGGCGAGCCTCAACTTCCCGCTGCCGGACAAGATCCAGGAAGTGCTGCAACCCAACCAGACTGCGATCGATGACGACAAGGCGAAATTTCCCGACCTTGCGCAATTGAATCGAGTGCGGCAATTGACCGCAGACGAAGTAAACGCATTACTCGCGAAGAAGGAACCGCTGTTGCTGCTGGACGTACGCGAGCCAAATGAGTACAGCGGCGAACTGGGTCACATCCGAGGCAGCACTTTGGTTCCATTGCGCGAGCTGGCAGGGCGCGCGACCGAATTGGAAGACCACAAAAACAGGACGGTCGTCGCGATCTGCCGCTCCGGCGTGCGCAGCACTACGGCAGCGGCAATTCTCGAAGGGCTCGGATTCGAGCGGGTCTACAATCTCAAGTACGGGATGGTGGAATGGAACGACCGTCGCCTGCCGGTCGAACGCTGACGTTCGGCGTTCGCGTCAATCCGCTCGCTGCAAATCCGCGATCATCGCGGCCATGAAGCGGCCGGCTTCGCCACCGGTGACTGCGCGGTGATCGAAGGTCACCGATAGCGGCAGCATGCGGTGCACCGCCGGCTTGTCGTCGACCGCCATCACTTCCTTCAGCACGCGGCCGGCGCCGACGATCGCCACCGTCGGCGGCAGCACGATCGGCGATGCGTAACGTCCCGCGATCGAGCCGTAATTCGACAGCGTGATGGTGTTGGCGCGCAGGTCTTCGGGCGGCACTTTGCGGTCGCGCGTGTCCTGGATCAACCTGGCAAGCGAGGTTTTCAAATCTTCGGGCGCGCGCTTCTCGACTTCGCGCAATACCGGCACCAGCAAACCGTCAGGTGTGTCGACCGCGATGCCGAGGTCGACGTTCTTCAGGAGCCTGCGGCCGACCGCCTGGCTGTCATACCACGCATTGAGCGCGGGCTCCGCGCGGCACGCCGCGACCAGCGCGCGGATCAGGCGCAGCATGAGACTGGTGCCCGGTGACCAGGCATTGATGTCGGCGTCGTCCATGATGGTCGCGGAGGCGACCTCCGCGTGTGCCAGCGTCATGCTTTGCGCCATTACTTTGCGCACGCCGCGCAGCAGTTCCTGGGGGCCGATCTCGGCCAGGATGCGCGCCGCGCGCTGCACGTCGTTGGCGGTGATCAGACCGTCGGCGCCGGTCGGGGTGACCATCGCGAGGTCGATATTGAGCTTGCGCGCGAGCGCGCGCACCGCCGGTGTCGCTTTGATGCCATGCGCCAGCGGCGTCGCCGCCGCCGGCGCTTCAGCGATCACTTTACTCCCGACTTCGACTTTGCCGACGACGGTGCCGGTATCGGCGTCATCGCCGCCTTCGAATGCGACGAGCGGCTGGCCGACGTGCGCCACATCGCGCTCCGCCCCATAGAGCCGGGCGATCTTGCCGGCGTAGGGGGAGGGAATATCGACGATCGCTTTGGCGGTTTCGACCGACACCAGCGGCTGGTCGAGCGTGACCGAGTCGCCCGTCTTGACGTGCCAGGCGACGATTTCCGCTTCCTGCAGGCCTTCGCCCAGGTCGGGCAGCTTGAATATCTTCATCGGTCAACTCGTTTCAGAAGCGCCACAGGGAATGGGTAATAGGGAATAGGAAAAGGGGAACCCTCCGGTTCGAACCGTTTTTTCCTATTTCCTATTTCCTATTTCCTATTTCCTATTTCCTATTTCCTATTTCCCGATTTTCACTATGCAAATTCGAGCGCCCTGCGTACCGCGGCCGTGATTTGCTGCTTGCCTGGCAGGTAATGATGCTCGAGCCGCGACAGCGGTACCACGACATCGGGCGCGGTGACGCGTAGCACTGGCGCGAGCAGCGTCAGCAAGCCTCGTTCGGCGAGCGTTGCCGCGATTTCGGAGGCAATGCTGCAATGGCGCGGCGCTTCGGTCACCACCACGCAGCGGCCGGTCCTGGCGACCGATGCGAGTATGGTGTCGAAATCGATCGGCTTCAGCGTGGCGACATCGATCACTTCCGCGATCACGCCTTGCTCGGCGAGTTCGTCGGCGACTTGCAGCGTCTCGTGCACCATCGCGCCCCACGTCACGAGTGTAATATCGGTGCCTTCGCGCAGCGTGAAGCAGGCGTCGAGCGCGAGCGCCTCGCCGCTATCGGTGACGTCCTCCTTGAACAGGCGGTAGAGCCGCGTCGGCTCGAGGAACACCACCGGGTCGGGATCACGGATCGCCGCGAGCAGCAGGCCGTAAGCGCGCTTGGGCGACGATGGATAGACGACGCGGATGCCGGGGATGTGCGCGAACATCGCATCGGGGCTTTCGGAGTGATGCTCGGGCGGATGGATGCCGGCGCCGCACGGCGTGCGCAGCACCAGCGGGCAGCTCAAGCGGCCGCGCGTGCGATGACGCATGCGGCCGGCATGATTCAGGATCTGGTCGAGGGTGGTGTAGGCGAAGCCCGAGAACTGGATTTCGCATACCGGTTTCAGGCCTTCGGCCGCCATGCCGATCGACATGCCGGCGATCAGGTTTTCGGCGAGCGGCGTGTCGATCACGCGTGCGGGGCCGAATTTCTCGAGCAAGCCGAGCGTGGCGCGGAATACGCCGCCGTCGGCGCCGATGTCCTCGCCGAGCACGACGACATCTGGGTCATCGGCCATCGCGCGCGTGAGCGCGAGATTGACCGCTTCAACCAGCGTGATCTGTGCCATCACTTTGTCGATCCGGCGTCGGCGGCGAGGATTGCGGCGCGTTGCGCGGCAAGCGCAGGCGGCAGCGTCGCATAGAGATGGTCGAACATCTGGTCAGCCGGGGGCGGCGGCGTGTCGAGATACGCCTGCGCCGCGGCCTGCACCTGTTCATTGCAATGCTTGAGCAGTTCTTCCTCCTGCGCCTTGTTCCATGCCTTGCTGTCGCTCAGGTAATTGCGCAAACGCAGGACCGGTTCGCGCTTCCATGCTTCGGCAACTTCTTCGGGAGGGCGATAGCGCGACGCATCGTCGGCGGTCGTGTGGTCGGCGAGCCGGTAAGTGACGGCTTCGATCAGGGTCGGCCCGCCGCCCGCGCGCGCTTTGGCGAGCGCCTCGCGCATCGCGTGGTGCACGGCGATCACGTCGTTGCCATCGACCTGGACGCCCTCGATGCCGGCGGCAATTGCTTTCTGCGCCAGCGTCTGCGCCGCGGTTTGCAGCTTGCGCGGCACGGAGATCGCCCACTGGTTGTTGGTGACGACGAATACCGCCGGCAGCTGCCACACGCCGGCAGCGTTGACGCTCTCGTAGAAATCGCCCTTGGAGGTTGCGCCGTCGCCGATCATGCACACGGCGACGCGCGGCTGCTTGCGCATTTTCATGGCATATGCCACGCCCACCGCATGCAGGCATTGGGACGCGATCGTAATGCACACCGGGAAATCGCGGCGTGGCACGGCAAAATCGCTGCCACGCTCGTCGCCGCCCCAATAGACGAACAATTCGTGCATGGTGACGCCGCGCATGATCTGGACGCCGTTCTCGCGATAGGTGCACAGGAACACGTCGTCCCTCGCCATCGCGGCGCCGACGCCGGCCTCGACTGCTTCCTTGCCGAGTATCGACGCATAGGTGCCGAGCTGGCCGGTGCGCTGCAGCGCGATCGCCTTCGCGTCGTAGATGCGCATCAGCACCATCGCCTGGTAGAGCGGCAGCAGCGCCGCGGGATCTTGCGCAAACGCAGGCAGGGGCGTGACGACCTTGCCGTGCGGGTCGAGGAATTGCGAATAGGGGATTTCGAAGCGGGCGGCGACGGTCACGAGGCAGGCTTTATTCGGTTTTGGTCATTGTACCGCCAAATCGGTTGCGGCCCGCACTAAAAGGCATACGGCATATGTCCTGCGCCGGCCGCGCCGGTTATTCGGGTTGCAGCCCCACTGTTTTCACCACCTGCGACCATTTCACGAGGTCGGCGGCAATGATGCCCGTGAATTCTTCCGGCTTGCTGCCCACCGGCTCGGCGCCCTGGCCCAGCAGACTGTCGCGCACGTCCGCGGAACGCAGCGCCCGGATGATCTCGTTGTTGAGCAACTGCACGACATCGCGCGGCATGTTCGCCGGTCCCAGGATGCCGTACCAGCCGCTGACTTCGTAGCCCTTGACGCCGCTTTCATCGATGGTCGGAACGTCGGGCAGCGAGGACGAGCGCCGCAGGATCGTTACACCCAGCGGTCGCAGTTTGCCGCTCCTGATGTGCGGCATGGAGGCCGGAATGGACGGGAACGAAAGCTGGAGGTGCCCGCCGATCAGATCGATGACGGATTGCCCGGAACCCTTGTACGGGACGTGGACGAAAGACACTTTGGTCATCATCTTGAATACTTCGCCGCACAGGTGGCTGGGCGAACCCACGCCCGATGAACCGTATGACAGCTGTCCCGGATGGGCGCGTGCCAGGGCGATAAAATCCCTGACCGACCGCGCGGGCAGCGACGGATGGATCATCAGCACGTTGGGCACATCCGCGACGATGGCAAGCGGGGTAAAGTCCCGCACCGGATCGAACGGCAGTTTCCGGTAAATGCTGGGATTGATCGCGAATCCCGAGGGCACCATCAGCAGCGTATAGCCGTCGGGCGCGGACTTCGCGGTCATTTCCGCTGCCAGAATCTGGTTCGCTCCCGGGCGGTTCTCGATCACGACCTGCTGGCGCAGGTTTTCGGCGAGCTTCTGCCCGATCACGCGCGCCAGAATATCGGTTGCGCCGCCCGGCACTGCGCCGACCAGCAAGCGGATTGTTTTCTGCGGATATGCAGGCTGCGCGAAAGCCGGGTGCTGAATACACGGTGCCGCAATCAGCCCGGCCGCCAACGACAGGATTGCCGGTCTCATCTGTCCTCCCGGTGTGGTGCCGCGTCTTGCCACTATAACAGCGCTCTCATTTTACCTATACTTGCACCGCGCGGACGCGTTCATGCACGCAAGCGCCGCGCGCGGGAATAATTACAGGAGAGATCACCCATGGCACGGCTTGCAGGGAAGGTTGCGTTCATCACGGGCGCGGGCGCCGGCATCGCGAAAGCGAGCGCACTCGCGTTCGTGAAGGAAGGCGCGAAAGTCGCGATCGCGGAAATCAACGGCGAGACAGGGCGCGCGGCGGAACAGCAGATCAGGCAGGCGGGAGGCGACGCGACGTTTTTCGAGACCGACGTAACCAGCGATGACGCCGTCAAGCGCGCCATCGACGGGACGGTCGCGAAGTACGGCAGGCTCGACGTGCTGATGAACTGCGCCGGCGGCTCGCTGCAGGAGGACGTGCCGGTGCACGCAATGGACCTCGGCGTCTGGCAGCGCACGATTGCGCTCAATCTGCTGCATCCTTTCCTGTGCTGCCGTCACGGCATTCCGCACATGATCAAGGCGGGCGGAGGATCGATCATCAACCTGGGTTCCCATCTCGGGCTGATGGGCTCGGAGAAGCCGGCTTACGCCGCGACCAAGGGCGGCATCATGGCGTTCACGCAAACGCTCGCGGCCCAATATGTCGATTACGGCATACGCGCCAATGCGATCGCGCCCGGGACGGTGCGCACGGAGCGCTCGATCAAGCGCTGGGAGAACAAGGACCAGATGCTCGCTGAAAAGCCGACCCCCGCCATGCGCGCACGCCTCGCGAAGCAGAAGATGTATCCGTTCTCGGTCGGCGAAGCCGGCGACATCGCCGCGATCGCGGTATTTCTGGCGTCCGACGAATCGCGCATGATTACCGGCACGACGATCGCCGCCGACGGCGGGCGCTCGTCCTATATCAAGGTATACGTGCCGGAAGAATGAGGCGTCGAGCGCGCCGGCGCGAATGCGGAAGTTCAGTCCGGCTTGGCGCCGGACGCCTGCACCACTTTCGCCCACTTGGCGATTTCCGCCTTGATGAAAGCGGCGAACTCCTGCGGAGTGCCGCCCACGGGCTCGGTTCCGTGCTCCCCGTAGCGCTCGCGCAGCCCCGGGAGCACCCGGTTCACTTCCGCGTTCAAGCGATCGATGATCGATTTCGGCGTCAGGGCTGGAGCGAGCAGGCCGAACCATCCGGTTACCACGAAACCCGGCAGCCCGGACTCGGCGACCGTCGGGATTTCGGGCGCTATGGGTGTCCTGTGCGGACCGGTCGTGGCCAGCGCCTTGATCCGGCCGGCCTTCACGTGCTGAATGATGGAGGTCGTGCTGCTGAACATGACCTGCACTTCGCCGGCGAGCAACGCGGTGGTCGCCGGTGCGGCGCCCTTGTACGGAACGTGGACCATGCTGACGCCCGCCATGGTCTTGAAGAGCTCGCCGGCGAGGTGATTGGCGCTGCCGTTGCCCGACGAGGCGTAATTGAGTTGGCCGGGCTTCGCCTTCGCCAGCGCGATCAGCTCACTGACTGAGTTCACCGGCGCCGGATTTCGCATGGACAGAAAATACTGGCTCTGGACGACACGCACGATCGGCGCGAAGTCCCTGACGGTATCGTACGGCATGTTGCGCTGCAGGCTCGGATTCACCGTAAATTCCGGCGACACGAAATTCAGCGTATAGCCGTCCGGCGTGGCGCGGGCCGCGAGCTCGGTTCCCAGCATGCTGCCCGCGCCGGGGCGGTTATCGACGACGAAGGATTGGCCCAGCGTGTCCGAGAGTTTCTGTGCCAGGATGCGCGCGCTGATGTCGGTGCCGCCGCCGGGGGCCAGCCCGACGATCACCCGCACCGATTTCGCGGGGTAACCGGCGGCGTGCGCGGCCGCGCTGATGAACGCCGCCATGCCCAGGCAGCGGCACAACCTGTTCGCAGTCATCTTCATTGCACGCATCGTTCCCGCTCAGGCGTCGCCGGCCGGCTTATTTCTTCTTTTCCGCCGCAAACACCTGCTGGGCGCAGCGCACCGCTTCACGCACCGCCGGCACGCCGCAGTACACCGCGCATTGCATCAGCACTTCGCGGATCTCCGTCTTGGTGCAGCCGTTGTTGCGTGCGGCGCGCAGATGCGTCTTCAGCTCCTCAGGGCACTTGAGCGCCGTCAGCAGGCCGATGTTGAGCAGGCTGCGGGTCCGCCGCGGCAGCCCCTTGCGCGACCAGATTTCGCCCCATACGAACTTGGTGGTGAGCTCGCGGATCGGCATCGAGAAACTGTCCTCCGTTGCCTTGATGACGCTTTCGCGCTCTGCGCCCAGCACCTGCCGGCGGGTTCTTTTGCCTCGTTCGTAGAGTGCCCGGTTTTGCATGCATGTTCCTCCGGTGAATGAGTAATGCGATTGTGCCGACAATGAGCCAACTGTTTCAGATTGCCTATTGTAACGGCTCGGGAGACGGTGCAGCGATTTGACAACTGTAAAGCAACACTTTACGGTTGCGCAACGAATATCAATCGGTAGGTGAGGTGACTATGGAAATGCACGATCCTGCGCATCCAGGCGCAGTGCTGAAGGAGCTTTATCTGCCGGAGGGCATGGGCGTTTCCGAAGCGGCGAAGAAACTCGGCGTTTCGCGGCAGACGCTTTCAGCGATCATCAACGGCCGCGCCGGGATCAGCGCGGAGATGGCGATGAGGTTGTCCAAAGCGCTCGGCACCAGTCCTGACCTCTGGCTCGGGATGCAGATGCAGTATGACTTGTGGCACGCGAAGCAAAAACCGCCCAAGGGCGTGCAGAAGCTGGCGGCCTAACCTTATGCTATTTGCTGTCCGACTCGTCGATCTTAGCGCTATCGAAGGCATCGATCTAACACGCGTATCGAACGTCGAAATTGGCGAGAAACTTCGTCAGGTCTTCGACTTCCTTCCCAAAGAAACGAAAATTGAAGTGACTGATGGGATCGTAACCATCGACATCCCGGATTTACCTATTCAAGAGAAATCCGAAGCTGACCGACTGCACATCAAGGCCATCCAGAGAGCCGAGCAGGGGGATTATCGAAAAGCGGTAGGGATCTGGGAGCGTGTCATTGAACTCGACCCTGCGAATGTTGCGGCAAGAAGAAACCTGGGGATGGCTTACGTTGAATTGCAGGAGACAGATAAAGCCAGAGAAAATCTGGTCGAAGCGGCGGTTCTTGATCCCAAGGATGCATGGTCATTTGTGGTCTTGGGCAATATTCTGGCCAAAGAAAACGATTGGGGGGGGCGGAGCGCTTTTTCAAGCAAGCGCTTGAAATAAAGCCGGAAGATGCTGGGCCATGAATTCGCTCGGTGCTACCGGAAGTTTGATGCGTTCCCGATAGCCCAGAAGATCTACCGGCATTTTCAAACACGCAATAAAGGCAAGCTCGAACCGGGCGATGAGTACATGCTTGTCGACGAATGCGCGGAGATGCTCGGCGTCCGTGATTGGTATCCGCCTCCGGCCGGAGTCGTTGCTCGAAGGATACCACCCAATTGAGATTGCTCCCGATGAGGAGCGCATCAGAGTACTGGCTGAATTCCTGCGGGTTCTCTAACGCAAATGACTCCGCGATGTAAGATTGCGCCTGGGTCGATTCCTATACACGCATCCGAAGAAGACGGAATGAGAAATCACGTATGAGAAAAAAAGCAGATGATCTCGAAACGCTCCGCGTGCAGCTGGCGGAGTTCGCGATGGAGCGTGACTGGGACCAGTTTCATAATCCCAAGAACTTAGCGATGGCGCTCGCGGGCGAAGCCGGTGAGGTCCTAGAGCATTTCCAGTGGCTGACGTTCGAGCAGGCGGCCAACTTGCCGGCGGAAACGCGCGCGGAAGTGGCTTTGGAATGCGCTGACGTGCTGCTGTTCCTGTTGCGCCTGTGCGACAAGCTGAATATCGATCTGGCGAAAGCAGCCGATAAAAAGCTGGCGCTTAATGCGAAGAGGTATCCAGTAGAGAAGTCTCTGGG
>JAHFRL010000080.1 GCA_023266235.1 Betaproteobacteria bacterium
GGTTATTGCGGTCCCGCACCCGAAGTGGGGCGAGCGCCCGCTTGCGGTGATCGTGTTGAAGCCGGGCGCCGCGGCAAGCGCGCAGGAGTTGCGCGATTATCTGGCGCCGAAATTTGCGAAGTTCTGGTTGCCTGAGGCGTTCGCGTTCGCAGCCGAAATTCCGCGCACCTCGACGGGAAAGATGATGAAGGCTAAACTGCGCGAACAGTTCAAGAACTGGGAGTGGACATGACCGACAAAATCCAGATCGATATCGTATCCGACATAGTTTGACCCTGGTGCTTCATCGGCAAGCGCCGGCTCGCGACGGCACTCGATCTTTACCGCGAGCACGCTCCCGATGCGGAAAAGCCGGCCGTGCGCTGGCTGCCATTCCAGTTGAATCCCGATTTGCCCGAGAGCGGCATATCACGCGCCGAGTATTTGCAACGTAAATTCGGCACGCCCAACCGCAGCTATGCTCACGTCGCGGCAGCGGGCAGGACGGTTGGCATCGCGTTCGCGTTCGACAAGATTCACATCCAGCCCAACACGATCAACGCCCACCGGCTGATGCACTATGCCGACCAGCAGGGACGGCAGGACGAAGCGGCCGAAGCGCTGTTCCGTGCCTATTTCATCGAGGGCGCGAAACTCACCGACATCGGCACGCTCGCTGACATCGGCGCCCACGCTGGCCTGGATCGCAGCGCCCTCGCGGATTATCTCGCGAACGACGCCGACCGCGAGCTGGTTCAAACCGCGGATATCAAGGCACGCAGCGACGGCATTCAAGGCGTGCCGTTCTTTATGTTCAACCGCAAGGTCGGTGTGTCGGGCGCGCAGGAACCGGAAGTCTTGCTGCAGGCCATGCTGCAGGCTGTTGGCGAACCCGGCGACTTATAGGGTTTTTGATTTTATCTGCGCCCACCGGCGTTCGATCCTCACGCCGCCTTGACCGAAGGCAATCCGGCGAGCGCCATCGCGAGTTCAGCCTCGTCGTATTCGATGTCCTTCAACTTGCCGTCGAAGTAATCGATATACGCCTGCATGTCGAAGTGGCCGTGGCCGCACAGGTTGAAGAGAATGGTGCGCGACTTGCCTTCCTGCTTGCACTTCAGTGCCTCGTCGATGGCGCCGCGCACTGCGTGGTTCGCTTCGGGCGCGGGCAGGATGCCCTCGGCGCGCGCGAACTGCACGCCGGCTTCGAAGCAGCTGATCTGGTGATAGGCGCGCGCCTCGATCAGCCCGAGCTCCTTGATGTGGCTCACCAGCGGCGCCATGCCGTGGTAACGCAGCCCTCCGGCATGGAATCCCGGCGGCGTGAACGTCGAGCCCAGCGTGTGCATCTTGGCGAGCGGTGTCAGGTGCGCGGTGTCGCCGAAATCGTACGCATATTGGCCGCGCGTCAGCGAGGGACACGCCGCGGGCTCGATCGCGACGATGCGCACTTTCCTGCCGCCGCGCAGTTGTGTGCCAAGGAACGGGAAAACTATGCCGGCGAAGTTAGAGCCGCCGCCGGTGCAGCCGACGATCACATCCGGGTAATCACCCGCCATTTCCATCTGCGCCATCGCTTCCTGGCCGACCACCGTCTGGTGCAGCAGCACGTGATTGAGCACCGAGCCGAGCGCGTACTTGGTGTCGTCGTGCTGTGCGGCGACCTCGACCGCTTCTGAAATCGCGATGCCGAGGCTGCCCAGGTGATTCGGATTTTTGGCGAGGATTGCGCGCCCCGACTGGGTTTCGTTGGACGGCGAGGGGATGCAGCGCGCGCCGTAGGTCTCCATCAGCGCGCGGCGGTACGGTTTCTGGTCGTACGACACGCGCACCATGAATACCTGCACTTCGATCCCGAACAGCGCGCCCGCGAACGCGAGCGCCGAGCCCCACTGGCCGGCACCGGTCTCGGTCGCGAGCTTTTTCACGCCTTCCTGCTGGTTGTAGAACGCCTGCGCAACCGCGGTATTGGGCTTGTGGCTGCCGGCGGGCGACACACCTTCGTACTTGTAGTAGATCTTCGCCGGCGTATCGAGCACCTTCTCGAGCCGCCGCGCGCGATACAGCGGCGACGGCCGCCACTGGCGGTAGATGTCGCGCACCGGTTCCGGGATCTCGATCTCGCGCTCGGTCGAGACTTCCTGCATGATCAGCGCCATCGGAAACAGCGGCGCGAGATCGTCGGGGCCGAGCGGTTTTTGCGTACCGGGATGCAGGGCCGGCGGCAGCGGCTTCGGCAGATCGGCAGCGAGGTTGTACCAGACCTTCGGGATGCGCGATTCGTCGAGCACGTATTTGATTGAATCCGACATGGTTCCTTCTCCTTGGTGGTGTGCGCCGGGCGGCGGTAGATTGAAAAACTCCAGTGTAACCTTGAGTTCGATGCGGCAGGGAAGATTGAAAGAATTGCCGAGCATGATTAATGACATAAATCAAGCTTTCGGCGTCTGGCTGCAGGCCGTCAAGCAACGGCCGTAAATCTACCGGGAGCGGCGGGCCGGCAGTCGCGCCGTGTCGTTTGGCCGCACAAAATCCCGAATTCCCGCGCGGCGGCGACTCGTCCTTGGAATTCGCCCGAAATTCAGCGATGATGCGCGCAGACGGATGTTTCAGCGGCTGCGCTCAGCGGCGCTGGAATCTGATTTCAGGGGGCAAATGGTCGAAATACTGAACTACCGCAATTCGCTGCCGCTTAACTCGATGCTGCTCGAGTACCGGCTCGAGTCGATATTGGGCGCCGGCGGTTTCGGCATGACCTACCTCGCCCACGACACCAATATCGAGAAGAAGGTGGCGATCAAGGAGTATCTGCCGGTGGAACTCGCGGTGCGCGCGCTCGACGGCAGCATCGTGCCGATCAATACCGGCAGCGAATACAACTACAAATGGGGGCTCGACCGCTTCCTGCAGGAAGCGCGGCTACTCGCCAAGTTCATCCATCCCAACATCGTGGCCGTCAGCCGCTATTTCGAGGCGAACGGCACGGCTTACATGGTGATGAATTACGAGTCGGGCATGTCGCTCAGCCAACTGCTCAAGCGCATCCCGCAACCCGATGAACCGATGCTGCGGCAGATACTGATGCCGCTGATCGAGGGGCTGCACGCGGTGCACGAGGCCGGTTTTCTTCATCGCGACATCAAGCCGTCGAACATTTTCATCCGCGATACCGGCGCGCCGCTGCTGATCGATTTCGGCGCCGCGCGGCTCGCGATCGGCGGCGCGACGCGCACCATGACTTCAATCCTGACGCCGGGCTTCGCCCCGCTCGAACAATATTCAAAGGACGGCAACCAGGGGCCGTGGACCGACATCTATTCGCTCGCAGCGGTCATGTACCGCGCGGTCGTCGGTGACAATCCGCCTGACGTCGTAACCCGCATGAAAGATGACGTCGTGATGCAGTCGTTGATAGCCGCGCGCGACCGCTTCAGCCCGGGGTTCCTGCACGCCATCAATCGCGGCATGGAGGTCGACGAGAAAAAGCGGCCGCAGACGGTGCCGGAATGGACGGCCATGTTCACCGGTGAGGCATTTATTGCGCCGCCGCCGGCAGCCGGCGGCGCGGTTGAGGATGCGCGCACGCAGCAGGTCGAGAGAACGACCGTCCTTGAGCGCACCAGCACTACACTTGCGCGGCCGTCGATGATGCAACTGACCTGGTTCGCCGCCGGCGCGCTGGTGTTGTTTTTGGTCATCGGGGGGGAGCGGTTTTTCGAAAAACTCGCCGGCAAAGGTGCGGCGACATCCAGGCCCGTGCCCGCGACCAAGGCGCAACCTGCGCCTGCAACCAAAGCGGAACCCGAATCCGGCAAGGACCGGCCGGCAAAACTGTCAGCGCGCGAGTTCTATGCGCTCGATAGCGACCGCAGCGGCTATCTGACGCTCGATGAAGTGAAGGGAGATGCGGTGCTTGAGCAAAATTTTGCAAAGATCGACCGCGACGGCGACGGCCGCATCTCGCTCGAGGAATTCACCGGCTTTCAGCGATCGCGCCGGCGAGCGCGGTAATATGTAGCGGCGTATTTTCCTGGACCCCGGTTTGCGCCGGGATGACGTGTCACCGCAATCGCCCGCCATTATTCCGGCGCGAGCAGGAAGTCTTTCACCACCTTGATCTGATCCTCCGCCATCAGCATCGGCGCGTGGCCGATGCCGGCAAACTCGACCAGTTGCGCGCGCGGGCCGCGCTGCTGCATCTGCATCGCAGTCTCCTGCAGCAGCAGATCGGATTCGGCGCCCCGCAGCACCAGCGTCGGGCAGGTGATGGCATCCCAGTAATTCCACAGATCGATGTCCTGCTGCGGGCCTTGGCGGAACGGCAGCGCGATGTCGGGGTCGTAGCACATGCCCCAGCTGCCGTCGTCGTATTGCCTGGCGCCGTGCAGCGTCAAGTGATGCCATTGCGCGCCGGTGAGCGGCCCGAATGGCGCCGAGATCTGGCGCACGTACGCTTCGAGTTCCTCGAACGTCCGGAAGCGCGGGTCCTTGCCGACGTAGGTCGCGATGCGCGCCAGCGATGCTTTGGGAATCAACGGTCCGACGTCGTTGATCACCAGTTTGCGGATCGGCGTGTTCGGGCGCGAGGCGAGCAGCGTGCCGAGCATGCCGCCCATCGAGGTGCCGACCCAGTAGATCGAACGCGTGCCGTAGCGCCGCGTCAGGAAATTCGCGAGCTTGCCGAACCACCCCGACGGCACCGCCCAGGCCGAGACGCGCGCGATCAGTGCGTTCATGTCGGCCAGGTATTGCGGATAGCCGTAATCGTCCTTGCGGTTTAGCCAGTCGCTGCGGCCGCGGCCGGCAACGTCGGGACACACCACGCGAAATTCGCCCGCAAGCGCGCGGGCGAGGAAATCGAAGTCGCGGCAGTTGCGCGTCAGCCCGTGCACGCAGATCACCACGTGACGGCTCGCCGGATCGCCCCAGTCGGTGTAGAACAGTTTGTGAAAGCCGCCGGCACCCAGGCCAAGGAGGTGGTCGGTTCGCATTGACATGGTGTTAAGTGTTGAGTGTAAATGCTTGCCGAGGACCATCCCACCGGTCGAGACCTGAATTGATAACTCAATACCCGGCACCGATGACGTGCAGTATACCATCGGCATGAACCCGCAACGGCCACGGCGGTCACCACGTGTACTGCACGCTGTAGCGCACCGTGGCTTCGCCGCCCGCCGCGATTTTTACCGGGAAGTGAATGGTGCGCGCGTCCTGCTTTTCGAAGTCGTGCGATTTCGACGTAAGCTGCCAGTTGACCCAGCGGTAGAGATTTTCCTTGACGATTACCGTCACCGGCTCTTTCTTCTGGTTGCGCAGCTTCACTTCGATGTCCTCCGACATCGTCTTACGCGAAGTATCGACCTTGAAGTCGATCTGACGGCGTTCGCCGACGACGTTGAAAGCGGAGCCCAGCTTGATCAGAACTTTCTCGTTCTTCGGCGTGTGGTCGATCATATCCTCGCCGATGAATTCGAGCGTCTTGTCGGCGCTGTCCATTTTGCTGACGCGGATGCGCCCGGACGGCAGCGGCATGCCCATATTGTGGTCCTGCGAGTTTTTGAAACCGAGATAGACATCGACTTTCCTGTTGCTTTGCACGCCGTAATTGCGGTCGGTGAGCGGACTTGCGCTGTAGCCGTAATAACCGGGCATGAGGCCGTAGTAAACCAGGGTTTTCTCGCACGGCACGCTGCGCGCCGCGGGAAACAGCTCGATCTGCTTGGTCGAATTGTCGGGCAGGGTGGTGGGGCGGCCAAGCGTGTAGAGATGGTATTCAAAAAACGTCTTCTCGGCGAAGCCGGCGTCTTTTTCCTCACGCGCCATCATTTTGGCCGTGGCAGGCGCGTTATAGACGCGGCCTGCAGGCCGCGCGCGTTGCACGTCGCCGGCGATCAGTTTCAGTTTCGCTTCGGGATAACTCGCGCCCGATTGATTGATGATGCTGACCCACGCGCCGACGTCGAGCTTGCAGGTATTGGCATTGCTGCCCTCGGTGTAGGTCATGTTGTAGTCGGTCCACCACGTGATGCCGGTGGTCTGGTAGGAGACGCGGATGCGGTGGCTGCCGGCACGCTGCGCGTTCACGTCCCACACCAGCGTCGGCCGCGTGATCAGTCCGCCGGGCAGGCTCGGCAGCGTGACGCCGGCGTTGTACGGCAGCATCTGCACGGCGCCGTCGTCGCGCTTCAATATCATGCCGCCGGAAGTCGACAGCAGCGTGCCGCTGAACGAATCGACGCTGTTGCCGCGCACCTGGTCGACCTTGACGGTCTGGTCAATGTACTTTTGCAGCAGCTTCTCGTGATTGACGAGATCGAACTGAAAATTCTGCTCGATCACGCTGGTGCCGGCCGGATCGGTCAGCGACTCGAACATTACCGTGGTCGGGTCGATGAATGCAGCGACATCGGAGAAGCGCACGCTGTTGCGGCCGCGAGCGAGGCTCAAGTCGCGTTGCTGGCGCACGACGGCATACCCGGGTATCGCCTGGCCGCGGCCGCCGTTGCGGTAGAGTTCGGGTGCGATGGCGCCGGGCTGCGCGGTGCTGTAAATGGTGAGTGCGTTGCCCCCGGATTCGGCCTGGCCGGCGACCTGGCTGCTGCCGAGTATCAATGCGGGAATCAGTGCTCCTGCGGCGACTTTGTTGATGTTGCTCAAGATCGGCCTCCTGTCAAAATGAAAAAATCGAATCAAAAGATGCCACCCGGGGCTATTAACGCCGGGTTGCGGTAAATGGGGTTAACGGGGACATGAAGACAGACGAACCCAGCGTGGTGACGGCGCCGGCCGGCGGCAGGACCTATCGTGGCCTTGGCGGGCACGCAGCCGCGTTGCGCCTCGCGGCCGAGGGGCCGAACGAACTGCCGGCGTCGCAGCCGCGCACGGCGTGGGCGATTGCGCTCGAGGTGCTGCGCGAGCCGATGTTCATGCTGCTGATGGCGGGCTGCATGATTTACCTGCTGATCGGCGATGTGCGGGAGGCGCTGATCCTGTTCGCCTCGGTCGGCGTGATCGTCGCCATCACGATCTACCAGGCGCGCAAGACCGAGCGCGCGCTCGACGCGTTGCGCGACCTGTCGAGTCCGCGCGCGCTGGTGATCCGCGACGGCGAAGAAATCCGCATCGCCGGGCGCGAAGTGGTGCGCGGCGACATCGCGGTGCTGAAGGAAGGCGACCGCGTTCCGGCCGACGCGGTGCTGCTCGAGTGCAACGACTTCAGCGCCGACGAGTCGCTGCTGAGCGGCGAGTCGGTGCCGGTGAGAAAAGTCGCGTGGGACGGCGTCCGGCAACTTGCGCGACCCGGTGGCGATGACCTGCCGTTCGTCTATTCCGGTTCGCTGGTGACGCAAGGGCAGGCGGTGGCCGAGGTGCTCGCCATCGGCATGGCGACCGAGATCGGCAAGATCGGCCGCGCGCTCGCCACGCTTGAAACCGAGACCACGCCGCTGCAGCGCCAGACGCGCCGCGCGGTGCTGCTGCTGGCGACGCTCGGCATCACGCTGTCGGTATTGGTGGCGGTGCTGTATGGGATGTTCCGCGGCGGCTGGCTCGAAGGCGCGCTCGCCGGCGTCACGCTGGCGATGGCGATCCTGCCCGAGGAGTTTCCGGTGGTGCTGACGGTGTTTCTCGCGCTCGGCGCATGGCGCATTTCGCGCCAGGAAGTGCTGACGCGGCGCATGCCGGCGATCGAGACGCTCGGTTCGGCGACCGTGCTGTGCGTGGACAAGACCGGCACGCTCACCATGAACCGCATGACGGTGCGGCGGCTGTTTTGCGACGACCGGGTGCATGACATGCCGGCCGGCGCAGCGCCGCCGCCGCAGGCGTTCCACGAACTGGTCGAGTACAGCATCCTCGCGAGCGAACTCGATCCGTTCGACCCGATGGAGAAGGCGTTTCTCGAACTCGGCGCGCGTGCGCTGGATGGCGAGCGTCTGCATCGTGACTGGGCGCTGGTGAAAGAATATCCGCTGTCGCCGGGGCTGCTGGTGCACGCCCATGGCTGGCGGCCTCCCGGACAGCAGCAGTGCGTGGTCGCAGCGAAGGGCGCGCCGGAAGCGATCGCCGGCCTGTGCGCGCTTTCGCCCGGCGAGCGCGCGGCGCTCGACGCCGCGGTTGCGCGCATGGCAGACGACGGGCTGCGCGTGCTGGCGGTGGCGCGCGCCGATTTTGGCGGTGGTGAGTGGCCGTCAAGCGTGCGCGAGTTCAGGTTCACGCTGCTCGGCCTGTGCGGGCTCGCCGACCCGGTGCGCCCGACGGTGGCGGCGGCGCTCGCCGAGTGCTATGGCGCCGGCATCAGGGTGGTGATGATCACCGGCGATTATCCGGGCACCGCGCGCGCCATTGCGCGCCAGATCGGGCTCGCCGACGGCAACGGCATCGTCACCGGGGGCGAGCTCGATGCGATGAGTGACGACGAGCTGCGGGCGCGCATCGGGCACGTCGCCATTTTTGCGCGTGTGGTGCCGGAGCAGAAGCTCAGGCTGGTGAATGCTTTCAAGGCCAACGGCGAAGTAGTGGCGATGACCGGCGACGGCGTCAACGACGCGCCGGCGCTGAAGGCCGCGCACATCGGCGTCGCGATGGGCGGCCGCGGCACCGACGTTGCGCGCGAAGCGGCTGCATTGGTGCTGCTGGACGACGATTTTTCTTCGATCGTGCACGCGGTACGGCTCGGCCGGCGCATCTACGACAACATCCGCAACGCGATGTGCTACCTGCTCGCGGTGCACGTGCCGACCGCGGGCATGGCGTTCGTGCCGCTCCTGTTCGGCTGGCCGATGGCGTTTTTTCCGGTGCACATCGTGTTCCTCGAATTCGTGATCGACCCGGCGTGCTCGGTCGCGTTCGAAGCGGAGCCGAGCGAAGCCGACGCGATGCGCCGCCCACCGCGCGCGCCGGGCGAGCCGCTGTTCAATTTCCGGATGGTGCTGTCGAGCGTGTTGCAGGGCGCGAGCGTGCTGCTGATGGTGGCGCTGATGTACGGCTACGTGCTGCTGCAGGGAGCGGGAGAAACTGAAGCGCGTGCGATGGCGTTCACCACCATCGTGCTCGGCAACCTCGGACTGATTCTCGCCAACCGCTCGCGCACGGGACTGATCGTGCACACGCTGCGGCGTCCCAACCGTGCGCTGTGGTGGGTGGCGGGCGGCACGCTGGCAGGCATCGTGGCGGTGCTCTATGTGCCATACCTGCGCGACCTGTTCCGCTTCGCGCCGCTGCACGCCGATGATCTTGCACTCTGCTTCGCGGCGGCGCTGGCCGGGCTGCTGTGGTTCGAGTTCTACAAGGTAGTGGTGGCGCGGCGCACCGCCGTTGCGCCGGTTGCTGCGGCCCGTGCCGACAACCCGCAAAAACGTCCGGGATGAGTGCTGATTCGCGCGTTGTCGGCAGTCTTTTCCGGTGCCGCGTTTCGCTGTTACCGCACCGCAAAAATGCTTGAATTAAACGGAGAAAATGGGTAATCTAGCTGGTTCGATGTCGGCCTTTCAAGCCGGCTTTTTCCACTCAACCGTTACCGAGGGTTCAATGAGCACCGAAGCAACCGCCACCAAGGACAAACTGGTTCAGGATTTCAGGATCGTCGTCGCCGACGCCGAGGAGCTGCTCAAAGCGACCGCCAGCCAGGCCGGCGATAAAGTCACCGCCGCGCGCGAGCGCATCCAGGACAGCCTGCACCAAGCCAAGGTCAAGCTGGCCGAGGCCGAGGATGTGGTCGTTCTCAAGACCAAGCAGGCGGCGCGTGTCACCGATGAGTACGTGCACGAAAATCCGTGGCGTGCGGTCGGTATTGCGGCCGGGGTCGGACTTATCGTCGGACTGCTGATCGGCCGCCGCTAGGCCCATGGCCGGCGAAGAATCCGCGGCCGGCGCGAAGCGCGCGAGCGGGTTGCTGGGTTCGATCAGGAACCTGGCGGCCACGCTGGCTGCGATCGCCCAGACGCGGCTGGAACTCCTCGCCAACGAACTCCACGAAGAAGGGTTGCGGCTACGGCAGCTGCTGTTGCTGGCGCTGGTTGCTCTTTTTTTTCTTCTCTTCGGTGTCATGCTGTTGACGCTGCTGGTGATCGTGCTGTTCTGGAACAGCAACCGGGTGCTGGCGATTGGTGCTTTTGCCGCGCTTTATCTGGTAATCGGGACGGTGCTTGCGATGATGGTGCGCAATCGCGCAGCGGCGCGCTCGCATTTGTTTGAAGCGAGCCTCGCCGAACTCAAGAAAGACCATGCAAGGCTGTCGCCGTGAACCCGATGACCGACATCATGCGCAAGCGCGAGCGGCTGCTCGCGCGCTGCGCTGCCCAGCGCACGGAGCTGACGACAATAGCGCGGCAATGGGAAGGCCCGCTCCAGGTCGCCGATCGTGCGCTCGCGGGCATCAACTATCTGCGCAGCCACCCCGTGATCCTCGGCGTCCTCGCAGCCCTGCTGATGGTGATCCAGCGTCGCGGCCTGTGGGGCTGGGTGCGGCGCGGATTCGTGCTGTGGCGCGCCTATCGCGCTCTCGGCAGCGCCAAGTTCAAGCTCACAGCCTGATCGCCGTGTTCATTTTGTCGAGCGGATGGTGATGGCACGATTCCGCGTCACCAGGCTGCGCATTGCCAGCGTCTCCGCCTACCGGTCGATCCGCGATCTGACCGGGCGCGAAAAAAAGCACTTGTTAAGCGAGATGATCCAGGTCAAAGGGCTGATGCCGCTGCTGATGAAGCCGCGCAACAAGCAGCGCTGGACGCCGGAAGATCGCGCCGAGCTCAGGGTGCACCTGCGGCGCCTGTCCGGCATCAGCCCGTATCTGATCGTGCTCGCCTTGCCGGGATCTTTTCTGATGCTGCCGGCACTCGCGTGGTGGCTCGACCGGCGCCGCAACCGCCAAAATCCGGGCCTGGGAACGCCGGGCTGAAGCGGCGGCGGCCGATGCAGAGACGATGGAACTGAACCCGGGACCGTCGTTTTCCGCGAGAGCGAAAGCGGCGGCTGCATGTGCCTGATGATCGAATGCGGTGCCGGAATCTTCAAGCAAGACCACAAATTCGGCAGCAAGCGCATCGGCCAGCCGGTTGATTATCTCCAGGATTAAAGGAACATATAAAGGATGCGTTATGCAAGATAAGACTCTGGGAGCTTACAACATCTTCGATCTGCGCGAGATAGCGCAGCGCAGATTGCCGAAAGGAATTTTCGAGTTCATCGATCGCGGCAGCGAGGATGAGGTCGCGTTGCGCAACAACCGCGCGGCATTCGAGCGCATCAAGCTGATACCGCGCACGCTGGTCGACGTCTCCGGGCGCAGCCAGGAAATCACGCTGTTCGGGCATAAGCACAAGATGCCGATCGCAATCGCGCCGACCGGCACGGCCGGGTTGATGTGGTATCACGGTGAAATTGAACTGGCGCGCGCGGCGGCTGCGGCCGGTATTCCGTTCACGCTGGCCACCGGCTCGATGACGGCGATGGAGACAGTCGCCGAGCAGGCGGGCGGCAGGCTGTGGTTTCAACTCTATATGTGGCCCGACCGCTCGCTGTCGCACAAGCTGGTCGAGCGCGCCAAGGCCGCCGGTTACGAAGCGCTCGTGGTGACGGTGGATGGCGCGGTCTCCGGGAACCGCGAATACAACCTGCGCAACGGCTTCACCATCCCGTTCTCGTTCAGCCGGCGCAACGTGACCGACGTGCTGATGCATCCGCGCTGGCTGCTCGGGGTGCTCACGCATTACCTGCTCACCACCGGGATGCCGCGCTATGAAAACTATCCGAGCGAGATGAGGAACAGGATCACCGCGCAGCCGATGGGCAGATCGATGATGAAGAATGATTCGCTCAACTGGGACGATCTGCGCGCGCTGCGCAAGATGTGGCCGCGTGCCCTGATCGTGAAAGGGATACTGCACCCGCAGGATGCGGTGCTCGCCGCCGACTGCGGCGCCGACGCCGTCATCGTTTCCAACCACGGCGGCCGCAATCTCGACAGCTCGATGGCGCCGGTCGAGGTGCTGCCGGAAGTCGTCGACGCTGCCGGCAAGCGCATCACGGTGATGATCGACAGCGGCTTCCGGCGTGGCAGCGATGTCGTCAAGGCGCTCGCGCTCGGCGCCAGGGCGGTGCTGATCGGTCGGCCGACACTGTATGGCACGGCGGCGGGCGGTGAGGCGGGCGCGGCGCGGGCGATTGCAATTTTCCGTGAGGAAATCGACCGTGTGCTCGCGCTGCTCGGTTGCCAAAGCGTCGCAGATCTCGGTCACGACTACCTGGTGTTGCCGCCCGCGGGCGTCGCCAGCACGCCAAAAGCGGGCCTCAAACTGCTCGACAGCGCGAAGGCCGCTGCAGAGCACTGACCGGCGTCCGCGATTGCGGTCCGCGTTCGCACCCGGGGTTTTATCATGTGGTATGTGATCGGCCTGATCTGGGTCGCGCTGGTCATAGGCGTGACCCGGGCCTACCGGAAGAAGCGTGAAAAACGCGAGCGCGCGCGCGCCGGGCAGCTGGACGCGTTGCTCTCGGAACTCAAGGGGAATCGCAATCCGCTCGCGGAGCGGGCGAGCGCTGCCTTGGCGACGGCGACGGCCGCGGCCATGGTTCCGGCCGGTGCGGCACTTGGTCCGGAATTAAGTAAAAAGCAGTGCCTGCTGCCGCCAGCCGAGGCATTGCTCTACTATGTGTTCAGAACCGGCCTGCCCGACCATGAGATTTGCGCCGGCCTCACGCTGGCCGATGTGATGGATGTCGCGCCGACGGTGCGCGGCTACGCGCGTGAGCAAACGGCACGGCGGCTGGCGCAGCAGCGGCTGGATCTGGTGGTGTGTACGAAACAATTCGAGGTGGTTGCAGCGGTGGTCATCGGCAAGGCAGCGGATGCCGCCCCAGCCAAGAATGCGCGCTTTGCTGAAGAGTGCCTGCAATCGGCGGGCATCCGGCTGGTGCGCATCAATCCCGCAGCGCCGCCGCGGCATCACGAGGTGCGCGCGCTGGTTTACGGCGCGGAAACCTAGGCGGCGGCGCTTGCCGGGTTGCTCGCCGGCATCGGCCACGGCGAAAAAATCAAAGGGCAAAAGAAATCGGCTACGCTAGCCGGGAACCATGACGCGCACCTGGGACATTTTCTGCTCGGTCGTCGATAACTTCGGCGACATCGGCGTCTGCTGGCGCCTGGCGCGCCAGCTCTCGTCGGAGCTGGGGCAGTCCGTGCGGCTGTGGGTGGACGACGTGGCGAGTTTCCAGCGTATCTGCCATGCCGCGGATCCCGCGCGGGCGTCACAGCGCGTCGGCGGGGTCGAGATCAGGCGCTGGGGTGTACCGTTTCCGCGGGTCGCGCTGGCGGACGTTGTCATCGAGGGATTCGGGGCGCGTCTTCCCGATGCCTACCTCGAGGCGATGGCGGCGCAGCTGCCGCACCCGGTGTGGATCAATCTCGAGTATTTGAGCGCCGAGAGCTGGGTCGAGGGATGCCATGGGCTGCCGTCGCCGCATCCGGGCCTTCCGCTCGTCAAGCATTTCTTCTTTCCCGGCTTTACGGCCGCGACCGGTGGTTTGCTCATGGAGAGCGGTTTGGCGCAGGCGCGCGATGCATTCCAGCGCGATCCGGCGGCACAGGCGGCGTTCTGGCGCTCGCTCGGCCTCGCTCCCGCGGACGGTGATGCGCTGTGCGTCTCGCTTTTTTGCTACGACAATGCCGCGCTTCCCGCCCTGGTCGAGGCATGGCGCGCCGGCGCGACGCCGATTGTTTGCGTAGTCCCTGAAGGCACGGCGCTGGCACAGCTTTCGCGCATCGCCGGCCATGCCATCGCACCCGGGACGAACGTCAACCTGGGCTGCCTGACGGTCCGCGCGATTCCGTTTCTCGAGCTGGAGCAATACGACCGGCTGCTGTGGGCATGCGATTTCAATTTCGTGCGCGGCGAAGACTCGTTCGTGCGCGCGCAGCTTGCCGCCCGCCCGCTCGTATGGCAGGCGTATCCCCAGCAAAAGGATGCGCATCTGCAGAAGCTCTCGGCATTCCTTGAGCGGTATGCAGCCGGACTCGACGCGGATACCCGCGCGGTCATTTGCGCGTTTACCGAGGGCTGGAACCGCGCATCGGCGGATATCGGCCGGCACTGGCCCGCTATGCGTTCCCGGCGGGACGCACTCGCGGCCCACGCGCGGAATTGGGCCGGGAACCTTGCTGCCGGCGGGAATCTGGCGATTAAGCTGGCAAAATTCTGCGCAGATCGGCTAAAATAGCCCGCTTTTCAGCCAATATCGCGGGACGAATCATATGAAAATCGCACAGGAAGTCAGGGCCGGCAACGTCATCATGCTCGGCAAGGATCCGATGGTGGTGCAGAAAGCCGAGTTTTCGAAGTCCGGGCGCAACGCGTCGGTCGTCAAGATGAAAATGCGCAACCTTCTCACCGGCGCCCCGAGCGAGAACGTGTACCGCGCCGACGACAAATTCGACCTGGTCGTGCTCGAGCGCAAGGAAGTGGCCTATTCGTATTATGCGGACCCCATGTACGTGTTCATGGATGCCGGGTTCAACCAGTACGAAATCGAAAAAGAAAACATGGGCGAAGCGCTCAACTACCTCGAGGAAGGCATGCCGTGCGAAGTCGTGCTGTATCAGGAGCGCGCGATTTCGGTCGAAATACCGCAGTCCGTGGAACGCGAAATCGAATACACGGAGCCGGCGGTACGCGGCGACACTTCCGGCAAGGTGCTGAAGCCCGCGAAGCTCAAGACGGGATTCATGGTGCAGGTGCCGCTGTTTTGCGCAACCGGCGACAAGATCGAGATCGATACCCGCGGTGGCGAGTACCGCCGCCGCGTGTGACAGCTTGTGGCATGCCCCTTAAACAGAATGGCCACCGCGGGGGTGGCCATTTTGTTTGGTGGAGGCGGCGGGAATCGAACCCGCGTCCGCAAGTCCTACACAGCCAGTTCTACATACTTAGCCTGGTTGTTTGATTTAGCCGCGGGCACGCCAACCGGCAGGCTGGCACGCGGCGAGTCACCTTGAATTTGATGCCGAGCAAAGTGACCCTGCACGGCACGATCTCATGTGTATGACTCTGCTACGGTTGCCCGTCCGGCCCATGAGAAAACCGGTGCAGAGTCCAGCCGGTATTAAGCGGCTAGAGCGTAACGCTCGTCGTTCGCGTTTATAGCGTTCCAGTTGTATTTACGAGGTCACTGGCCCTCGGTATGCCCTGCACTGCTTCGCAACCCACGTCGAAGCCAAGTCGCCCCCGGAATTCAGGATTGAGGATCGGGGACTGAAGATTGAGGCAGCCCCGAAACCAGAGAAATCCGGTGACCTGCTCATTATCGCATATGCGGGCGCGGCGGGGATTTTCAATGATTGTCTCGATCCTCATTCCTCGATCCTGCTCAGAGATATCTGAGCAAATCCAGCGGCTGGTCGATCATCCCGTCGGCATCCCAGGTCTCGGGGTCGTTGCCGTTTAAGTAGCCGAACTTGGCTACCACCGCTTGCATGCCGGCGGCGCGGCCGGCTTGCACGTCGCGCCGGTCGTCACCGAGATAGATGCAGTGTTGCGGCGCGATGCCGATGCGCTCGCTCGCGGCGAGCAGCGAGGCGGGGTCGGGCTTGATCTTCCCGGTGGTGTCGCCGCCGATGATACACGCCGCTCGACTGTGCACGCCGAGCAGCTCGAGCAGCGGGTGAGTGAAGCGTTCGGCCTTGTTAGTCACCACGCCCCACAGCACGGCACGACGTTCGAGCTCGGCAAGCAGTTCGGCCATGCCCGGAAACAGCCGTGTTTCGCGGCACAGGTTGTCGGCATAAATGCCCAGAAACTCGTCACGCAGCGCAGCGTATTCGGGATGCCCGGGTGTCACGTCGAGGCCAACGCCGAGCATGCCGCGTGCGCCAAGCGAGGTGACCGGACGCGTCGCCGCGAGAGGCAGCGGCGGCAAGCCGCGCGCCGCGCGCATGCGATTGATTGCATAGCCGAGATCGGGCGCGGTGTCGGCGAGCGTGCCGTCGAGATCGAAAAGGACGGCCTTGATCATAGGGAATGGCGAATCGGAAATGGGAAATGGTAAGGGCAAGGCTGCCTAGGACTTTCATCATTCACTATTTGCCATTCTCCATTCACTGCCGTACTGCGTGCACGATGTAATTGACGCCGGTATCCGGTCCCAGCGCGTAAATCCTGGTAAGCGGATTATAGGTCATGCCGATCACCTGGCTCACCTCGAGGCCGGCGTGGCGGCAATGCGCTGCGAGTTCGGACGGCTTGATGAACTTGGCGTAGCTGTGCGTGCCGCGCGGCAGCAGCCTGAGCACGTATTCGGCGCCGATGACGGCGAACAGGTACGACTTCGGGTTGCGGTTGATGGTCGCAAAGAACACGTGGCCTCCCGGCTTGACCAGAGCGGCGCAGGCACTGACCGTGCTCGCTGGTTCGGGCACATGCTCGAGCAGCTCCATGCAGGTGACGATGTCGAAGTGGCGCGGCAGCTCGCGTGCGAGGTCCTCGGCGGCAACGTTGCGGTAATCGACGCGGTTGCCGCTTTCGAGCAGGTGCAACTGCGCGACCTTGAGCGGCTGATCGGCAAGATCGATGCCGGTGACCTGCGCGCCGCGTTGCGCCATGCTTTCCGCGAGTATGCCGCCGCCACAGCCGATGTCGAGCACCGCTTTGCCGCGCAGGCCGGCCAGGCCGTCGATGTAATCGAGCCGCAGCGGATTGATGTCGTGCAGCGGCTTGAATTCGCTGCCGGGGTCCCACCAGCGGTGCGCGAGCTCGCTGAATTTGGCGATCTCGGCGGGATCTACGTTGATTGTCATGGCGTATTGATGCGATCGTGCCAGAACGCGGCCCTGGCCAGCACTTCGCGCGTATCGATGGTGGTGAGATTGCCGTCGTCCACCACGAGTTCCCCGTTGACCCAGACGTGAGTCACGTGCTCGCGCCCGGCGGCATACACCAGGTGCGACAGCGGATCGTAGCACGGCGCAAGTTCGATATCCGAGAGCTTTATCGCGGTGATATCGGCGCATTTTCCCGGCTGCAGCGTACCGATCGAATCATCCAGACCAAGCGCGCGCGCCGGGCGCAGCGTCGCCAGTTCCAGCGCCTGCCACGCCGGCAACACGGTCGCGTCAGCGCTCAATCCCTTGGCGAGCAACGCCGCGAGCCGCATTTCGGCGAACATGTCCAGCCGGTTGTTGGAAGCCGCGCCGTCGGTCCCGAGGCCGACATTGACGCCTGCCGCGAGCAATGCGCCGACCGGCGCGAACCCGCTCGCGAGCTTGAGATTGGACGACGGGCAGTGCGCGACGTGGCAGCCGTGCTGCGCGAGAAGCTCGATCTCATTGCGCTCGAGATGAATCGCGTGTACCGCGATCAGGCCGGGGCCGAGCAGCCCGAGTTCACCCAGCCGGTGCAGTGGACGCACGCCGTGATTTTTCAGGCTGTGCTCGATTTCGTCGCCGGTTTCGTGGAGGTGCATGTGCACCGGCAGATCGAGCTCGCCGATCAGGGTCGCGACCTGCCCGAGCGCCTTGTCGGACACCGTGTACGGCGCGTGCGGCGCGAAACAGAACCTGAGCAGCGGCTCGCTCTTCAGTTCGTCGCGCAGCGCGAGACCCTTGTCGAGGTAGTCCTGCGCGTCGGACGCGTACGGCGACGGAAACTCGACCACGATCATACCCAGCGCCGCGCGCATGCGGGCTTCGAGCGCCGCGCGCGCCGCCGCCCGCGGGAAAAAATACATGTCGTTAAAGCAGGTCACGCCGCCGCGCAGCATTTCGGCGCAGGCAAGCCGCGCGCCGTCGTAGACGAATTCCTCCGACACGTGGCGCAGCTCGGCCGGCCAGACGTGGTGGTTGAGCCAGTTCATCAGCGCCAGGTCGTCGGCGAGCCCTCGCAGCAACGTCATCGCGGCGTGGGTGTGCAGGTTGACGAGTCCGGGAATCAGCGCATGCTCCGCCAGGACGACGTGTTGTTTGGGAATGTATGCGAGGCGCGCCTCGGCCGCCGGCAGCACCGCGCTGATGCGCCCGCCGTTGACGACCACGGCGTGATCGGGCAGCACGCTGCGCGCCGGCTCAACCGGTATCAACCAGCGCGCCTCGATGACCGTGTCGACGGCTTGGGGAGGCGGATTCATAGGTGCAGCATACAAAAAAAAGCCCTGCCGGAGCAGGGCTTTTTCAGAAAAGAGGAAGCTTACTTCTTGGGCGCGGGCTTGGCTGCCGGTTTGGCTCCCGGTTTCGGCGCCGGCTTGGGCTTGCTGCCGACCACTTCGACCGTGACGCGGCGGTTCGGCGCCAGGCACTCGATCAGCTGCTTGCGCTTCATCTTGTTCTCGCAGAACTTGGTGACCGGAATCGGCTGTTTCTCGCCTTTGCCTTCCCAGAAGATCAGTTTCTGGTCGATGCCTTTGCCGACGACATAGTCCTTGGCGTAGAGCGCGCGTTTCTCGGACAGCTTCTTGTTGTATTTGTCGCTGCCGATGCGGTCGGTGTGGCCGGTGATGATGACCGCGCCGATGGTGGTCAGCGGCTTGACCTGCTTGTCGAGGAAGGTGTCAAGCTCCTTCTTGTTGGCGTCGGTCAGCTCGGTCTTGTTGAACGCGATGCCCTGCAGCTCGATCTTGAGCTCGACGTTCATCATTTCCGGCTTGGCCGGCTTCGGTGCCGGTTTGGCTTCAGGCTTCGGCGCCGGCTTGGCGGCAGGCTTCGGCGCGGGAGCGGGTTTCGGGCACAGGTCAGGAGTGCACTGCTTGCACGCCGCGGCGGCAGCGGCACGCGCCGGGGTCCAGTCGCTGGTGCGCCAGCACAACCCGAATCCGCTGGTCACGACATCGCTGTTGGCACCCCATATCAGGTAACCCTGATTCTTCGCGTCCTGCGCCATTGCGATGGCGGGCACGAACGCCGCTGTTGCCAAGAGCCCGGTGAGGGTAGTGCGGAACGCTGAAATCATGATTTTTGCTCCTCCTGATCTGCAAAAAATAAAAACGGCCTGCGCATTACCTGGTTACCGCTGTAACTTAACCTGCTGAATCTAACACCTGCAACTAATATCACAGGCCGTTGAATAAGGCAAATTATGCGTTAATCATAACACATTTGCACCAGTCGCGTTGCGCCGATACAACACAAGAAAACGTGCCGCCGCAGCAGGCCGCCCCATCCTCCGGGATGGGCTGTCCCGCCCTCAGTCTTACTTGGTGCCGGTGACCTCGACATCGACGCGGCGGTCAGGCTGCAGGCAGGCAATCAGCGCCTTGCGGTTCTTCATTTTGCAGTCTGCCGGCTTGGTCAGCGGCTGGGTCTTGCCCTTGCCTTCGGCGTGGATGCGGTTGGGCGCGACGCCTTTGCCGGCCAGATATCGCTTCACTGCGTCGGCACGGCGCACCGAGAGTTTCTGGTTATAGGCCGCGGAGCCGATGCGGTCGGTGTGGCCGATGGCGAGGATCACTTCATATTGGGCGCCTTGCAGCACCCGCACCAGGTCGTCGAGCATCGCTTTGCCTTCCGGCTTCACGTCGGCCCGGTCAAAGTCGAACAGCGCGTCGGCCGCGAAGTTGATCTTCTGCGGCAGCAGCTTGGCCGGTTCCAGTTTCGGCGCGGGCTTGGGTGTCGGCGCCGGTTTGGCGGCCGGCGCCGGGGCAGGAGCCGCGGCGGGTTTCGGCGCGAGATCCGGATCGCATTGTCTCCCGGCTTCAGCGGCGGCGGCACGCGCCGGGGTCCAGTCACTGGTGCGCCAGCACAGCCCGAATCCGCTGGTCACGACATCACTGTTTGCGCCCCAAATCAGGTAACCCTGGTTCTTGCTGTTGACTTGCGCCATGCTCAGGGCGGGGAATAGCGCGGCTACGCTGAGGATCGCTGCAAGCGCTGATCTGATTGCCGAGTTCATGTGTCGATGCTCCTAAGTTTCGGTCTGCCAGCACGCATATTTTTCTGGCTGCTCACCAACCTCGACGTGGTGCTGTTTGCGGGCCGCCAAAACTCCTCGCTGCCAGCGGTTGTGCGCGTAGCCTGACGCGCCCCAAAATTGTTGCAAATCATACCATAGCCGCGTGCTTATTTCAAAAGGTCAGGCGCCTGCGCCCGGCGGGCGATTATTCCTGATTTTTCGACGCGATAACGGTGACTGGAGCTGCTCGCGCATGATAAAATTCGACATTTTATGCGGCGGCTTTTGAAGTCGCTATTTCGCAGCCATCTCACCTGAGTTTGCATGGACCAATTCGCCAAAGAAACCATCCCGGTAAGCCTCGAAGAAGAAATGCGGCGCTCCTACCTCGATTACGCGATGAGCGTAATCGTCGGGCGCGCACTGCCTGATGTCAGGGACGGTTTGAAGCCGGTGCATCGCCGCGTGCTCTACGCGATGCACGAGCTGTCCAACGACTGGAACCGCGCCTACAAGAAGTCGGCGCGCATCGTCGGCGACGTGATCGGCAAGTATCACCCGCACGGCGACACCGCGGTCTACGATACCATCGTGCGCATGGCGCAGGATTTCTCGCTGCGCTATCCGCTCATCGACGGCCAGGGCAATTTCGGCTCGGTCGACGGCGACAACGCCGCGGCGATGCGCTACACCGAAATACGCATGGCGCGCATCGCGCACGAGCTGCTCGAAGACATCGACAAGGAAACCGTCGACTTCGGCCCCAACTACGACGGCTCGGAGCACGAGCCGCTGATCCTGCCGTCGAAGATACCAAACCTGCTGATCAACGGCTCGTCGGGCATCGCGGTCGGCATGGCGACCAACATCCCGCCGCACAACCTGAACGAGGTGGTCGACGCGTGCCATGCGCTGCTCAAGGATCCCGGCATCGGTATCGAGGATCTGATCAAGATCGTGCCGGCGCCGGATTTCCCGACGCGCGGCTTCATCTATGGCACGGTCGGCGTCAAGGAAGCGCTGCGCACCGGCCGCGGCCGCGTCGTGATGCGCGCACGCACCCACATCGAGGACATGGAGAAAGGCAATCGCCAGGCCATCGTCATCGACGAACTGCCGTACCAGGTCAACAAGGCCAACCTGCTGATGAAGATCGGCGGGCTGGTGCGCGAGAAGCGGCTCGAGGGCATCGCTGAAATCCGGGATGAGTCCGACAAATCCGGCATGCGCGCAGTGATCGAGTTGAAGCGCGGCGAGGTGGCCGAGATCATTCTCAACAATCTCTACAAAGAGACGCCGATGCAGGACAGTTTCGGCGTCAACATGGTGGCGCTGGTCGACGGCCAGCCGCGCGTGTTGAACCTGAAGCAGATGCTGGAGGCGTTCCTGCGCCACCGCCGGGAAGTGGTGACGCGGCGCACGGTGTTCGAGTTGAAGAAGGCGCGCGAGCGCGGCCACATTCTCGAGGGCCTGGCGGTCGCGTTGTCCAACGTCGATGACGTGATCGCGCTGATCAAGGCGGCCAGGACCCCGGCCGAGGCCAAGGAACAGCTGATGGGGCGGCTATGGCGGTCCAGGCTGGTCGAAGAGATGCTGGCCAAGGTCGATCCCGATGCGGCGCGCCCGAAGGGGCTCGCGCCCGAGTTCGGGTTGCAGAAAAAAGGCGGCTACCGGCTGGCGGACGCGCAGGCGCAGCGCATCCTCGAAATGCAGTTGCAGCGCCTGACCGGGCTCGAGCAGGACAAGATCGTCGCTGAATACAAGGAGGTGATGGAAAAGATCGTCGATTTGCTCGACATCCTGGCCAAGCCGTCGCGCATCACGAGGATCATCAGCGGCGAGTTGAGCGACATGAAGAAACAGTATGGCGACGAGCGCCGCAGCGAAATCGTCGAGTATACGCAGGACCTCTCGATGGAGGACCTGATCGCCGCGGAAGACGTCGTGGTGACGCTGTCGCACGGCGGCTACATGAAGTGCCAGCCGGTCGCCGACTACCGCGCGCAGAAGCGCGGCG
>JAHFRL010000198.1 GCA_023266235.1 Betaproteobacteria bacterium
GTTATGTCGTGGGCAAGAACCTCGTGATCGAATGGCGCTCTGCCGAGGGGAAAGCCGAGCGCCTGCCGGAACTGGCGGCGGAGTTGGTGCGGTTGAAAGTCGATGTCCTGGCCACACAAGGAACGCCCGCGGCACAAGCTGCGCAAAAAGCCACCACCGCGATACCCATCGTAATGGCTAGCGTGGGGGACCTGGTCGGCAGCGGTTTGGTCAAAAGCCTGGCGCGGCCCGGCGGCAACAGCACCGGGCTTTCGATCATGACTGCCGAGCTCTACCCCAAGCGCCTGGAGATGCTGCTCGGTATAGCGCCCAAGGTTACGCGTGTCGCGGTTTTGGTGAATCCTTCCAACGCCTCCCAAACTTTGGTGCTGAAAAACGTCCAAGCTGCGGCACAGAAGATTGGTGTGACGATACAGCCGGTTGAAGCAAGCACGCCGCAGGAGATCGTAAACGGGTTTGCCGTGATGGCGCGCCAGAAAGCCGGGGCGCTCATCGTGTCGCTAGATGCGTTATTCTCGCAACAGAAAAACCAGATCGTGGAACTCGCCGCGAAGCAGCGGCTGCCGTCCATATACGGGTTTGGTGACTACGTAGAGGCCGGCGGTCTGATGAGCTACGGCCAGAACCTCAGGGAAAATTACCGGCGCGCGGCCACCTATGTCGACAAGATTTTCAAGGGCGCCAATCCCGGCGACCTTCCGGTGGAGCAGCCGACGAAATTCGAATTGTTCATCAACCTCAAGACCGCCAAGGCGCTCGGGATCAAGGTTCCGCAGTCGATGCTGGTGCAGGCGACCAAGGTGATCGAGTGAATCCAGGTATTACGCTTCCCGCGCGCGATTTTCATGGCAGTTCCTTGCTCGGATCAGGTCCAATCTACGACAAATAGCGCTACACCACCCCTTCACTTCTTCACTCTTTCACTCATTCACTCTTTCACTTTACATGACCACCGCCTGGTCGCCGTTTTCGTACATCGTCGTCAATCTCGCGCGCCAGATCCGGCCGCACGAGATCGCGTTCAGCGGCGTCAATTCGACGCTGCCGATGCTCGCGTGCCTGCTCGCCATGCGCGCCTACGATTTTCATTTCACTTACCTCAACGTCGCGGGCGGCGTCGAGCCGCAGCCGCAGAAAATTCCGCATTCGAGCAGCGACCCCGCGCTCGTCGCCGGCTCGGCGGCGATTTTCGCCAACGAGGATTTCTACGACCTGTGCGCGCGCGGCGGCATGGATCTCGCGTATCTTGGCTGCGCGCAAATCGACGGCATGGGCCGCACCAACGTTTCTGCGATCGGCTCGTGGCACGAACCGAAAGTACGCCTGCCCGGCGGCGGCGGCGCGGCGGTAATGCTGCCGACCGCAAAGCGCGTCGCGACCTGGCGCACCGAGCACAGCCGGCGCACGCTCGTCGACAAGCTCGACTTCGTCACCGCCGCCGGCAACCTGGCGGCGCTGATAACGCCGATTGCCGTATTCCAGCGCCGCAACGGACGCCTTGCGCTCGAATCGTGGCACCCGGATTCGAGCCTTGCAGAAGTTACTCAGCGCACCGGCTTCAAGTTCGATTCGGCTGACGCAACGCCGACACCGCCCATCACCCGGCGCGAGCGCGCTGCTCTAAGCGAGCTTGACCCCGATGGAGAATTCGAGGCCGAGGCGGCGATCGGACCCGTCTCCGGCAGCCGCTCCGGTTGAGTTAGGCCAGAAACTCAGTAAGTCAATAAGGGCGTTTGCCTGAGATACCGGTTCGACTCAAGCTCTTTCAGGATAAAGTGGGCAACATCGGCACGCGAAATCCTGCCTGCCGTTATCCCCGTCATATCGGTCAGCATTCGGTAGTTTCCCGTCAATGGGCCGTTGGTAAGAAAACCGGGTCTTACGATAGTCCAGTCAACATCACTTGCCTCGATCAGTGATTCCTGGCGGTCTTTGTCTGCATAGACACCCTTGAGCAGGAGCGGGTAGAAAATGCGGTCATAAAGAAAACCGCCGTGTCCCTTGCTGTTTCCCGCGCCAATACCCGTCACGCCTAGCAAACGCCTGACCCCGGTCTTTTTCATCGCCTGCAGCAGATTTCTTGTCCCTTCCGAGAAGACCGCCGCCTGTTCCCACGGTGTTCTGACTCCGATGCTGCAACACACCGCATCCTGACCAGCCATCGCGGCAGCGACCGCATCCGAGTCGAGTATGTCGCCCTTCAATGTCCTGAGCCGCGCGTGCCGCATAGCAAGCCTTTGCGGATTGCGAACCAAGGCGGTCACGGCATGACCGGACGCCAACGCCTGTTCAAGCAGTTGTCGCCCAACCCCACGCGTGGCGCCAACGATCAAGACGTTCATGACTTTCTTCCTTTTTGACGGCAATCACCGTCGGCACGGGGCCCGGGCACAATGGCTTGACTTGAAGTCGTCATGCCGAAAGCCGCCTGATAAGCCGACCGCCTGCTACCTTTGGCTCACATGCTACACCCGCCTTATGTGAGCTTGCGCGCCGAGACCAGCACCGCCGGCATCGGAATCTCGATGTGTCCCGCGCATTCGTAAGACCTCAGCGACCCGTTGATGGCGCGCCGTATCGCAGCGAGCGCGGGCCCAGTCTGCGCGCGCAGCAGCGCCTTGGTCCGCACCGAGCCGTCGTAGAATGCCCCAAAAAAATCGTCGGCCGAGGCGAGATACCAGGTCTGCGCAACCTGCATCGCAATCGGATCGTCGAATCCCGCTTCGCGCAGCACGCGGCAGGTATCGCCGGGGGCGTCCAGGCGCCATAACGGCGGGGCCGGCGGCAGCGGCGCCTGCAGGGTGCCGTGCTGCTCGATGGCTGCATAAACGATGCTTGCCCCTTTGGTCACATCGGGCGTTGCCCAAACCGAGAAGGCGACGCGGCCGCCTGATCGCAACACCCGCCGAGCCTCGCTCAATGCGCGCATGGGCCGGCTCAGGTGTTGGATGCCAAAATTCATCGCCACAGCGGAAAACCGGTTCGTCTCGAGCGGCAGGTTTTCCGCGTCGCCGACGCAAAATTCAACCTCCGGATGGAACTGCGTCGCGATACGGACCATCACATCCGAAAAATCAACGCCGGTCGCGTATGCGTGGCGCCTGGCCGCCGCGGCTGCGACGTAACCCGGGCCGCAGGCGACGTCGAGCAATCTGGAACCGGCACTCACCGCGAGCGCATCGAGCATCGGCTCGACCGACTGTTGCGTCAGATCCCCCCAGTAGTCGTGATAGGTTGCGGCGGCGCTCTGCCAGCCTTGGTGCGAGAATTCACGAAACTTCGCCGCGCCGGATGCGCCGGCGCCCGCGCAGGAGCGCTCACTGAAAAGCGGCGAACTTGCCGAGAGCATCCGGATCATGGTGCAGGTTTGCGGCCAGTTATGGTCTTGCCTTTCCAGGTGTTGATCTGTCCGGTCAGGCTCATCCCGCATCCGGGCAGCGAGATCAACGTGTGTCCAACGTGAAAAGAATACCCGCCGGGAAATGCGCAACCTTGACGCATGTCAATCCGCATATCATTTCTGCGTCACCGGCGGAACCACTTCGGGCTACGCAAGAGCAAAGAACGCGGGGAGCGCCTGCGGGGCTCGCGTTTTCGGTGCCGGCTTGCATCCGGATTTTCCGGTTTCTTGAATTTAGGCGAAAGTACAATCCGAGTGGCTCGCCTCTCGCCTCTCGCTTCTAAATAGTCTTGCGCGGCCGATAGAAGGCAACCGCATTGTCGTAAAACACCTTGCGCGCGAGCGCATCGCCGAGCGCGTCGGCGACGAGATCGACGTCGGTGTCCTTGAACGGACGCTCGACGCGCGTCGACGGCATGTCGGTGCCGAACACGAGGCTGGCCGGGTTGGCGCGGGTGATGTCCTTCACTGCCTGCGCAACGTCGAAGTCGACGCGGCCGAAACCGGTGGCCTTGACCTGCACGCCGCGCTCGGCGAGCTTGAGCAGCGCCGGAAAGCCGGCCTTCGACAGCCCGAGGTGGTCGATGCTGACACGCGGCAGCTTGACGAGCGTATCGTAAATCGCATCGAGGTCCTTCGAATCGATATACAGCTCGGCATGCCAGCGTACGAGATCGTACACGCGCTGCGCCATGCTCGCGAGATCCTGGACGCCGGCCGAGCCGCCGCGCCTCACATTGAAGCGCACCGCGCGCACGCCGGCCGCATCGAGCCGCAACAACTCGTCGTTCGACACCGACGCCGGCAATTGCGTGACGCCGACATAGCATGGGCCGAGTCTGGCGAGCGCGTCGATGAGATAAGTCTGGTCGAACGCCTGGAACGATCCCGACACGACCGCGCCGCCGGCGACGCCGAGTTTGGCTGCGGCGTCGCGGTACATCTGCCAATTGAATTCGGCCGGCAGGTAGCCCTGGTTGGGCGTCAGCGGAAAGCGGCTGTCGATGATGTGGAAATGCGTGTCGAAAATTTTATAGCGAGGGGCTGGTTGTTGCGCCGGCATGTTTTCCTGTGGGCAGCGGGTTGAAGTCGCGTGTTAGTATATAGGCTCTCGCGACACCCCGAAATTCCCATGAAAAACCACGCGCGCTTCAGACAATTCATCGCCGCTTTCACGCGCCTGATCGATGAGACCGGCAATGACGAGCCCGCGATTCTCGAACGCGGCGGCAAGCTGCTCGCGGAGCTGGTGCAACACGACGACTGGCTGCCGGATGATTGCGCGCAGCCCCACCCCGGGCATTACCAGCAGTATCTGCTTTTCTGCGATCCGCTCGAGCGCTTTTCGGTGGTCAGTTTCGTGTGGGGGCCGGGACAAAAGACTCCGGTGCACGACCATACGGTGTGGGGCTTGATCGGCATGCTGCGCGGCGCCGAGGTGTGCCACGAATATACCCAGGTCGCGCCGGGCAAGCCGCTCGAGGCTGGCGCCTCGCACCAGATCCTGCCCAGCCAGATTGACCGCGTCTCGCCGACGGTCGGCGACATCCACCAGGTCGAAAACGCGCTCGCCGACCGGCCTTCGATCAGCGTTCATATCTACGGCGCCAACATCGGCGCCGTGAGCCGCCACCTCTACGATCCCGCGACCGGCGCCGTGCAGCCGTTTGTCTCGGGCTATTCGGCGCCGTCCATCCCCAATTTCTGGGACCGCTCGGCGGAAGTGCGGGCAAAGGCACAGTGAATGGGAAATAGAAAATAGGAAAAGGTTCAAGCATTACCCCATTTCCCTTTTCCCATTCCCTATTCCCTGTTGCATAAGCATGGACAACGAGTTGCTGCGCCAGCACGACGGCTACGTCACGCAGCTGACGCTGAACCGGCCGCAGAAAGCGAACGCGCTGTCGGCGTCGCTCATCGAAGCGCTGCTCAATGCAGTCGAGTACGCATACACCGACGGCACGCGGCTGCTGATTCTCGACGGCAGCGGCGAGCACTTCTGCGCCGGCTTCGATTTCACCGGCTATCTCGAAGCGACCGAAGGCGATCTCGTGCTGCGCTTCATCCGCATCGAGCATCTGCTGCAGCAGCTCTACCATGCGCCGTTCGCAACACTGGCGCTCGCGCACGGCAGGAATTTCGGCGCAAGTGCCGACATCGTATGCGCCTGCAGCGCACGCGTTGCCGCGCCCGGCGCCACGTTCCGCATGCCGGGCCTGCGCTTCGGCGTCGTGCTCGGCACGCGCCGCCTCGCCCACCGCATCGGGGCCGATGCCGCGCGCGACGTGCTGACGGCCAGCAGGACTTTCGACTCCGAAGAGGCGTTGCGCCTGGGCTTTCTGACGCAAGTCGCCGCGCAAGCCGAGTGGCCGGCGCTGATTGCCGCGGCGCGCAAGGCGGCCAGTGTGCTCACGCAGCCCGCGACCGCGCGGCTCAACGAGCAGACCGTCGCCGATACGCGCGCCGCCGACATGGCTGCGCTGGTGCAGTCGGTCAGCGTACCGGGATTGAAAGAACGCATCCGCATGTTCCGCGATAGCAGGACCTCGTATATTACCCAAGCCAGCGCAAAAAAGTGCCAGACTATTGTTGTTACGCCGGCTGGGCGGCAGGACATCGACAAGACTTAAGGCCAGTAGCGATACCAAGCCTGTGGGTCAGATAGAT
>JAHFRL010000012.1 GCA_023266235.1 Betaproteobacteria bacterium
CAACCGCCTCGAGATACGACTTCCGCGTCCGCTCCGCCAGCCCCCGCAGCGCCATGTCCGCTTCCATTTGCCTGCGCAATTTGCTCATGTGTGTCTCCTCGTGGTCGACGCGGGAACATTGGCGGCTCAGCAAGAACCGTGGGTCGTAAGATCGCGAGATCGCAAGTGGGGAAAAACTTCCCTCTCCCGCGCTCCCGATCTCACGAACGTTCTTACTGCGCGCTGATCTTCGCTTCCTTCACCACGCGCGCGAACTTCGCGATTTCCGATTTCAGGTAGTCCGCAAATTGCTCGGGCGTGCCGCCGATGATGACGGCGCCGACCGAGGCGCTTTTTTCCTGGATCTCGGGCGACTTCAGGATCGCGGACATCTCGCTGTTGAGCTTGGCGATGATTTCCTTCGGGGTGCCGGCGGGCGCGGCGACCGCCGACCACGACGAGTTGTCGTAGCCTTTGACTCCCGCCTCATCGATGGTCGGCAGCTCGGCGAGCGCCGGCATGCGCTTGATGCTGGTCACCGCAAGCGCGCGTACCTGGCCCGATTTGATGAACGGCACGGTCGAGATCGCGTTATTGAACAGCACCTGGATCTGGCCCGCGATCAGATCGATCAGCGACGGCGCCGAGCTCTTGTAGGGGATGTGCACCATTTCGGTTTTGGTCATCAGGCTGAACAGCGCGCCCGAGATGTGACCGAAGCCGCCGACGCCGGACGAGCCGTAGTCGAGCTTGCCGGGCTTGGCCTTGGCGAGCGCGATCAGTTCCTTCACGCTTTTCACCGGCACCGACGGGTGCACCACCAGCACGCCGGGCGAAGTCGAGACCTGGATGATCGGCGCGAAATCCCTGGTCACGTCGTACGGCAGCTTGTAGAGGTGCGGGTTGACGGCCCAGGTGCCCACGGTCGCGATCACGATGGTGTAGCCGTCGGGCGGAGCCTTGGCGGTGAGTTCCATGCCGATGTTGCCGCCGGCGCCGCCGCGGTTGTCGATGATGAATTGCTGGCCGAGCCGCTGGCCGAGTTTCTCGCCGAGCATGCGGCCCTGGATATCGGTCGGCCCGCCGGCGACGAACGGCACCACGAACCGTACCGGCTTGGCTGGATACTGCTGCGCGTGCACACCGAAGGCAAGCATCGCGAGGGCAAGCGCACACGACAGGTTCTTGCTCATGGTTTTCTCCTTCGAATTCATTGTTGGCTTACGTTCCGATCAGCTGCTTGAGCCGCGCGACCGCCGAGTACGGGCTGGTGAACACGCTTCTGCCGCGGCGCGACGATATGCGCTCAGCCGCGCTCGCCATCGAAAACTGGCACAGCAGCAGCGCATCGCAGTCGCCGAGTTCCTCGGCTGCCGCAGCGATCAGCGTGTCGTGCGTGGTGCTGTCTCCCGCGTGCAGCGCGGCAAGTGCCGCGGGCGCTGCCTTGGTGGTGATCGCGATCCGCGCCTTGCGCTCGGCGGCAAGTTGCTCGAGCTCGGCCTGCATCGAGGGCAGGCTGGGTTCGAAAGTCGCGAGCAGGGCGATGCGCGGACCTGTCGCGAGCGCTTCCTCCATCATCGCCTCGTTCGGTTTCAGCACCGGGATCGCGACCGCGGCGCGCGCCGCTTCGATGGCCGGCCCGAACGCCGAACACGTGAACAGGATTGCATCGGCGCCGCACGACTCGGCATATTTCGCGAGCACGCAGAAGCGCTCGATCATGTCCTGTTCGAGCCCGCCGGCAGCGGCGAGGTCGGCGGAGAGCGAGTCGTCGAGCAGATTGGTGACTCTCGCCAGCGGCCACAGTCGTTTGAAGCTGTCGCAGATCGGCTCGATCGCGACCGGTGTCGCGTGGATCAACGCTATGCGGGGATTTTTCATCGACGCTATTGGGAGCACGTTTGAAAACGAGAGATGTTCAATCGCCATTATTCCGCAGTGGTAGCGCAGGCAACCTCGCCTGCTCCGACCGCAATGCAGGCGAGGTTGCCTGAGCCACCTTTATTTTGAGACGAGTTCTTATGCGGCGACTTTGTTCGCGCTTTTCTCGAGCTGACCGATGACCGCCGCGCCAAACGCCCGCGTGCCGAGGCTACCGCCGACGTCGGCGGTGCGCGTGTCGGGATCGGCAAGGCGCGCATCAACTGCGGCTTCGATTGCTCTTGCCGCCGCCACGAGGTCGTTGCGCTGGCGCCGCGTGCCGAGCCATTCGAGCAGCATCGCCGCAGAAAGAATCAGCGAAGTCGGATTGGCCCTGTCCCGGCCCGCGATGTCGGGTGCCGAGCCGTGCGCGGCATTGGCCGCGGCGTGCTGGTCGCCTGCGTTGAGCGCTGCCGCAAGCCCAAGGCCGCCGGCCATTGCCGATGCCGCGTTGGACAGAATGTCGCCGAACATGTTGGTGATCAGGATTACGTCATGGCGTTCCGGCCGTGTGTAGAGGTCCGCCGCCATCGCGTCGACGTCCATTTCGCGCCAAGCGACTTGCGGGAACAGCGCAGCAACAGCTTCCGTCTCGCGTATGAATATGCCGTCGCTCAACTGCAGCACGTGGCGTTTGCCTACCGCGGTCACGTTTCTGCGGCGCCGCATCGCGTACTCGAACGCGACCTGCGCGATGCGCCGCGACGCCTTGGCGGTGATCTTGCGCACCGACAGCGCGCAGTCCTCGGTCGGCATGAACTCGGCGCTGCCCATGAACATGTTGCGGTCGGAATAAAACCCCTCGGTGTTCTCGCGCACGACCAGGCAATCGAGGCCGGGCCGCGCATTGGGCAGGCTCGCGCGGCTGCGCGCCGGGCGCAGGTTGGCATAGAGGTCGAGGCGTTTGCGCAGCATCCCGGGAACGTTGATGCCGCCCGCTTCGCGCGGCGGATACTCGGTCATGCCGCAGGGGCCGAGAACGACGCCGTCGGCGGCGAGCGCCGCTTCGACCACCGCTTCCGGCAGCGTGGTGCCGGCGCGGCGGTGGCTCGCCATGCCGACTTCCCGCGTCTCGAAGCGCAAATCGAGCGAGAAAATTGCGTCGGCGCGCCGCAGCACGCTCATCGCGGCCGCGGTAATTTCGGGCCCGATGTCGTCGCCCGGCAGCACCAGCAGATTCATTGTGATGTCCGTGTCTACGTTGGAGTGTGCGAAACTAGCATCGGCGGCCGGATGGGTCAACCGCGCAATGCAGATCCATTGGCGGAAACGGGCGGAAGTGCGTGGCGGAACCGAAGCATGGGCGTGACATCCGCACGCGCCGCTGGATTTCCTTGACATGCCGCGATGCGCGACTTAGGTTACCAACCAAACCATTAGGACAAGGGGGAGGCCGTGAACCGTGCATTGTGTTTGATCGCTGTTTCGCTGCTGGCGACGTGGTGCGCGCCGGCGCCCGCGCAGGGTTATCCGAACAAGACGATACGCATTCTCGTCGGCTATGCTCCCGGCGGGGGCACCGACGTCATGGCGCGCGCCATCGCCGCCAAACTGACCGAGAGTCTCAAGCAGCAGGTCGTCGTCGACAACCGGCCCGGCGCCAACGGCAACATTGCCGCCAAGATGGCGTCCGATGCACCGGCCGACGGCTACACCATCCTCTTCATGTCGGTCGCGCATATCATGAGCAAACCCGTGTACAAGAACCTCGGCTACGACATCGAGCGCGACCTGACGCCGATCACCGTCGTATCGAACGTGTCGAATGTGCTGGCCGCGCATCCGTCGCTGCCGGCGAAAACGGTGAAGGACGTTATCGCGCTGGCCAGAGCCAGGCCGGGCGAGATCACTTATGCCACGGCAGGCGTCGGCAGCCCCGAGCATTTTGCCGGCGAGATGTTCAACAACATGGCCAAAACCAGGCTCCTGGCCATACCGTACAAAGGCGGCGGGCCGATCGCGATCGATCTGGTGGCGGGGCATGTCATGTCGAGCTTCAGTACCATGCCGCCGATCATTCCGCATATCAGGAGCGGTCGCGTGCGCGGGATCGCGGTGACCATGGACAGGCGCGCAGCGGTCCTGCCCGACGTGCCGACTATCGCCGAGTCCGGACTGCCGGGATACTCGATGAGCACGTGGTATGGGGCCGTGCTGCCGGTCAAGACGCCGCGCGAGATCGTCGTCAAGCTGAACCATGAGATGCTCAAGGCGCTGGCGCTGCCGGACGTGAAGGAGCGGCTCGCCGGCGTGGGCGCCGACATTGTCGGGAACACTCCCGAGGAAGCCAGCGCATTATTCAAGGCCGATTTGGAGAAGTTCACGCGGGTGGCGAAAGAAAGCAACATTCGCGCCGACTGAACCCGTCGTGTCGTCAAATGGCAATCAGCCGCAGATGGCAGCATTCGAGCCGGTCCGCCCCGAGGGCGGCAAACTGCGCGTTGCCATCATCGGCGCCGGCGATATTTCCCAATACCATCTCGCGGCGTGGCGGAAGGTCGCGCGCGCCGAAGTCGTTGCCGTGTGCGACCGCGACGAAGCCCGTGCCCGCACACGCGCTGCGGCATTCACGATTTCCGGCGTCTATGCCGACGCCGCGGCAATGTTTGCCCGCGAGCGGCTCGATGCGGTGGACATCGCGACCTGGCGCGAGACCCATGTCGAGCTCACACGGCTCGCCGCGGCGCATGGCGTTCACGTGTTGTGTCAGAAGCCGCTGGCGCCCACGCTCGCGGAGGCTGCGGCGCTCGTCACCGACGTCGCGGGCCGCATCCGCCTGATGGTGCATGAGAACCGCCGCTTCGCGCCGCATTTCCGCATGCTTCGCCAATGGATCGAGGCAGGCCGCGTCGGGGCGGTGCGCCAATGCGTGCTGACGATGCATCGCGCGGGATTCCTCAAGGACGCCGCCGGCCGGCGGCCGGCGGTCGAGCGCGCGCCATACATGGCGCGCGAAAAGCGGCTGCTGATCGCCGAGACGCTGATTCATCAACTCGACGTGCTGCGGTTCCTGCTCGGACCGCTCGCGATGGTTGCCGCGCGCACGCTGAATACCGAGCCCGACATGCCGGGCGAGACGCTGGCGACATTGCTGCTCGAGACGCCGGCCGGAGCGCCCGTCGTGGTCGCGGGCAGCTTCGTCGCACCCGGCTTCGGCACCGCGGTGTCCGACCGTCTCGAGATCATCGGTGCGCGGGCGAGCGTGATTCTCGATGACAGAGGTCTCGAGCTGCGCGGCGCATCCGGCGAGCGCGTTGCCGCGGATTACAAAGGGGCCTATCAGGTGTGCTTCGACGCCGCGATTGCGCACTTCGTCGAGCGTTTGCGGTCCGGGCTGCCGTTCGAGACTGGCCCGGACGACAACCTGCAGACGCTCAAGCTCGTCGAAGATGCCTATGCGCTGGCCGCGGCGCGCAGGGATTGACTGACCCGCGGAGCACCGGCGCTGCGGCTATTTCGCGCCGGCTGCGAGAGCGCCGGATATCCCGGTATGAATCGGCATTTATCTGCGGTTTCACCCGATTTTCCCGATGTCCTCCGTGGCTAGGATTTTGTGGCTGAAGGCAGCTTGCGCAGGATCAGCTGCTGATTGAAAAAAGCGATTTTTTCGAAACGGCGATCGCCGGCGAGAAACTCGCGAATAGCTTTGGTCGCCAGCGCATCGTGCGACGGCACGAAATCATCCAGTGCGAGCAGGCCGCCGTCATTGATGCGCGGCGCCAGCCAGCCGAGGCTTGCGGCCGTCGGGCGGTAATGATCGAGGTCGACGATCGCGAGCGAAAAGCGCAGGGCATGCGGCACTTGCTCGAAACAGACCGGAACGTACCCCGCCCACACCCGGTAGAGGTCGGGTTGCACGCCGGCCGCGGTCATCAGTTGCACGAACTGCGCGGGCCCGCCGATGTCGAATTTCCCTTTTGGATAGTGCGTGCCGTCTTCGGCGGCCGGCGCGTCCATGCCGACAAAGCTGTCGAATGCATGGGCAAGTTTTGCCTGCTGCGCCGCCAGCGCGGCAACCTTCCTGAAGGCGGCGCCGCGGAACACGCCGATCTCGGCGAAATCACCGGCGACGGCGCGCACCTGGTTCGCCATCCATTCGATGTCGGCGTGGTGCCACGAGCCGTGGCGGCGCTCGACCTGGGGCAGGTCGAGCGGATTGTTGCTTGCGATCCTGCCCAGTAATTTGGATGCTTCCCGCGCGAGGAACTTGAGCAACATCCGGCTGTGAGCCCTACTCGCCGATCGGCAGATCGACGCCGATATCCTGTTGGAGCGCGGTGTCGAGCACGTATTTGCCGGTGTAGAGATCCTGAATCGCCATGCCGTGCGATTCGTAGAGCGTGATCTCGTCGCGCGCGCCGCGCCCCGGCACACGCCCGATGATGATCTCACCGAGTTCCGGCAGCGCGTCCCAGTCGAGCAGGCCGTTCTCGATGAGCGGAAGCAGATCGCCGCATTCGTTGCGCGCGGTGCCGCGCGCGTCGACCACCACCCGCGCGCAGCGCTGCACCGCGGCCTCATCGAGTTCACGGCGGGTGAGCGCGTTGGAGCCGGCGGCGTTCACGTGCTGGCCGGGCTCGAGCCACGCGCCGGCGAGCACCGGCGTGGCGGCCTTGGTGATGACGTTGATGATATCCGCGCCACGCACCGCTTCGGCCCCGGCGATTACCGCGTGCATCGCCACGCCGAGCTTCCCGCTCAGCGCCGCGCAAAACCCGCGTGCCTTGTCGGTATTGCGGCTGTAGACCCTGACCTCGCGAATTTTGCGCACTTCGCACACCGCTTCGAGCTGCCCCACCGCCTGCTTGCCGGCGCCCAGCATGCCGACGACCGCGGCATCCTTGCGCGCCAGATAGCGGGTGGCAACGCCGCTCGCGGCGCCCGTGCGCACCATGCCGAGGTGGCCCGCTTCGATGATCGCGGCGAGCTTGCCGTTCTCGGCGTCGAACAGGTTCACGAAAAAGCGCGTGCCTTTGCCGGTCGCCGAATAATAGGCCTTGTAGCCGATCAGCTTCAACGCGGGTGCCGCGGCCTGCATTACATGCAGCGTGCCCGCCGCGGTGCGGGTGCGCACGCGCGGCACGTCGACGGCACGGCCTTCGGCGCGCTCGCGCAGCGCCTGCTCGACGAGCTCGACCGCTTTCGCCATCGTCAGGATCTGCTGGACTTCTTGTTCTTTGATGTACCGGATCATGGATACGTGAATGAGTGAAGGGTGAAGGGGTAAAAATTCCCTCTTCCCCGTTACCGGGGGAGAGGGCTAGGGTGAGGGGGTTCACTCATTCACCCTTCACCTTTCACGTTTTCTGATTCTTGAGCGCCTCGGCGCGGATCGCGGACAAGGTGGTGCGCGGCGAGATCGCGTCGGGATCGATCCTGAGCTCGAGCAGGGAAGCGGTTTTCGCGTTCCACGCGCGCTCGAACGCCGGCGCGAAGTCGGCGGTCTGCTCGACGATCTCGCCATGCAGGTCGTAGGCGCGCGCGAGCGCGGCGAAATCGGGGTTGCGCAGCCCGGTGCCGCTGACGCGCCCCGGATAGTATTTCTCCTGGTGCATGCGGATGGTGCCGTACATGCCGTTGTTGACGACGATGAAAATCACCTGCGCGCCGTATTGCGCCGCGGTCGCGAGTTCCTGGCCGCTCATCAGGAAGTCCCCGTCGCCCGCGAACGACACCACCGGGCGTTCCGGATGCACGAGCTTGGCGGCCACTCCCGACGGCACGCCGTAGCCCATCGCGCCGCTGGTCGGCCCGAGCTGCGTGCGAAACCCCGTGTACTGATAAAACCGGTGCACCCACAGCGAGAAGTTGCCGGCGCCGTTGGTGACGATGGTGTCGGGCGGCAGGCGCTTACGCAGGAACGCGATCACTTCGCTCATGTTAAGCGCGCCCGGCGTCGCGACCGGCTTTTGCCACGCTTCGTATTCGGCGCGCGCGGTTTTGGTCGCGTCCGCCCACGTGGCTTTCGCGGGCGGCAGCGTGCGCGCCGCCGCGGCGAATTCCGGCATGCCGGAGTTGATCAGCAGGTCGGCCTGATAGACGCGGCCGAGCTCGTCCGCGCCGGCGTGGACGTGCACGAATTTCTGTTTCGGCCGCGGGATGTCGATTAGCGTGTAGTTGATCGTGGTCCATTCGCCGAGGCGCGGGCCGATTGCCAGCAGCAGGTCGGCGTTGCGGATGCGGCTCTCGAGCGCGGGATTGAGTCCGACCGCGATGTCACCGACGTAATTCGGATGGCGGTTGTCGATGAGGTCCTGGCAGCGGTACGCGCAGCCGACCGGCAGCGCGTTCGCCGCCGCGAACGCCTGGATGTCGTCGCACGCCTGCTTGGTCCAGCCGCCGCCGCCGAGCATCACGAACGGGCGTTGCGCCTGCGCCAGCATCCCGTGCAGCTTGTTCATGTCGTCCGCGCCGGGATGCGCGGCGACGCGCTGGTAACGCGCGGTGTCCGCGACCGTGGCGGTTGCCGACTGCATATCTTCCGGCAGCGCGAGCACCACCGGTCCGGGACGCCCCGCGACCGCGAGGTGGAACGCGTGGCTCACCATTTCCGGCACGCGCTCGGGGCGGTCGATTTGCGCGACCCATTTCGCCATCTGGCCGTACATGCGGCGGTAGTCGATTTCCTGGAACGCCTCGCGCTCGGCGTACTCGTTGTCGATCTGGCCGATGAACAGGATCACCGGCGTCGAGTCCTGGAACGCGGTGTGGATGCCGATGCTGGCGTTGGTCGCGCCCGGGCCGCGCGTGACGAAACAGATGCCGGGGCGGCCGGTCAGCTTGCCGTAGGCATCCGCCATGTTGGCGGCGCCGCCTTCCTGGCGGCAGATCACGAACTTGATGTCATCGCGCGCGTCGTAGAACGCGTCGAGCGCGGCGAGAAAACTTTCGCCGGGCACGCCGAACACCAGGTCGACGCCGTGCACCTTGAGCGCGTCGATCAAGAGTTGGCCGCCGCTGCGGGCGAGCGTGGAATCCGAAGGTTTCATACGGGCGTCCTCAAAGACCATGTTGTTGTGGCGGCGCGCGCGGCGGCGTGCCGTTGCGGCATGCGCCTATTGTAGCGGTTGGCAGCCGCCCGCGCTAAGCGGGCGCGCGGGTTTCGGCTTCGGCGTCTATCATCAGCGCGTCGTTGAAGCGGTTGAAGAAGCCGCACAGCGCGATGCGCAGCGTCAGCTCGACGATCTGCGCCTCGGTAAAATGCCCGCGCAGCCGCTCGAACATCCGATCGCGGATTTGCTGCGGCGTGTTGGTGACCTGGATCGTGTATTCGACCACCAGCCTGTCGATTTCGTCGAGCTCGGGATGGTTCTGATAGTCGAGCACGCGCTCGGCTCCGCCGGATGAAATCCCTTCGACCGTCAGCAGGGGCGCGTGCTGCGCGACGCAGTAATGGCATTCGTTGAGCTTGGAGACAGTCACGATCGCGAGCTCGATATAGCGGAACGGCACGTTTTTCTGTTCGCGCAACTCGAGCAGCATGCCCATCAGGTGCTTGACGCTCGACGGCACGTGCGCGAACACGCCGACCTGGTTGCGGAACGGGCCGTAACCGCTCGCGAACTTGAGATAAACGTCGCGCACGTCGGCGGGAACTTTATCGGGCGGAACGTCGCTCACTCTGGCCATAATGTGCCCCTTGCGCGCGGCATTACGTGCCGCCGAGCCACTCGGCGTAGAATTGCCAGGCAACGCGGATCAGATTATAAAACGGAAAAACTGCACCGGAGCTTTTGATTGCCGGTGGCGTGGCTGGACGTGGAAGGGAGACATGACTTTCGATCGCTTTGAGAATCGTCGCCGCATCGTCAAGGCCGGAGTGGTTGCAGGGTCGCTGTTTCTGCCTGCACCGTATGCGTGGGTCTGGGCGCAATCGGACGGTGCGCTGAAGCTGCTGCGCCTGCCCAAGATCGCGCTGGTGATCGGCAATACGAAATACGTCGAAGCACCGCTCAAGAACCCGGGCAACGATGCGAAAGGCATCGCGGGCGAGCTGCAGAAACTCGGCTTCCAGGTCAACCTCAAGCTCGACGCCGGCAGGAACGACATGATCGAGGCGATTCGGGCCTTCGGCGCGGGGCTCGCCAAGAAGAAAGGCGTGGGCATGTTTTATTACGCGGGCCACGGCGCGCAACTCGCATGGAAAAACTACCTGATCCCGGTCGACGCGGTGATCGATAAGGTCGAGGACATGCAGGCGAAGACCGTGGAGTTGAATTCGCTGCTCGAAGGGCTGGTGAAAGCGCAGAACCCGATGAACGTGATCATTCTGGATGCCTGCCGCGACAACCCGTTCGGTAGCAAGGTGCGCAGCCAGCAGAAAGGGCTCTCGCAGTTCGACGCGCCGCCGGGTTCGCTGCTTGCCTATGCGACGTCTCCGGGCAATACCGCAGCCGACGGCGAAGGCGCGAACGGCCTTTACACCGAGAACCTGCTGCGCGAGATCAAGGTGCCCGAGGCCAGGATCGAGGACGTGTTCAAGCGCGTGCGGTTGAACGTGCGGCGCAAATCAGAAGGCCAGCAGATCCCGTGGGAGAGCACCTCGCTGGAGGAGGACTTCTGGTTCATCCCGCCGAAGGAGATCAAGCGGCTGTCCGAAGAGGAGCAGGAGCGGCTCTTCAAAGAGGAGCTCGCACTGTGGGGAAGGATCAAGGCTGCGAAGGATCCCGCGCCGCTGGAGGACTACCTGCGGCGCTACCCGAGCGGGAAGTTCACGGAGCTCGCGCAATTGCAGCTCGAGCGGGTGCTGTCGGCGCAGGGCGAGAAGAAGATCCAGATCGAATCCTCCGCCGGCAACCCTTTCACCAAGGGCTCCGCCACCGCGGACACCGCCTACAGGATCGGCGACAGCTATACGTATCGCATACTCGACCTGAAAACGCGGGCCGAGAAGCGTCAGGGCACTGCGACCGTCGCAAGCATCACGGAGAGCGAGGTCGTCTTCGGCAACGGCCTGGTTACCGACCTGCTCGGCAATACGATCAAGGCCGCCGACGGCCGGCGCTTCACGCCCAGGCAGCAGTTCCCGCTCGAATACGCGGTCGGCAGGCAGTGGCATTCCCGATTCGTGGCGTCGACCCGGAAGGGCGACGACGAAGGGGTCGCCGACCTGGACCTGAAGATCGTCGGCCGCGAGCGCATCACGGTACCGGCGGGCACGTTCGACGCGTTTCTGATCGACGCCGTCGGCAAGACGGTGTTCAAGAATCAGACTACCGAATCGCGGTGGAAGAGGTGGATGGCGCCCGACCGGGTGCGCAGGGCGATCGCCTTCGAAGAGACCCTGACCGCTGGAACGAAGACGTTGATCGCCGAGCGCGGCGAATTGATTTCGTTCAAGCAGTCCTAGCGGGCGGCCGGCATCGCGGCGTCACTTGCCGCCGAGCCACTCAGCGTAGACTTCCTCGTTGTGCGCACCGAGCGCAGGCGGGTCGCGGTAGACGCTGAACTCGTAGCCCGTGATCTTCATCGGGAACGCGACGGTCTTTGTTTTCCTGCCGTTCGGCAGCGTCATGTCGCGCACGAGGCGATTGAACTGCACGTGCGGATCGTTGAGGATTTCAGGGTACGTATTGATCGGCGCGCACGGCACGCCGCGGCGATCGAACCCCGCCAGCCATTCCGCTTTCGTGCGCGTCGCGAATACCGGCTGCAGAATTTTCTCGAGTTCCTGCTGATTTTTCGCGCGCTGCGCATTGGTTTCGAAACGCGGGTCGGTTATGAGCTGCGGCATGCCGATCGCTTCGCACACGGCATGCCACAGCTTGTCGTTGCCGGCGGCGATCATGAACGGCGCGTCGCTCGCCTGAAACCCTTGATAAGGCGCAGCGCGCGGGTGGGCGGAGCCGAGCCGGCGCGGCGCCTTGCCGGTGCCGAAGTATTCGCTGGTCTGCAGCGCCGCGATGCCGAGGAGCCCCGCGAGCATCGAGCAATCGATGAATGCGCCGCGCCCGGTCTCTCTTGCCTGCAGTATCGCCGCCGTGATGCAGAACGCGGCGTACAGACCCGCGCCGAAATCGCCGATCGGCACGCCGCACTTGACCGGCGGTCCGTCGGGCTCGCCGGTCACGCTCATCACGCCGCTGATGCCCTGCACCGTGGCGTCGAACGCGCCCTTCGACGCGTACGGTCCCGTGTGGCCGTAACCGTTGATCGAGCAGTAAACGAGCCTGGGGGAGGCCGCGCTCAGGGTTTTGTAGCCGAGACCGAGGCGGCCGAGCACGCCGGGGCGGAAATTCTCGACGATCGCGTCGGCTTTTTCGCACAGCCGCTTGAGCCGCGCGACCTGCGCCGCGTCCTTGAGGTCGACCGCGATGCTTCGTTTATTACGATTAACCGACGCGAAGTTCTCGCTGTAGCCGGGGCCTTTGTCGCCCGTGCTGACCGGCGGCCATTGCCGCATGTCGTCGCCGCCGTCGGGCTTCTCGATTTTGACGACGTCCGCGCCGAGATCGGCAAGCAGCGAGCCGGCGAAAGGGCCGGCGGCGATTTGCCCGAATTCGAGGACTTTCAGCCCCGCCAACGGGCCGGCTGCGGATCGAGTCATCAATAACTCCCGGGGGAACAGGTTGGAAAGATGCGTATTCTAAGCTGCGCCGCCGGCCGCGGCCATCACGTATCCTTATACGATTTATAACTAAAATCATTCGCGGCCGCCGCCGCTATCGGTTATCGTTTGTGCGCTGACCGGTGCCCGCGCGTAACGCGGGGCCGCACCGCAACAAGGAGGTCGAGATGATAGCCAAAAGTTTCGTGCAGAACGCCTGGTACGTCGCCGGCATGTCCGCGGAATTCGCAACCAACAAGTTGCAGGGCATGGTGATCGCCAAGAAGCCGATCGTGATCTGGCGCACCGGCGAAGGAAAAGTCGTCGCGTTCGATGACCGTTGCGTGCACAAGCGCATGCCGCTCTCGTGCGGCAAAATTCTGGAAAACGGCACGCTCGAATGTTCGTACCATGGTTTTACCTACGACGGCAACGGCAAGTGCGTGGCGATTCCGTCGCAGATGGACGTGCCGATTCCGTCGCGCGCCAAGCTCAAGCCCTTCCCGGTCATCGAGCAGGACGGCGTCGTGTGGGTCTGGACGGGCGATCCCGACAAGATGAGCAAGGCGCGGCCGCCGCGCACGCCTGAATTCGTGAGCGACGAATGGGACAATTACACCTGTCCGCCGATCCACGTGCCCGCGAATTACCTGCTGCTCATCGAGAACCTGCTCGACATCACGCACTTCTACCCGCTGCACGACGGCAACATCGGCGACCTCGCCAACAGCAAAATCCCGATCGAATTCATCGAGCAGGAGGTGGACGGCAACCCGTCGATCAAAACCGTGCGCAAAGTGAACAACTACCGGCATCCGCCGTTCCTGGTCGACTGGTTCGGCTACGAGACCGTGGACCGCATTCACACGCACCAGATGTCGAATCCGGGGCTCACGCGCGTGCGGCTGCGCTGCGCGCCGCCGGGACAGCTCGATACCGCGGCTGAGCGCGGCTATATCCTGCATCACTCGCACACGCCGATCGACGAAACCAGTCATATCTGGCGCTGGACCATCACGGTGCCGAAAGGGCAGCGCGGCTTGGATCCGGGCAAAACCACGATGGAACGCATGAAGGAAATGTTCCCGGCGGTGGTCGACCAGGACCGCTGGGCGCTCGAGCGGCAGCAGAAGATGTTTGCGTACGCGGAGGACGGCTATTCGGAAGTGCACCTGCGCTCGGACAAGTCGATTCTGATCGTGCGCAAGATTCTGGAAGCGCTGGAGAAAGGCGTGATCAAGGACCCCGACAAGTCCTGGCTTGCCGCCTGAGGGGCGCAGTATCGTTTTAATGCGCCGCGCTTGCGGCGTGCACCATTCAGGGGTCGGTGCAGCTCATTACACCGGCCCTTGTGCTGTTTGATCCACGCGGAAGATTTTCGGTTCCGCGACTGTTTTTATGCTCTGCGGCGGGCGGGATTGCGGCGCCGGTTTGCCGGAAATCATGGGCGGGTGTTAGATTGACGCCGGGTTCGCCCAAATTCAACAGACTGCCGCGGTTATTGCATGGAGATTTATCAGATCCGCACCTTCGTCACGGTTGCCGAGCACGGCAATCTGACCAAAGCCGCGCTATTGCTGCACGTGACACAGCCGGCGGTGAGCGGGCATCTGAAATCGCTCGAGGTAACGCTCAATCTCAAACTGTTCGAGCGCAGCGCAACCGGGGTGAAGCTGACCAAGGCCGGGCATGCGCTGTTGCCGAAAGCGCAGGCGATCCTCGCCGCGGCGGGCGAATTCCGCAACCTGGCGCAGGAACTGCAAGGCCAGCTTACCGGCAAGGCGCGCGTCGGCACCATCCTCGACCCATCGTTCATCCGGCTCGGGCAATTCATGAGTTCGGTGCTCGACCGGTATCCGTGGCTCGAGATCGAGCTGCAGCACGGCATCTCGACGTGGGCGATCGAGCACGTGAGCGACGGCAGTCTCGACGCCGCGTTCTGCATGGGACACGTGAACATTCCGCACGTGCAAGCGGTCAACCTGACCGAAATGGCATACCGCGTGGTGGCCCCGCCGGCATGGAAAGACAGAATCGAGCACGCCGACTGGGCCGACATCGCGGTGCTGCCGTGGATCCGCACGCCGAAGATGTCGCCGCATCTGCAGATGGTGAACGAGATGTTCGCGCATCACAAGCTCGAGCCGTTCAAGGTGGTCGAGGCCGCCGAGGAGCAGACCATCAAAAGCCTGATTACCGCCGGCGTCGGGCTGGGCCTGATGCGCGAAGACCTGGCGTTTGTCGCGCAAAGCGCGGGCGAGGTGTGCGTGTGGCGCAAGGCGCGGCCGACCACCTCATTGTCGTTCATATACCTGCGCGAGCGCGATAGCGATCCGGTAATTACCGCAATGGAAAACGTGGTGCGCAAGATCTGGCTCGAGGGCGGCGCTCAATCCCGCGCGGAAAGCGCGTAATGCGTGGCGCCTGCCGGAATGGCGCGGCTGCGCACCCCATAAAAAACGATTATGGCGGGCATCACAAAAAGTTTTTTCCAGCGCCGCGCCGATTGCGGTTAAGCTGAAAATGCCATCGTTATCAGAATAATTCGGACAATCAGGCCAGGCATTATCTGGCAGCGAATCGGCAACCCTGCAAATCTCCTCGTGTCGCATACGACCTGATATCACTCATGCTGAGCGCGAAAAACGTTTCCAAGTCCTTCGGCGGCTTTCAGGCCCTGAGCGGCTGCAGCATCGAGATCGGCGCGCAAAGCATCACCGGCATCATCGGTCCCAATGGCGCCGGCAAGTCGACGTTGTTCAATATCGTCGGCGGCCTTATTCCTCCCGATGCCGGCGCCATCGCACTGGAGGGCAGGAACATCGTGGACTTGCGGCCCGACGAGATGGCACAAGCCGGACTGGTTCGCACCTTTCAGATCTCGCGCGAGCTCGGGCAGCTGACGGTGCTCGAGAACATGCTGCTGGCGAGTTCCGGCATGAGCGGAGACAGCGTGTGGCGAAATTTCTGTTCGCCGTCGCGCGTGCGCGCCGAGCAGCAGCATGCGATTGCCAAGGGGCGCGCGCTGCTCGAACAAGTCAATTTGTGGCAACTGGCCAACGAGCCGGCGAAAAATCTTTCCGGCGGCCAGAAAAAGCTGCTTGAAATTTCGCGCGCGCTGATGCTCGATCCGAAGATCATACTGCTGGACGAGCCGACCGCCGGCGTCAGCCCGCTGATGACCAAGGTGTTGGGCGAAACCATCATCAAGCTGCGCGGGCAGGGACTTACGTTCGCCATCATCGAGCACGACATGGACGTCATCGCCGAGCTGTGCAACCCGATCTACGTGCTGGCGGAGGGACGCACGCTGACCTCGGGCACGTTCAAGGACGTCGCCTCCAATCGAGACGTGATGCATGCTTACCTGGGTAAAGTGGCATGAGCGACATACTCTCGATCAGGCAATTGCACGCCGGCTACGGCGAGGGCGACATCCTGAAAGGCATCGACGTCACGTTGGCGGCCGGCAACGTGGTGACGATCATCGGTCCCAATGGCTCGGGCAAATCAACTTTGCTCAAAACGCTGGCGGGCCTGCTGACGGTGCGGCAGGGCGATATCGTGCTCAAGGGACGGAGCCTGAAGGACTTGAGTCCGCCCAAGCGGGTCCAGGCCGGGCTGTCGTATGTGCCGCAGGAATACAACGTGTTCCGCAATCTGACGGTGCTCGAAAATCTGAAGATCGCGCGCGAATTCATGGCCGGCGCGAAAACGCGCGGCGACGCGGTGATTTCCGATGAATTGCTGGAGCTGTTTCCCGAGTTGCCGGGGAAATTCAAGGCGCGCGCCGGAAACTTGAGCGGCGGCCAGCGCCAGATGCTGGCGCTGGCGTGCGCGCTTACCGTTCGCCCCGAGGTGCTGATGCTTGATGAGCCGTCGACCGGGTTGTCGCCCAAATACATGACGGATATTTTCGAGACGGTGCGCAAGGTCAACGCCAAAGGCGTGTCGGTATTGATGGTCGAGCAAAACGCGATCGAGGCGCTGCGTATCTCCAGCACCTGTGTGGTGATGGCCAATGGCCGCGTGCGCATGACCGCGCCCGCGGGCGCGGTGCTCGGCATGCAGGATTTGCACAGCTTGTATCTGGGCGATGCACGGGAAGAAGCGGTGGCGCCCTGATGCTGCAGACCGCTTTCAACGGTTTGATCACGGGCATCATCGTTACGCTGCCCGCGCTGTCGGTGACGCTGCTGTTCGGGGTGCTGAAGTTTCCGAACTTCGCGGTCGGGGCGATGATGACGCTCGCTGCCTACATGGTGTTTGCGTTGAACGTCCAGCTCGGCTGGCCGCTGACGATAGCGACGGTGGTTGTCGCCGTTGCTTACGGCGGCTTGCTGATCCTGATCGATTACCTGACGTTCAAGCCGCTGAGGGAACGCGGCTCGATCACGTTGATGGTGGCTTCGCTCGGGCTGGGCTTCGTGCTGGAGAATATTGCGCGCCTTGGGTACGGGAACACGGCGCGCAGCTTTGCGATCGAGCTCGCACGCCCGTTCCGCTTTCTCGACATTCGCATGAACCGCGAACAGATGATCACCATCGCCGTCTCCACCCTGGCGATGCTCGCGATGTATTTTCTGCTGACGCGCATGCCGATCGGGCGCGCGATGCGCGCGGTTTCCGACAACCCGGCGCTCGCGCTGGTGCGCGGCATCGAGAGTCCGCGCATCATCCGCTGGACGTGGTTCATCGCCGGCATGCTGCTGGCGGTGGGTGGCGTGTTGATCGGCATGGACCGCGCGCTCGAACCGCCGATGGGAGCGAGCTACCTGGTCGCGGTGTTCGCCGCGGCGATCCTCGGCGGGCTCGGCAGTCCGCTCGGCGCTTTTGTCGGCGCGCTGATCATCGGCATCGTGAGCGAGCTTGCGACGCTGGTAATCCCGCCCAACTACCGGATCGGCATTCCGCTGTGCGTGATCGCGCTGATACTCATATTCCGTCCGCAAGGATTGTTCGGGCAGCCGTATATACGCAAATGAGACGCAAATGATCCGCACATGATCTCGTTCCTGATCCTGATGGCCACCGTGGTCTGCTTTTCGGCCATCCTTGCGCTCGCGCTCAATTTTCAATGGGGTCTCGGGGGGATGGTGAACTTCGGCCTGGCGGGGCTGTACGCGCTCGGCGCCTACAGCTGCGCGCTGCTGATGCTGAAAGGCGGCGCCAATACGTTCTTCGCGACGCTGGGGGCGATGGCGATCGTCGCCGCGGCGTGCGGCATAATCGCGCTCGTCACTCTGCGCGTGACCGAGGAAGACTATTTCGCGATCGTGACGCTCGGCGCCGGCGAAATGCTGCGGCTGGTGGTGCTCAACGAAGACTGGCTGACCAAGGGCGCGCTGGGGCTTACCGGCGTGCCGCGGCCGCTGGGCGACGTGATCGCCCCTGAGTATTATCAGTATTTCCAGCTTGGATTGGCGGTCGTGCTGCTGCTCGGCACGGTGTGGTTTCTCAACGTGATCGCGCGCTCGCCATTCGGCCGCATCGTGCGCGCGCTGCGCGAAGACGACGTGGTCGCGGCGACGCTCGGCAAGCACGTGCTATGGGCGCGGGTGCGCATTTTCGCCATCGGCGGCGCGATCATCGGGCTCGCCGGCTCGTTTCACGGATTCTATTACCAGTACATCGACCCGACGCAGTTTTCCAATATCGTGATCGCCTACGCGTTCATGGCGGTGATCGCGGGCGGGCGCGGCGCCCACTACGGCGCAATCGGGGGGGCTGCAATCGTGATGGTGCTGCTCGAGGGCTCGCGTTTCATCAAGGACCTGATCCCGGTCCTGGATTCCGACCAGCTCGCCGCGATCCGCATCATCCTCATCGGCGTCGGCTTGATCCTGCTGCTGATATTCCGGCCGCAGGGGTTCGCGCGCGAATATCGCTTGCAGGTGGAAATCAGGTAATGCAAGGTATGGGTTAACAGGCAGGTACCCGAAGCTGGTACTCATCATCAGGAGGTGTCAAATGAAGAAGTTCACTCGTCGCAAGGTTCTCAAAACGCTGGGCGCGGCGGCCGCGTTGCCGATCGCGGCGCCTTATCTCAATCTGGCTCACGCGCAAGGCGCAACGATTCCGATCGGCGTCGCGCTGCCGCTGACCGGCAACGCCGGCGCCTATGGGCCCGACATGGGCGAAGCCGCCAAGCGCACCGTCAAGGTGATCAATGACGCCGGCGGCATTCTCGGCGGCCGCAAGCTCGAGCTCTTCATCGAGGACTCGGAGTCGAGCGCCGCGGTGGCGGCGAACCTGTCGCAGAAATTCATCAACGTGCACAAAGCCCAGGCGCTGGTCGGCTATTGGGGCACGCCGGAAGGCATGTCGTCGCGGCCGATCGCGATCCAGAACAAGGCGGTGCTGATGGTGTCGAGCGCGGCCAACGCGATCACCGAGGGCGACACCCAGGGTTACGTGTGGCGCTTCCAGATGAAGGCGACCGACTGGGGCATCGTGATCGGCCGCGCGGTGCAGCGCCTCGGCTACAAGACCATCGGCCTCATGGGACTGCAGAACGCGTTCGTGCTGCCGATCATGAAAGGCGTCGAAGAACAGATGAAGGCGGCAGGCCGCAACGTGGTCGATTCGCTGATCTACAACCCCGAGCAGCCGTCGTACCGGGCGGAGGTCGAGCGCATTTTCGGCAAGAAGCCGGAAGCGGTGTGCTGCTTCGGCCTGCTGCCCGACTTCGTGTCGATCATGAAGGAGGTCTATCGCGGCGGCTTCGACAGCAAGGTGATTGCGCTGTCGATCATGGCCGATGCCGAAGGCAAGTTCGTGCAGGCGGTCGGCCCGGAAGTCGCTGAAGGCATCCGCCATTTCCAGCCGATGCCCGACACCAGCGCTCCCGGCTACAAGCGGTTCCTGAAACTGATGGGCGCGCCCGATGACCGGGTCTTCCTGTTTCCGCCCAACACGCACGACCAGATCGCGGTGGTTGCGATGGCAATGGAGAAAGCGAAAAGTCCGGTGGCGGCCGAGTGGTCGAAGCAGATCATTCCGGTGTGCAATGGGCCCGGCCAGAACGTCGACGACGTGGTCGAAGCTCTGAAGCTCATACGCGCCGGCAAGCCGACCAATTTCTCGGGCGCCGGCTCGACTTGCGACTTCACTCCCAACGGCGACCAGCTGGGACGCGGCATGGGTCAATGGATCATCAAGGGCGGCAAGAGCGTGTTCGTCGAGTACGCGAAGCCGTAAGATTGAGAGCATGAAACTGCCGGCGTGCGGCACTACCGCCGCACGCCGCATCGGCTATCTGATTCTGCAGGCCGAAGGCGCTTTCGACATCATGTTACTGATGGAGGGATAAAAATGGATGTTCGTGCCGCAGTCGCCCATAAAGCCGGCGCGCCGTTGACCATCGAAACCGTGCAACTCGACGGACCGAAAGCCGGCGAGGCGCTCGTCGAGATCAAGGCGACCGGCATCTGCCACACCGACGAGTTCACGCTGTCGGGCGCTGATCCCGAGGGTTTGTTTCCGGCGATCCTCGGCCACGAGGGCGCGGGTATCGTGGTTGACGTCGGGCCCGGCGTGAAGAGCCTGAAAAAAGGCGACCACGTGATTCCGCTCTACGTTCCCGAATGCCGCGAGTGCGAATACTGCGTGTCCGACAAGACCAATCTGTGCCAGGCGATCCGCGTGACGCAAGGCCAGGGCGTGATGCCTGACGGCAGCAGCCGATTTTCGCTGGGCGGCAAGAAGCTCTTTCACTACATGGGCACGTCGACTTTTTCCAACTACACCGTGGTGCCCGAAATCTCGCTCGCCAAAATCCGCGAGGACGCGCCGTTCGACAAGGTGTGCTACATCGGCTGCGGCGTGACGACCGGCATCGGCGCGGTGATCAATACCGCGAAAGTCGAGCCGGGCGCGAACGTCGTGGTGTTCGGCCTGGGCGGCATCGGGCTCAACGTGATCCAGGGCGCGCGGCTTGCCGGCGCCGGCATGATCGTCGGCGTCGACATCAACCCGGCGCGCCAAGCGCTCGCTGCAAAGTTCGGCATGACGCATTTCGTCAATCCCAAGGAAGTCGAAGGCGATCTTGTGCCGTATCTGGTGAACCTTACCAAGGGCGGCGCCGATTACAGCTTCGAATGCATCGGCAACGTGGATGTGATGCGCCAGGCGCTCGAGTGCTGCCACAAGGGATGGGGCGTGTCCGTGATCATCGGCGTCGCCGGCGCCGGGCAGGAGATCAAGACGCGCCCGTTCCAGCTCGTGACCGGGCGCGTGTGGAAAGGCACGGCGTTCGGCGGCGCCAAGGGCCGGCGCGACGTGCCGAAGATCGTCGACTGGTACATGGACGGCAGGATCAATATCGACGACCTGATCACGCATAAGCTCGAACTCGCCGATATCAACCAGGGCTTCGACCTGATGCACGCGGGCAAATCGATCCGGTCGGTCGTGGTATTCTGACCCTGAAGCGAACGTAGTATTCGTGACTGGTCGCAGAAGCAGCCTGCGCCGGTAGAGAGGTAAAACCCGAAAGGAGAAATTATCATGCATAGTGCGGTCAAGATACATCCAGCGGTTGATGGCGGATTGAAACCCGCGGCAAAGGGCTTTGCGGGCGGGACGCTGTTGTGCGATTGCGCGGAGAACAAGGTCGCGGTGGCGATCAAAGGGCAGTGCGCGCACAATCACGTGTGCGGCTGCACGAAGTGCTGGAAACCGAAAGGGGCGCTGTTCTCGCAGGTTGCCGTCGTCGCGCGTGAAAACCTCAGTGTAAAGGCGAACGGAGACAAACTTGCGGTGGTGGATTCCAAGGCAACCATTCAGCGGCATGCCTGCAAAAAGTGCGGTGTCCATATGTATGGCCGGATCGAGAACAAGGGCCATCCGTTATACGGGTTCGATTTTATCCATACCGAGCGATCGAAGGAGGAAGGCTGGGCGCCTCCGGAATTCGCGGCGTTTGTTTCGTCGATTATCGAGTCCGGCGCAAGCCCCGGTAACATGGGTGCCGTCAGGGCAAGGTTGAAAGAACTCAAGCTCGAGCCTTACGATTGCCTGTCCCCGCCCCTGATGGATGCTATCGCGACTCACATGGCCAAGGCCGCCGGCGTGCTGCGTAAGTGATGCAGCGGGCCGCGGCCCGGCGATACGGTGGTATATGGCTGGCGCCCATGCGGCGCCGGCTTTTTTTCAAATACTGAAAATAAGAAGAATTGATGAGCGAAGATAATCAGTTCGCGCCTGGATCGGCTTCGAAAATGACGGTTACGACTGTTTCCCGCAATAAGTCATTCGGTGGCATCCAGGGTGTCTACAGCCATGAGTCACACGAAACCGGGTGTGTCATGCGCTTTGGCGTGTTTCTCCCTCCACACGCGGGAGCCTGCAGGGCACCCGTGCTCTATTGGCTTTCCGGTCTCACCTGTAGCGAAGAGAATTTTGTCACCAAGGCGGGCGCGCAGCGGGTTGCCGCCGAGCTCGGCTTGGCCATAGTGGTTCCGGATACCAGCCCGCGTGGCCTGAAGATTCCCGGCGAGGATGAAAATTATGACTTCGGTAGCGGCGCCGGTTTTTACGTGGACGCCACGCAAGCGCCCTGGTCGCGAGGCTACCGGATGTATTCCTACATTACGAAAGAACTATCTTCGCTTGTTGCATCCAGCTTTCCCGTCAACCCCGCGCGCGCGGGCATCTTTGGCCATTCCATGGGCGGACACGGCGCGCTGACCATTGCGCTCAAAAATCCGGACTGTTACAAGTCTGTGTCGGCCTTTGCCCCGATGTGCTCCCCGCTGCGTTGTCCATGGGGAGAAAAGGCATTAACGGGTTATCTGGGAACTGACCGCGCTCGCTGGCGAGAATATGACGCGACCGCGCTGATTGAGGATCGCGGGTGGAAAGGCCCGGCCATTTTGGTTGATCAGGGCGCCGAGGACCCGTTTCTGGAGAGCCAGCTTAAACCCGGGTTATTGGGAAAAGCCTGTGAGCGGGCCGGCGTTGCGCTCAATCTTCGCATGCAAGAGGGCTACGACCACAGTTACTTTTTCATTGCGAGTTTCATCGAGGATCACCTTCGATTTCACGCATCGAATTTGTAAGTGCGGGGCACTTCCGTCAAGCGGGATCAACCGCCCGCGCCGTGCACGTGCCGGGGTGCGCAATTTACGAGGCCGTGAACGCTGCGCTTTCAAGCAGCGACTTGAGATGCCGCGGCGCCAACTCGGTAATGTGCTGGTAAAGCCGGCGGTACTCGTCGGTGAGTTCAGCGCCGAACAGCGGGTCGGTATTATCGCCGAAAGCACTGTCGACTCGTTGCCAGTCGGCCGCCGTGAGGTGTTGCGCTGCCAGCGGCAGGAGTTGCTGCTCCTCCTTGCGCATGTGGTACCAGTAGAACTCCGCGAATTCGTCGACCGCGGTGGCGAGCTGATTGAGGGCGTTAGCGCTGCCGTCCCGAAACGCGTGAAATGCGCGGCGCAGCTCGGCAAGCATCGGCTCACCCTGCGCGTGATCGCGCTCGAGCTCCTGCACCAGCGCCTTGCCGCCGCCTGCGCGTTCCATGATCGCAGGAAACAGCACCCGATCTTCCTTGGGATGGTGCAGACGATCCGGCACGTTCTCGATATAACGCAGCATCGAGTCGAACAGCCCGTGATCGGGCTTCGAGCCTGGTTCGCGATAGCGCATGACCAAGGCTTGCATGGCGGCGAGCATGCACGCGAGCGCGTGGTGCTCGGTCTTGATGCGGTTGATTGCACTCTCAGCAGCGCGCGGTAGTGTTGTCGAATTGGCGGTGGTCATGGGCATCTCCTCGGTTGCCCGGCGCAAGGTTGGGCTGCGACTAATGATGCCGGGGTCCCGGCGCAGGGAATTTGATCCATGTCAACAGCCAAATTGATAGCATGCGATCGCGCCTACGAGGACGCATCGGTCGCGGTAGTAGAATTCGCATAAGGGGGCTTGCCATGATCCGTCGCATTACTTACGCTGTCGCTGCCGTGGTGCTGGCAGCAGGTTCAACACTGTGCCACGCCCAGAGCTATCCGGGCAAGCCGCTGCGCTTTCTGGTCGGCTTCCCGCCCGGCGGCACCTCGGACATCCTGGCACGCACCATTGGCCAAAAGCTCGCCGAGGCGCTCGGCCAGCAGGTCGTGATCGAGAACCGTCCCGGCGCGGGCGGCAACATCGGCGCCGAGGCCGCAGCCAAATCGCCGGCCGACGGCTACACGATATTCATGGGCACGGCGTCGCAGGCCATCAGCGTCAGTCTCTACCGCAAGCTCAACTACGATTTGCTCAAAGACTTCGCGCCGATCACGCAGGCGGTCAACTATACCAACCTGCTGGTGGTGCACCCGTCGCTGCCGGTGAAATCGGTGAAAGAGCTGATCGCGCTCGCCAAGGCGCGCCCGGGTCAGCTCAATTACGGCACCGCCGGCAACGGCACGCCGCCGCACATGACCGGCGAACTCTTCAAGAGCTATACCGGCGTCAACATCCAGCACGTGCCGTATAAAGGCGGCGCGCCGGCGATCGCCGATCTGCTCGGCGGCCAGATCACGATCATGTTCGACAACGTGCCGCCGCTCTTGCCGCACGTGCAGGCCGGCAAGATGCGCCCGCTCGCGGTGACGAGCCTGAAACGCATCAACGTGCTGCGCGACGTGCCGACGCTCGACGAGGCCGGGCTCAGGGGTTTCGATTCGGTGGCGTGGAACGGCGTGCTGGCGCCGGCGGGAACGCCGAAGGAAATCATTGCGAAGCTTAACGCCGAGATCGTGCGCATCCTGAATTTGTCCGATGTGCGTGAACGCCTGTCGAGCCAGGGCGCGGACCCTGTTGGCAGCACGCCCGAGCAGTTCGCCGCGTGGATACGCAGCGAAGTGCAGAAGTGGGCCAAGGTCGTGCGCGACAGCGGCGCGCGGGTGGATTGACCAATCGTGTCCGACCGCACGCCGCCTAGATATCTGACCACGCTCGCCGAGTTCGCGTGCACCACGCAACTCGCAAGTCTGAGCGACCGGGCGCGCGATAGAGCACGCTGGGTGATTGCTGACTCGATCCCGGTGATCGCCGCCGGCATGCAGCAACCGGAAATGAAAGCGCTGGTCGCCAAACACCTCGCGCAGGCGGCGCCGGGCAACGCGTGGGTGATCGGCGCCGGCAGGCGTGCCGCTGCGCTCGACGCCGCGCTCCTGAACGGCACCGCCGGCACGTGGCTTGAGCTCGACGAAGGCAATTTGGTCGCCAAGGGGCACCCTGGCATCCAGGTGGTGCCGGCGGCGGTCGCGCTGGCGCAGGAAACCGGTGCGAACGGCGCCGATTTGCTGCTCGCGGTGGCGCTCGGCTACGAATTGTCGGCGCGCATCAGCCGCGCCGCACAGGTGAAATTGAGCGTGCATCCACACGGCACGTACGGCGTGATCGGCGCGGCCATCGCAGCGGGCAAGCTCAAAAGCTTCAGTGCAGCGCAAATGCTCGAGCTGATCAACGTTGCGGCGACGATGGGCATGGCAACCAGCCGCCAGACGCTGCTCGACGGCGCGACGGTGCGCAATATCTTCACCGGGCATTCCGGTTACATGGGCTTGCTGGCCGCGCGTCTCGTCGAGTGCGGCTTTACCGGCGAGATCGACAGCGTCGCCGCAATCTATGGCAAGGTGTTGTCCGATACGTTCGATCCGGACAAGGTGATCGCGGGCCTCGGCGCCGAATGGCTGATCGCACAGGGCTATTTCAAGCTGCATCCGACCGGACGCTACGTGCATTCGGCGATCGATGCGCTTGAAGACCTGCTCGCGAAAATCTCCGGCGGGCGCATCGATGTCGCGCAAATCGAGCGCATTGAAGTCAGGGCTTACGCGCTGGCCGCGATGCTCGCCGGGAAAAATGTCGTCAGCAGCTTCGGCGCGCGCTTTTCGGTGCCGTTCGCGCTCGCGAGCATCCTCTGTCACGGCCGCTCCGGACTGCGGAGTTTCGACGCGGAGGCGGTCGCCAATCCGCAGGTGCAGGCGCTGGCCAAGCGCGTCGATCTGCAGGAAGACAAGTCATTCAGCGCGCGCTATCCCACGGAGCAGCCGGTGACCGTGCGCATCGTGATGCGTAGCGGCGCAGCGCACGCAGGACGTTGTGTCGTGACCAGGGGCGAACCGTCCAATCCGCATAAACCGGAGGAGTTGACGGCGAAGTTTTTCGCTCTCGGCGAGCCGGTGTGGGGCAACACGACGACGCGGAAACTGTACGACGCGCTGATGGGGCTCGAGCGCATCGGTGATTTTCGCGCGTTCGCCGGCCAGTTCAGGTTGTAACCATCGAGGAAACATCATGCTCAAGTCACATGGACGCTACGACTACTCGGCGATCGCGAAGCGCCCCGATTACAGCTTTCCGGGCGGCAAGCGGCTCGCCGTCCACCTCTCCCTCAACGTGGAGCACTTTGCATTCGGCGAAGGCGGCGGTAACGATTACGGCGGGCCGCATCCGCTGCCGAATGCGCGCAGCTTTGCGTGGCGCGACTACGGCAACCGCGTCGGCGCGTGGCGGCTGCTCGAATTCGCCGAGAAATACGATCTGCCGTACGCGCTGCTCGTCAACAGCGAGCTGTACGATTACTGCCCGGAAATGGTGGCTGCGTTCAGTTCGCGCGGCGACGAGATCGTCGGCCACGGCCGCACCAACAGCGAGCGCCAAGCCGACATGAATCACGACGAGGAGCGCGCGTGTATTTTCGAGGCCACGGCCAAGATCGAAAAACACGAAGGGCAAAAGCCGCTGGGCTGGCTTGCACCGTATATATCCCAGACGCGCGATTCGCTCGACCTGCTCAGGGCAGCCGGTTACCGCTACATGATGGATTGGCCGCTCGACGACCAGCCGGTGTGGTTCCGCACCAAACACGGCCCGATCCTGTCGATTCCGTATGCGCATGACCTCAACGATTCGCTCGAAGCGGTATCGCGCCGCACGCCGTCGCAGCTGTTCTGCGACAACCTGATCGACCAGTTCGACGAGATGCGCGAGGAGTCGGCGCGCCGTCCGCTGGTAATGAGCATCGTGCTGCACAGCTTCATCCTCGGCCAGCCGCACCGGCTGCGCCGGTTCCGGCGCGTGATCGAGCACATCCTCAAATACCGCGACCAGATCTGGCTCGCGCGGCCCGGCGAGATCTGCAAGTTCATCGAATCGCTGCCGACGGGCATAGTGCCGGGGAGCGAAAACCAAAGCTCAGCCGCAAAGGACGCGAAGGACGCAAAGGTTAAAGGCGGGAAAGCCAAGAGATGAAACCACGGATGAGCGCCGATGAATGCGGGTAAATCGAAAAGAATTAGGACATGATGTCTTGTAATTTTTGCGCCTATCGGCTGTTTCAATATTTTTTTGATTTTGACTTCCTTTGCGTCCTTGGCGTCCTCTGCGGCGAGGCTTTTTTGATTTAGGGTTTGGGTTTTGACATGACAGTGCTGGTTACAGGTGGCGCCGGCTATGTCGGCATGAACGTCGTCGAAGCGCTGCTCGCGCGCGGCGATGACGTGGTGTTGATGGATTGCGGTACGTTGCCGAGCGCGGTGCACCGCACGCTTGATGCGTACGGCCGGCGCATGGATGTCGTGAGCGCCGACGTATGCGATACCGCGGCTGTAGCCAGCACGTTCGCCGGGCGCGATATCACCGGCGTGATTCACTGCGCCGCGGTTACGGCGGGTCCGGCGCGCGAGGCGCGCGATCCCGGATCAAGCATCGAGGTCAATCTGCGCGGCACGCTCAATGTACTGGACGCCGCGCGCCGGCACCAGGTGCGGCGCATCGTTTATCCAAGCTCGGGCGCTGTCTACGGCGAGTCGCTGTATCGGCTGACGCGGATTTACGAAGACAGCGCGCCAGTACTGCCGGTCACGCTCTACGGCGTCACCAAGTTCGCGGCCGAGCGCATGTGCGTGCGGCTGCGCGAGTTGTGGCGGCTCGACGTGGTGTGCGCGCGGCTCGGCACGCTGATCGGGCCGTGGGAGCGGGACACCGGCGTGCGCGACAACTTCGGCACGCATTCGCAGCTCGCGCGCTGCGCGGTGCGCGGGGAAACCGCGGTGCTGCCGGCGCAGGAGGTCAGCCGCGACTGGGTTTATAGCCGCGATGTCGCGCGCGGATTGCTGGCGCTGCTCGACGCCGAGGCGCCGCGGCACTCCGTATACAATCTGAGTTCCGGCGGCGCCTGGGGCAGCGTGCTCGATTGGTGCGCGCGGCTCAAGGCAGCGTACCCGGGCTTCAACTACCGCGTCGCGCTGCAGGGTGAAACGCCCAATATCGGTTACACCGACCGCGACCGCTATCCGATGGACGTCGGGCGCATCATGCAGGATGTCGGCTTCCGCCTTCGCTTTGTGCCGCCGGCGGCTTATGACGATTTTCTCGATTGGCTGCAACGCACGCCGGATTTCTGGAGATAACTGACGCATGAACGAACTGTGCCGGCTGTCCGCAACCGCAGCGGTTGCGCTGCTTAAACGCCGCAAAGTATCGCCGCTCGATTTGATCGACGCCGCGGCCGCGCGCATCCAGCAAACGGACCCGCTGCTCAATGCAATCCCGACGCTATGCCTCGAGCGCGCGCGCGAGCATGCCAGGCGGCTCATGCAGAAGCCGCCGTCCGACCCGCCGGCGCATTACCTCTACGGTCTGCCCATCGCGGTCAAGGACAATACCGATGTCGCAGGCGTGCGCTGCACGTCCGGCTCGCGCATTTATGCCGACCGCATCGCGCCGGCTTCCGACATCGTCGTGCAGCGGCTCGAGAGCAATGGCGCGCTCGTGATCGGCAAATCGAACCTGCCGGAATTCGCCGCGGGCGGCAACACCTTCAACGACGTATTCGGCGTGACGCGCAATCCGTGGGACACGCGCATGACGCCGAGCGGCTCGTCGGGCGGCGCGGCGGCCGCGCTCGCGAGCGGCCAGGTGTGGCTCGCCACCGGCGGCGATTTCGGCGGCAGCATCCGCACCCCGTCGAGCTTTTGTTCGACGGTGGGATTGCGGCCCAGCCCCGGCAGGGTGCCGCGCGCCCAGAAACAGCCGTTTTCGGCGCTGTCGGTGGAAGGGCCGATGGCGCGCAACGTCGCCGATTGCGCGCTGATGCTCGATTGCGAAGCCGGCGCGCACCCGCTCGATCCGATGTCGCATCCGTCGCAGGCGGGCAGTTATGCGGCAGCCGCCGCGCGGCCGCTGAAGCCGAAGCGCATCGCATTCAGCGCCGATCTCGGCGTGGCGCCGGTCGTCGACCGCGAAGTGCGGGCAGTGTGTAAGGCCGCCGCGGAGAAAATAGCGGGCGACGGCGTGCTCGTCGAGGAGGCGCATCCCGACTTATCGGACGCGGTGAAGAATTTCCTCGTGCTGCGTGGCGCGATCTACATCGCGCGCATCGGGCCGCTGCTCGAAAAGCACCGCGCTCTCCTCAAGCCGGAAGTGATCGGGAACGCCGAGTTCGGCCTGAGCCTGAAATTGAGCGAAGTCGTCGCGGCGGAAATCGCGCACGGCGAATTGATCTGGCGCGTGGCGAGGTTTTTCGAGAACTACGATTTGTTGACCTGCCCGACCGTGATGTGCCCGCCGTTCCCGGTCGAGACGCGCTACGTCGAGGAACTGGATGGCGTCAAGCTCGAGGGCTACATGGGCTGGCTGGCGCTGACCTGCGCGCTCAGCATGACGGCGTGCCCGATACTTTCGATCTCCTGTGGATTCACCGCGGACGGACTGCCGATCGGGCTGCAAGTGGTGGCGCCCGTGCGCTCCGAAGCGAGACTTTTCGCACACGGTGCGTACCTCGAGCAGTTGTTCGGACTCGCCGGCCGCGTGCCGATCGACCCGATCGTGTGCTGACTTTTCGCCGTACTGTCGAACGCTGACGGTATGACCAGAGCGTGAGGTTCATCACGCTGGCGCTGTTATGGCTGCCGTTTATCCTGGCCGGCGGCGCGCCGGTCGGCGCATGTCCTCGCTTTTGAACGCTGACACGTTGAATGCGTCAAACGATGTGTAGCGTTAATTTGTGGAGGACGATATGAAGACTACGATACTGATTCTGGGATTCTTGTTCGGCGCCCTTGCGATTTGGGCCCTGATCGAAACGTTCAGGTCTCACCGGAAGTCCGCACCGAAACGGCAGTCGCGGGTGACCCCGCCGGCAAGCGCGAACCCGCAGGCGCTAGTGGCGACCGATCCGTATGGCGCGGGGAATATGCGGCGCGGCGTGCGCGATACGCTGCCGCCGGGCCCGCGTTTTCGCTAGACACCGCGGGCGCCCGCAAACGGCCGGCGCGCCGGATATTCACGATACGGCATCCGCTGTATAGTGGGATCCGGCGCGTCCGATTGCTGGAGTTATGGCCAAGGCAAATCCCAAGTCCCGTCGTGCCGGTCTTGAACTGATTCTGCATGCGCTCGAGTTCGCGGCGCACAAGCATCGCGACCAGCGGCGCAAGGACGTGCACGCGTCGCCCTACATCAATCACCCGATCGCGCTGGCCAATCTGATCGTGAACGAGGCGGACATCCACGATCCCGAGGTGATCTGCGCGGCGTTGCTGCACGACACCATCGAGGACACCGAGACCACGCCGCAGGAACTCGCGCGCGAGTTCGGGAAGGATATCCGCGATATCGTGCTCGAGGTGACGGACGACAGTAATTTGCCGAAAGCCGAGCGCAAGCGTCTGCAGATCGAGCATGCGGCGCACGCAAGTCATAAGGCGAAGCTGGTAAAGCTTGCCGACAAGATCTGTAATCTGCGCGATATCTCGGTGAGCCCGCCGGCGACATGGAGCCTTGAACGACAACAGGAGTACTTCGACTGGGCGAAACAGGTGATCGATCAGGTGCGCGGCACCAATTCAAGTCTCGAGCGGGCATTCGACCGGGCCTACGCGCGCCGCCCGAAAAAGGGAATGGGGAATGGCGAATAGGAAATGGGGTCAAACAACGAGGAGCGATGGAAAAGAGGGATTGTTCAATTTCCTATTCCCTGCTTTATCCCGGCAGCCAGCGCCGCTTGCCGCGCTCGACGCGAGCGACCAGCACGCCCAGGGCCGTATCATTCAATAAACGTATCGCTTTTTCGGTTGCAAACCCGCGCGCGTTGGCAGTGAAGTCACCCGCCGCGACGTAAATGCATTCCTGCGCGTCGTGTGCCTGCTTTGCTTCGTATAGCTCGCGCAGCGGGCCGACGCCGGTCTGCGCGACTTTCCAGCGCTTGCAGCTGACTATCGATACCCGACCGTTCTTCCGCAATTCGAAATCCACCGCGCCATTTGCGATCTCGGTTACGCTGTAACCGTCGCGCCGGAATGCCTCGCTGATCACCGGCGAGAAATTCTCCCACGGCATCACGCGCAGCTTGCCGAGTATTTCTGTCACGCTGGTAACGCCCGGTGCGCGCAGCTGGCGCCATCCGGCGTAGCCGGCGATCGCGAGAAACGGCAGCGCCGCGAACAGCGCCGCGATGTCCGGCAGGAACAGGCGCACTACTGCAAACATTGCGGCGGCGGCGGCGACGCTCACCCACCACGGCGCGCGCGAAAGTATCGAGAACAGCGTTTCCTTCGCCATATTAGAATACGGCCGTGGCCGCCAACCGAAAGGAATTCCGGATTATATGAGTGACGCGAAATCGCCGCCATTGAAAGGCATCAGGGTCATCGAGCTCGGCACGCTGATCGCAGGGCCGTTCTGCAGCCGCATCCTCGCTGAATTCGGCGCCGAAGTGATCAAGATCGAGGCGCCGGACGGCGGCGACCAGCTGCGCCAGTGGCGCAAGATGTACGAGGGCACGTCGCTGTGGTGGTACGCGCAGGCGCGCAACAAGAAATCGGTGACGGTCAATCTGCGCGCGCCCGAGGGGCAGGAGATCGTGCGCAAGCTCGCTGCGGAAACCGACATCGTGATCGAGAATTTCCGGCCCGGCGCGCTCGAAAAATGGAACCTCGGCTGGGAGCAGCTTTCGGGCATCAATCCGCGGCTGATCATGGTGCGGCTGTCGGGCTACGGGCAGAGCGGTCCCTATCGCGACCGGCCCGGTTTCGGCACGGTCGCCGAGGCGATGGGCGGCATGCGCTACGTGACCGGCTACGCCGACCGGCCGCCGGTGCGGCTCGGCATCTCGATCGGCGATTCGATCGCGGCGCTCTACGGCGTGATCGGCGCAATGATGGCGCTGCACCACCGCAACGCGAATGGCGGGCGCGGCCAGCTGGTCGACGTCGCGCTCTATGAGGCGGTGTTCAGCATGATGGAAAGCCTGGTGCCGGAATTCGACGTGCTCGGGTTCATCCGCGAGCGCGCCGGCAACGCGCTGCCCGGCATCGTGCCGTCGAACACCTATCCGACGCGCGACGGCAAGTTCGTCATCGTCGGCGCCAACAACGATTCGATCTTCAAGCGCATGATGACGGCGATCGGCCGCGCCGATCTCGCCAACGATCCGCAGCTCGCGACCAACGCCGGGCGCGTGCCGCGGACTGAAGAACTCGACCGCGCGATCGCCGACTGGACGCGCGAGCACGAGCTCGAGTACGTGCTGGCGGTGCTGGAAAAAGCCGAGGTGCCGTCGGGCAGGGTCTACGACGCTTCAGACATCGTCAAGGACGCGCATTATACTGCGCGGGGCATGCTCGAGCAGCACCGGCTTCCGGACGGCAAGCCGGTCAAATTGCCCGGCATCGTGCCCAAGCTTTCCCTGACGCCAGGCGCGACTGCATGGCTCGGCCCCGGGCTTGGCGCGCACACGGCGGAAGTGTTGTCGGCACTTGGCTATGATGACGCAGCACAAAGAAGGTTCAAGGAGCGCGGTGTTATTTGAAGAGAGGCGAGAGGCGGAAGACGTGGTTGGGCGCGGGGGTGAGTTGTCCTCCCCCCTCACGCCTAACGCCTTCCCGGTTCCCTTGACACTGTGCGTCCCGCATGTGAGCATCGCCCGGCATGGCAAGATCTGCGCGGAGGAAATCATGCGCGTTACCCGAACCTTGTTTTTGCTGCTGCTCGTCACCGTGGGAATGGCGTCCTGCGGCGCGATGGCGCAGGCGCTCGAGAAATCCAGGATCACGCTCGCGGTCGGCGGCAAGAGCCTGTTTTATTACCTGCCGCTGACGATCGCCGAGCGGCGCGGCTACTTCAAGGACGAAGGGCTCACTGTCGAGATCGTCGATTTCGCGGGCGGCGCCAAATCGCTGCAGGCGATGGTCGGCGGCAGCGCCGACGTCGTGTCCGGCGCGTACGAGCACACCATCAACATGCAGGCGAAGGGCATCAATATCGTCGCCATCGTGCTGGAGGGGCGTTACTCCGGTATCGTCCTTGGCGTGCACAAGAACAAGATCACGCAGTACAAGTCGCCCAGGGATATGAAAGGCTGGAAGATCGGCGTTACCGCGCCGGGTTCCAGCACCAACATGTTTGTCAGCAACCTGCTTGGGAAAGATGGGCTGAAGCCCGATGCGGTTTCGATCATCGGCGTCGGCGCGACCGCAGGCGCGGTGGCGGCGATGCGCAAGGGCGAGATCGATGCGATTTCCAATCTCGATCCGGTGATCGCGCGGCTCGAGGCAAGCGGCGACATTATCGTTGTTGCCGACAGCCGCACCGCCAGGGGCATGAAGGACATTTACGGCGGCGCTTATCACGCCGGTTGCATCTACGCATTGACGGACTGGGTGAAAAAGAATCCGAACACGGCGCAGGCGGTGGTCAACGCGATGGTGCGCGCGGTGCGCTGGCTGCAGAAAGCACGCCCCGAGGAAGTGGTCGCAACCGTGCCCGCCGAATATTACGGCGACGACCCGACGATGTATAAGTTCGCGCTGCTCAAGAACATGGAAGGTTATTCTCCCGACGGCCTGTTTACCATGCAGGGCGCGCAAAATGTCTACAAGGTGTTGAATTCGTTCGAACCGACGGTACAGGCGGCCAAGATCGATCTGGCGAGGACTTACGACAACAGTTTCGCGCAAAAGGCGCTCAAGAAATACAAATAGCAGCTGCAGCCGATCACCGGGGTGAGCTTCACTGATTCTTATCCGCGTTCATCGGCGGTTTCTTCTCATGGCTTTGAATGAAGGCGCCGCGCTGGCGCTGGAAAACATCACCTGCACGTTCGCCGCGCGCAACGCGGGCGCCGCGTCGTATACCGCGGTGCGCGACACCACGCTGATCGTCGGCAGCGGCGAGTTCGTGTCGGTGGTCGGCCCGACCGGCTGCGGCAAGTCGACGCTGCTGAATATTGCGGCGGGACTGCTCGATCCGTCGGCAGGCAGCGTGCATGTGCTCGGGCAGCCGCTCGTCGGCGTCAACCGGCACGCCGGCTACATGTTCCAGTCGGATGCGCTGCTGCCGTGGCTGTCGGCGCTCCACAATGTCGAACTCGGGCTCAAGTATCGCGGCGTCGAGCCCGGCGCCGCGCGCGGGCAGGCCATCGCATGGCTGGCGCGCGTCGGCTTGAGCGGGCACGGCGGCCGCTATCCGCATCAACTCTCCGGCGGCATGAAAAAGCGCGCCGCGCTCGCCCAGACACTGATCCTGGATCCGAAAATTCTGCTGATGGACGAGCCGTTCTCCGCGCTCGACATCCAGACCCGGCAGTTGATGGAGAATGAGTTGCTCGAGCTGTGGTCGGCTGACCGCAAGTCGGTGGTGTTCATCACCCACGACCTGGAGGAGGCGATCGCGCTCTCGGACCGCGTAGTCGTGCTGTCGGCCGGTCCCGCTACGCACACGATGGGCGAGTTCGCGATCGACTTGCCGCGGCCGCGCGATGTTGCGGAGATAAGGCTGACGCCGCGTTTCGTCGAGCTGCATCGCGATATCTGGCATACGATGAAAGATGAAGTGCTGAAGGGTTATGCGCAAAGCCAGCAAAAATGACGTGCGCGCAGCACGCGGCAGGCTCGTGCTCTATCATCTGCTGTTGCTCGCGGGGGTATTTGCGTTCTGGCATCTGATGACGAACCCCCTGCTGGTATCGGAGGAATTCGCCAGGAATACGGCGTTCTTTTTCGGCAAGCCGCTGGTGGTGATGCAAAAAATCTGGGAGTGGTTTGCCGGCGGCAAGATCTACGAGCACCTGCTGATTACCCTGGTCGAGACGTTGCTGGCGTTCTCGGCAGGCACCGTGCTCGGGCTCGGTGTCGGCTTGTGGCTTGCGCTGTCGCCGACTGCTTCGTCGCTCGCCGATCCTTATATCAAGGCGATGAACGCGATGCCGCGCGTGATCCTGGCGCCGATTTTCGCGGTGTGGTTCGGGCTCGGCATCCTGTCCAAAGTCGCGCTCGGTATCACGCTGGTGTTCTTCATCGTGTTCTTCAACGTATATCAGGGCGTGAAGGAAGTGAGCCCCGTAGTGCTCAACAACGCGCGCATGCTCGGCGCGAGCCCGCAGCAGCTGCTGCGCACGGTTTACGTGCCTTCCGCGATGTCGTGGGTGTTCTCGAGCCTGCATACCTCGGTCGGGATGGCGTTCGTCGGCGCGGTGGTCGGCGAATACCTCGGTTCGGCACGCGGCGTCGGTTACCTGATCCTGCAGGCCGAGGGTGCGTTCGACATCAACACCGTGTTCGCCGGCATCCTGGTGCTGACGGCGTTTGCGCTCGCGCTCGACGCGGCGGTCACCGTGGCGGAAAACAAGCTGCTGGTGTGGCGGCCGGCGCAGGGCGAAACCGAGCCTCTGTGAGGCGAGAGGAGTGAGGAGCGAGGGAGGGAAACCCCCGGTCCGCGCGCCGGACCCGCCTGACACCTCACACTTTTAACTTTTTTGCCGGTCAGGTAATTGATCGATCCCCCGTTGTCGAATAACGCGTCGACCAGCCTCGCGCAGGACGTGCGCCCGCTCGAGGTGTGGGCGTGGGCGATGTACGATTTCGCCAACTCCGGCTACACGACGGTCGTCATCACCGCGGTGTTCAATGCCTACTTCGTCAGCGTGGTGGCGCGCAACCAGACTTGGGCGACGTTTGCGTGGACCGCGGCGCTCGCTGTTTCCTACCTGCTGATCATGCTGACGGCGCCGCTCATCGGGGCGTGGGCCGACGCGCATGCCGCCAAGAAGCGGCTGCTGTTGATTACGACTGTCGGCTGCGTCACGTTCACCGCGGCGCTGGCGCTGGTCGGCAGCGGCGACCTGTGGCTCGCGATCGTTCTGATCATCGCTTCGAACTATTTTTTCGGCAGCGGCGAGAACCTGTGCGCCGCATTCTTGCCTGAGCTTGCCCGCGGCGAGGCGCTCGGGCGCGTGTCAGGGTGGGGCTGGGCGCTCGGCTATCTCGGCGGCCTGCTGACTCTCGGTCTCTGCCTCGGCTACGTTACATGGGCGCAGTCAGGCGGTGCGTCTGCATCGCAATTCGTGCCGGTCACGATGTTGATCACCGCGGCAATGTTCGCGCTGGCGAGTGTGCCGACCTTCCTGCTGCTGACAGAGCGCGCCCAACCGCAAGTTGCAACGCGGCACCTGATCGCCGAATCGTTTGGACGCGTGCTCGCGACCTGGCGCGAGGCAGGTCGTTACCGCGACCTCGCGCGCTTCCTGCTGTGCATCGTGTTCTATCAGGCCGGCATTCAGGCCGTGGTTGTGCTGGCGGCGATTTACGCCGAGCAGGCGATGGGCTTTACCACCCGGCAGACGCTGCTGTTGATACTGGTGGTGAATCTGACCGCTGCGGCCGGTGCGTTCGCATTCGGCCACGTCCAGGACCGCATCGGGCATCGCGCCGCGCTCGCGCTCACGCTTGCGGGATGGATCGTGACGATATTGCTCGCCTGGGCGGCGCAAGGGCCGGTGCTGTTCTGGATCGCGGCGAACCTGGTGGGGTTGTGCCTCGGGTCGAGCCAGTCAGCCGGGCGCGCGCTGGTCGGCTACCTGAGTCCCGCAGCCAGGCGCGCGGAGTTTTTTGGTCTGTGGGGCCTCGCGGTCAAGCTCTCGGCAATCCTCGGCCCGATGACCTATGGTTTGGCAAGCTGGATATCGCGCGGCGACCATCGGCTGGCGTTGCTGCTGATCGGCGGCTACTTCGTGCTCGGGCTGGTTATACTGGCGGGCATCGACGTCGGGCGCGGCCGCGGTGCGGCGCTCGCCGCAGACGCCTAAACGTGAAAAAATGCTGGTAGCTGGCCGGTTGACGCTATGATATCAATTAGTTTGGTGTTTGTTCGAATAATAAACGCTGTTTAAGATTTCACTCGAGGACGAAAGATGGCATTGTTCGGAGGCGGCAAGCCCGACCATCCGATGGCGGATATCAAGCAGGCGAAAAAGCTCATTGCCGAGCTGCCCGCGAATGATCCCTTGAAGGCGCTCGACGAGGCAACCTTCTGGCTCGACTCGATCTGCCGCACCGAGGAGTTCAGGCTCGACCATCGTTTCGAGCTGTTCGATCTGCTCGACCGGGCGGCAAAAAACCATCAACGCAAGCTCGCCCAGGAATACCTCGCTATCGACCGCCAGGAAAAATTCCGCGAGAACAAGCTGTGGACCACGGTGTTCGAGTTCTGGAAGCAGCTCGGCAGCGCCTACGGCCAGTGTGTCGAGCAATTCCAGGCGGGCGCAAGCGGCGCCGGCGCTATCAAGAAAGATTTGCCGGCCATCATCGCGCGCGCGCTGCGCGCGCTCACGCTGCAGCTCAAGTGGATCTTGCTGCGTTATGGTCAGGTCGAAGACCGCGTATGGGGCGAGCTCGGGCGGCTCTACCACTTCGCCGAAAGCAAGGGTCTGGCGACCGGCACGATAGAAATTTATCCGGGCGCGCATGGCGAGGGCACGGTGCAGCACGAGTTTCTCAAGGCGATGATGCTCGGCGTGTCTTCGACCGACGGGCTGACGCCACTCAAGCAGGAACTTGCGGAGCGCATAATCGCGCATTTCGGCGACATGTACATCATGCAGACGAAGCCCGCGCCGGGCTGCAATTATTTCTTCGACCTCTCCATGCGCAAGCCGGCGGCGCGCATGATGAAAGGCTCCGAGCCCAACAAGATGACGCGCTTCTTCGGCGCCGGCAAGGCATTGCCTGCGCTCGAGCAGCTGATGCAGGAGATCAAAGCGAAGGACAGCGTGCCGTCACACATCAATCTCGGTGGCACGTTCGACGCCGGCCTCGTGCTGTCGGTGATGCGGCATCTCGCGCAGTACTGGTCCGACAATCCGCCTGCGCGTGGTTCGGAGCGCCGCAAGATTGCCACCCGCATGACGGTGGTGCACGGCTTCCGGCAGATGCTGAAGAACGTCGCGCCCGCCGGCGATGACACCTCGCTCGCCTTCGAGGCGATGAACGGCTGCGAGAGCTGGATCGTCGAGAATGTCAGCGAAGGCGGTTTCGGCGCCATCATCCCGCAGGTGAAGGGCGACTGGCTCAAGGTCGGCGACCTGCTCGGCGTGCAAACCGAAACCGCGCAATACTGGGGTGCCGGCGTCGTCCGCCGCATTACGCGCGACGAATATCAGCAGCGCCGCGTCGGCATCCAGTTGCTGTCGAATACCGTGATTCCGGTCAAGCTGTCGCCGTCCGGCAATGTATCGTCATCCAATGCCGCGCGCGAAGGCGAACCGGCGATGCTGCTGTCCACCACGCCCGACCAGAACGGCGAGATCGCGTTACTGCTGCGGGCGGGCAGCTTCACGCCCGGCCAGGCGCTCGAGATGAACGTGCGCGGCAACCAGTACTACCTGATGTCGAGCACGCTGGCCGAGGGCGGGGATGATTTCGACTTGGCGAAGTTCAAGGGGATGCAGCGCACGTAGTGCGCTGCACAGGAGAGACGGGAGGCGTATACCCTTCACCCTTCGGTCTTCACCCGTAGCACTTTCGTTAGCCACTCTCGGATAGCTGCAATCTCCTCCGGGCACACCGCATGCTGCATCGGGTATTCGTGCCATTCCACCCGGTAGCCCAGTTCGCCGAGCTTGTCGCGCGACGCGGTCGCCATCGCGAACGGTATCACCGGATCGTAAGTGCCGTGCGCGTAGATAATCGGCGCGTCCTTGTTCGCGGCCGATGCTTCCGTCGGCAGCCTGTCGGCGAGCGGTAGATAGGTGGAGAGCGCCATGATGCCGGCGAGTCGCTCCGCGTGGCGCAGCCCGGTCTGCAGCGCGATTGCGCCGCCTTGCGAAAAACCCGCCACCACGATATTGCGCGATGCGATGCCGCGCTCATTTTCGCGCGCAATCAGTTTTTCGATTGCTGCCTGGGACTGACGCACGCCTCTCTCATCGGCTTTCTTGCCGGGTTTGCCCTCGAGGTCGCCGTAGGTTACGTCGTACCACGCGCGCATCACGTAGCCGTTGTTGATCGTCACCGGCATCATCGGCGCATGCGGGAAGATGAAGCGGATGCCGGGCGGGCCGCGCAGCCCGAGCTCGGGCACTATCGGCGCGAAATCATTGCCGTCGGCGCCGAGGCCGTGCATCCAGATCACGGAAGCCGCGGGGTTAGGGGCTGTCTCAATTTCGATGGTTTCTAGAGAATCGGGCATGTTGAGTGAAATGTGAAACGTGAAATGTGAAACGGAAAAAAGTCTCCCTCTCCCTCGTTACCGGGGGAGAGGGGCGGGGTGAGGGGGATCACTATTCACTCATTCACCCTTCACTTCGGCCGAATTGCAGACTTCGGCCGAAAAACCTTGATCACGTTCTCGTGCGTTTCAATATAGGGTCCGCCGATCAGGTCGATGCAGTACGGCACCGCGGCGAACACGCCGTCGAGCGTCTCCTTGATCGCTTTCGGCTGCCCCGGCAGATTGAGGATCAGCGCCTGCTTGCGCACCACGCCGAGCTGGCGCGACAGGATCGCGGTCGGCACGTACTTGAGGCTCACCTGCCGCATCTGCTCGCCGAAGCCGGGCATGACCTTGTCGGCGACGGCGAGCGTCGCTTCGGGCGTCACGTCGCGCGCCGCGGGCCCCGTGCCGCCGGTGGTCAGCACGAGGTGGCATTTTTCCTTGTCGACCAGTTCCTTCAGCGTTTGCTCGATCACCGGCTGCTCATCGGGTATCAGCCGCGTCACCATTTTCCACGGCATCGACAGCGCGGCGCCGAACCATTCCCGCAGCGCCGGGATGCCCTTGTCTGCATAAACGCCGCTTGCCGCGCGGTCGCTGATCGAGACCAGGCCGATCAGCAGTTCGTTTGTCGATGTCATCATGACGCGGAAGTATAGCGTGTGTTGCTATAGGTGAGGGGGATCACTCATTCACCCTTCACGACTTGCAACAACGATGTCGCGCACCGCGCGGAACAGCTCGCGGTAATTCCTGAGCGGCCGGCCGACGGACTGGTCGTGCTTGATGCTGGCGACGAGCGAGCGCAGGCGCTGCAGATCGCCGCGCGGATATGCATTGGCGAACAATGCGAGCGCATCATCGTCGTCGAGCAATCGCTCGCGCCAGCGCTCGGCGAGGTGCTGCAGCGCCGTTTGCTCGCGCGCCTTGCCGTGCCATTGCTCGAGTTGAGCACGGATCGGCGCCGGGTCGACTTCGCGCATCAGCTTGCCGATGTACTGCAGCTGGCGGCGGCGGCCCTCGAAATCGCGGATGCGCTGCGCCTCGACGATCGCCTCATGCAGGCGCTCGGGAAGTGCCGCCTGCGCGAGCTGCCCGGCGTTGAGCTCGACCAGCCGCGCGCCGAGTTCCTGCAGCGCTTCCATGTCGCGCTTGCGTTGCGATTTACTCGGTCGTTCGTGTTCGTCCATGCGTTAACCGGATGTCTCAAGCTGGTATGATAACGACTTTTCCGCGCATCCCTCTCAATGACTACTGATCTCAGGACCCGGCCGGTGTCGGGCAACCAGTTTTCAAACGATCAGGCGACCCTGCGGCAGATCGCCGCCGACGTGCTCGGGTATGCGCGTGAGCAGGGGGCGAGCGCAGTCGAGACGGAGGTATCGGAGGGATTCGGTCAGACCGTCACGGTGCGGCGCGGCGAAGTCGAGACCATCGAATACAACCGCGACAAGGGCATCGGCGTCACGGTCTACATCGGCAAGCGCCGCGGCCATGCCAGCACTTCCGATTTTTCGCCGCAGGCGATCCGCGCTACCGCCGGCGCCGCGCTGTCGATCGCAAAATTCACCGCCAGCGACGATTACGCGGGACTTGCCGATGAAGATCTGCTCGCGCGCGAGATTCCGGAGCTCGACCTGTTTTATCCGTGGGACCTGCCGGTCGAGCGCGCGATCGAGCTGGCGCAGGCATGCGAAGGCGCTGCGTTTGCGGTCGACAAGCGCATCGACAATTCCGAAGGCGCGACGGTGTCGCTGCAACAATCGCACTTTGCCTATGCCAACTCGCTCGGTTTCATCGGCGGCTACCCGAGCTCGCGGCACTGGATCAGCTGCGCGGTGATCGCCGGCAAGGGCGACGCGATGCAGCGTGACGACTGGTATGCGTCGGCGCGCGATCCCGCCGAGCTCGAGGCGCCGGAGGCAATCGGCAAGACCGCCGGCGAGCGCGCGATCCACCGCCTCGGCGCCAGGAAAATCCCGACCTTGCAGGTGCCGGTGCTGTTCGAGGCGCCGGCGGCGGCGACGCTGCTCGGGCATTTCGTGTCGGCAGTAAGCGGCGGCAGCCTTTACCGAAAATCGTCGTTTCTGCTCGACAGCCTCGGCCAGCCGGTGTTCTCGCCGCTGGTCGGGATCAGCGACGACCCGCACATCCCCAAGGGGCTCGCCAGCAGCCCGTTCGACGAGGAGGGTGTGGCGACCCGCCGTCGCCACGTGGTCGAGAACGGCGTGGTGCAGGGTTATTTCCTCGGCAGCTACTCGGCGCGCAAGCTCGGCATGCGATCGACCGGCAACGCCGGCGGCAATCACAACCTGTTGCTCAAGGACACCGGCCTCGATCTGCCGCAACTGCTGAAGCAAATGGGGCGCGGGCTGCTGGTGACCGAATTGATGGGACAGGGCATCAACATGGTGACCGGGGATTATTCGCGCGGCGCCGCCGGTTTCTGGGTCGAAAACGGCGTCATCGCGTATCCGGTGCAGGAAATCACCATCGCCGGCAACCTCAAGGACATGTTCCGCACCATCGTCGCGGCCGGCAGCGACATCGTCAAGCGCGGCTCCAAGCAATGTGGCTCGGTGCTGATCGAGCGCATGACGGTGGCGGGGGATTAAAAGCTTGGTTCAGAGTGCAGAGTAATGAGTGCCTGGTTGTAAAATGTTTTTCATTCATCATTCATCACTCATCGCTCATCATTGATCGTTTTTGGGGGGTCTCATGAGCAAGACGCTGCTGCAGACGACGATTGCCGGAAGCCTGCCCAAGCCCGCCTGGCTCGCGCAGCCGAACCAGTTGTGGGCGCCGTGGCTGCCGGAAGGCGAGAGCCTCAGCGAGGCCAAACGCGATGCAACCCGGCTCGCGGTCCGCGACCAGGAGCGCGCGGGTATCGACATCCTGAGTGACGGCGAGCAGTCGCGTCGCCATTTCGTGACCGGTTATCTCGAGCACTTGAAGGGCATCGATTTCGAGCACCTGGTTACCATGCACATCCGCCAGCGCTATGACGCCAGGGTGCCGCAGGTCGTGGGCCCGATCGTGCGTCCGCGCCCGGTGCACTCGGACGATGTGCGCCTGCTGCGCGCGGAGACCGATCACCCGATCAAGTTCACGCTGCCGGGCCCGATGACCATCGTCGACACCCTGCACGACGCCTACTACAAGGATCGTGCGCGCCTGGCGATGGAGTTTGCCAAAATCCTGAACCGGGAAGCGCGCGAACTCGAGCGCCTGGGCGTCAACGTCATCCAGTTCGACGAACCGGCGTTCAACGTGGACGCCTATGTGGACGACGTCAGGAGCTGGGGCATCGAGGCGCTCGAGCGCGCGGCCGACGGCCTCAAGTGCAAGACCGCGGTGCACATCTGCTACGGCTACGGCATCCAGGCCAACATCGAGTGGAAAAAAACGCTCGGCTCGCAGTGGCGCCAGTACGAGCAGACTTTCCCGCTGATCGCGCGCTCGAAGATCGAGCAGGTGTCGCTCGAATGCCACAACTCGAAAGTGCCGCTCGAGCTGATCGGCCTGCTCAAGGGCAAGGACGTCATGGTCGGCGCGATCGATGTCGCGACCGAGCGAGTCGAGACACCGGAGGAAGTCGCGCGGACGATACGCGCCGCGCTCAAGTTCGTCGCGCCCGGCAAGCTCTACCCGTGCACCAACTGCGGCATGGTGCCGCTGCCGCGCGCGGTCGCGCTCGGCAAGCTGCATGCGCTGGCTGCGGGCGCCAGGATCGTGCGCGCGGAACTTGCGAAAGCGGCGGCCAGGCGAAAGCGTTGAACGCCCTCGCTGTGCGCCGGGAATTGCATGGCGAGGGGAGCGCTGGTCACGCCGGCCGTCTATGCTTAAACTATAGGGAGTTCGACCCAACCTGGAGGAGCAAATGAAACGACGCGCATTTCTGAAAAAAGCGGCGGTAGGCTTGGCCGCCGGCACCATCGCAGCGCCGGCAATTGCGCAGACGCAGCCCACCGTCAACTGGCGGCTTACGGCGAGTTGGCCGAAGAGCCTCGACACGCTGTTCGGCGGTCCCGAGCTGATCGCCAAGCGGGTCGCGGCGGCCACCGGAGGCAAGTTTAATATCAAGGTGTTTGCGGCCGGCGAGATCGTGCCGGGCCTGCAGGTGCTCGACGCGGTGCAGAACGGCACGGTGGAGTGCGGGCACACGGCGCCTTACTACTATTTCGGCAAGGACCCGACGTTCGCTTTTTCGTGCGCCATCCCGTTTGGGCTGAATGCGCGCCAGCAGTTCGCCTGGATGTATCACGGCGGAGGTCTCGAGCTGATGCGCGAGTTCTTCAAGGATTACAACGTCATCAACATTCCCGCCGGCAACACGGGCTGCCAGATGGGCGGCTGGTTCCGCAAGGAGATCAGGACTGTTGCGGATCTGAAGGGGCTGAAGTTCCGTATCGGCGGCTTTGCCGGCGCGGTGCTGACCAAGCTCGGCGTGGTGCCGCAGCAGATCGCCGGCGGCGACATTTACCCGGCGCTGGAAAAAGGCACGATCGATGCCGCCGAGTGGGTCGGCCCGTACGACGACGAGAAGCTCGGCTTCTACAAGGTCGCCAAGTACTACTATTACCCGGGTTGGTGGGAAGGCGGTCCGGAACTCGATCTGCTCGTCAACATGAAGGCATGGGAGGCTCTGCCGGCGGATTACAAGGCGATACTCGAGGCAGCCTGCGCCGAAGCGCAAATCGACATGACCGCAAAATACGACGCAGCAAATCCGGCTGCGCTCAAGCGGCTGATCGGCAATGGGGTCAAGCTGCTGCCGTTTTCCAATGACATCATGGCCGCGTGCTACAAGGCCGCCAATGAGCTGTATGAAGAAACCTCGGCCAAAAACCCGAAGTTCAAGAAGGTCTATGACGCGTGGAGCAAGTTCCGCAACGATCAGGTGCAATGGTTCTCGATCGCCGAAAACCGCTTCGATAACTTCATGATCGCCGCGCAGCGGCTGTCGCAGCGGGCGCCGAAGAAGAAGTAGCAATGCGGTCCCGGCACTGCAGCCGGGCAGCGAAGAGCGACAGGGAAACCCCGCACAATGCGGGGTTTTCTTTTTCTGCGGTTTGTATTGCCGACGCGCTACTTCTTGCGCTTGGGTGGCTTGGTAGTGTCTTCCGCAGCAGGGGGTGATACAGTGGTTTCGCCACGCATCGCGCGATCGATCGCCTTCTCTGCATCCTCTTGCTCGGAGCTCGGGCTCTCTGCTCCCGGCTGAGCGGCGGTGCTGCCGTCCTTGCCGGGCTCGCCCTGCAACTCCGGGGCTTCCGCCGGCACCTCGATCTGCATCTTGTTCGTATCAAAGACCTTCTGCTTGGCGAGGCCGCCCGTCACCAGACCCGGGAAGGCGATCACCAGCGCAATCATGATGATCTGGATGCCAACGAAGGGCACCGCACCCCAGTAAATCTGCCCGGTGGTGACCCTGGGGGTCAGCTTGCCGGAGAGCTTGTCGGTGTAATCCTTGACCGGCGCGACGCTGCGCAGGTAGAACAAGGCGAAGCCGAAAGGCGGGTGCATAAACGAGGTCTGCATGTTGACGCCGAGCAGCACGCCGAACCAGATGAGGTCGATGCCGAGTTTCTCCGCGACCGGGCCGAGCAGGGGCACGACGATGAACGACAGCTCGAAGAAGTCGAGAAAGAACGCCAGGAAGAACACCAGGATGTTGACGACAATCAGAAAGCCGAGTTGACCGCCAGGCAGGTTGGTCAGCAGATGTTCGACCCAGAGGTGACCGTCCACGCCATAGAACGTCAGGCTGAACACCCGCGCGCCGATCAGGATGAACACGACGAATGCCGTCAGTTTCGCGGTTGCATCCATTGCCTGCCTGAGCAACTTCAAGGAAAGCCGCCGGCGCGCGATTGCCATCGTGAGCGCGCCCGTGGCGCCCATTGCCCCGCCTTCGGTCGGCGTCGCCACGCCGAGGAAAATGGTGCCGAGCACGAGGAAGATCAACGCGAGCGGCGGGATCAGCACGAAGGTCACGCGCTCCGCCAGCCGGGAGAGCAGGCCGAGCTTGAGAAAATGGTTGATCACCGCAGCCGTAAAGGCCACTCCGACTCCGACTGAAGTGGCCACGACCAGCAATTCGTCGGTGGGAGCGTCGGGCGGGTAGTGATACTTGGCGAATGCTAATGCGGCTACGGTTGCTACGACCACGAGAAGAATCAACGACGGCGTGCCGCCGCTGCCGCCGGGTTCACGCAGCGTGCGTGCATCTGCGGGCAAAGCCGGCGCCCATGACGGCTTGAAGATGCTGATGCCCGCCGCGTACACCGCATACAGGCCGGCCAGTGTCAGGCCGGGAATAAAGGCGCCCGCGTACATGTCGCCGACCGAGCGGCCGAGCTGGTCGGCCATGATGATCAGCACCAGCGACGGCGGGATGATCTGCGCGAGCGTGCCGGAGGCCGCGATCACGCCGGTGGCGAAGCGCCGATCGTAGCCGTAGCGCAGCATGATCGGCAGCGAGATCAGTCCCATCGAGATCACGGACGCGGCCACCACGCCGGTTGTTGCGGCGAGCAGCGCACCGACGAATATCACCGCAAACGCAAGACCGCCACGCAGCGGCCCGAACAATTGGCCGATGGTGTCGAGCAGGTCCTCCGCCATGCCGCTGCGCTCGAGGATCAAGCCCATGAAGGTGAAGAACGGCACCGCAAGCAGCGTATCGTTCGACATGACGCCCCAGATGCGCTGCGGCAGCGCCTGGAACAGCGACGCGTCGAGCAGCCCGAGCTGGATGCCGATCAGGCCGAAGAGAATGCCGTTGGCGGCGAGCGAAAACGCGACCGGATAGCCGAGCAGCAGAACGACCACCAGCGCTCCGAACATCAGGGGCGCCATGTTATTGGTCAGGAACTCGATCATGCTGACGCTTCCCGCTGCTTGCGGAGTTCTTCGGCGAGCTGTTCCTCGAGGCTCGGACCCTCATCCTTCTCGGTGGGGTCCGGAATCAACCCGCGCAGGAACGCGATGCGTTTTACCAGTTCGGAGAGGCCCTGCAGAATCAGCAGCAGGAAGCCGACCGGCAGCATCAGCCGCGCCGGCCAGATGATCAGTCCGCCGGCATTGGTCGAAACCTCATTATGCTGATAGGCATCGACAAACACGGGCCACGACAGCCACATGATCGCGATCGCCATCGGCAGCAGGAAGAACAGCGTGCCGAAGATGTCGATCCAGGCCTGCACCCGCTTCGACAGGCGCCCGGAGATGACATCGATGCGTACGTGTTGATTATGCAGCAGAGCGTAGCCCGCGCAGAACAGGAACACGGCTGAGAACAGATACCACTGGATTTCCAGCCAGGCGTTGGAACTCATGTTGAACGCGTAGCGGATAACCGCGTTGGCGGCGCTCACCAGAACGGCGACGAGTACCAGCCAGTAAACCAAGCGGCCTACGCGCTCGTTGAGCGCATCGATCAGGCGCGACAGCGCCAGCAGTATTTTCAATGAAATCTCCCCCCGGAACGCGTAACGCCGAAGTCGGCGCTAATCATACGCAACATTATGTGCGGCGCGCAAAATGCGGCACCCGCCCGCGGCCGGCATACGTTGCGGCGGTGTCGAAGCCCGCTACGATGCACTGCAACAGCAACGCTGCGACACCGATTAAGCGTGGTAAAATCAAGAATTTAGGGAACAGAATCCGGTGGCACGCTCCCTCGTAAGGCTCCCCAATCAGGGGCGGCTCTGATTGGTGGAAAGAAGATGAACCGGGCTACTCTTAAGGACTGACCGCATGTATTCAGAGCAGGATACGATCCAGGACTTCGATCTCGAATTATGGTCGGCGCTCGAGCGCGAAACGCAGCGCCAGGAAGATCACCTCGAGCTGATCGCATCCGAGAACTATGCCAGTCCGCGCGTGCTCGCGGCGCAGGGTTCGGTGCTTACCAACAAGTACGCGGAAGGCTATCCCGGCAAGCGCTATTACGGCGGTTGCGAGTACGTCGACATCGTGGAGCAGCTCGCGATCGACCGCGCCAAGCAACTTTTCAACGCCGAGTACGCGAACGTGCAGCCGCATTCCGGCTCGCAGGCCAACCTCGCCGTGTATACGGCGGTGCTCAAGCCGGGCGACACCATCCTCGGCATGTCGCTCGCGGACGGCGGCCACCTGTCGCATGGCGCAACAGTCAACTCGAGCGGCAAGCTATACCATGCCGTGACTTACGGACTCGACCCTGCCACCGAGGCGATTGATTACGATCAGGTCAAGCGGCTTGCGCGCGAGCATCAGCCGAAGATGATTATTGCAGGCGCATCGGCGTACGCGCTGGCCATAGACTGGCGGCGCTTTCGTGAAATTGCGGACGAGGTGGATGCACTGCTGATGGCCGACATCGCGCATTACGCCGGGCTGGTCGCGGTAGGGCTTTATCCGAGTCCGGTCGGCATTGCGGATTTCGTCACCAGCACCACGCACAAGACGCTGCGCGGCCCGCGCGGCGGCCTGATCCTGGCGGGCGCGCAGCACGAAAAAATCCTCAATTCGGCGATCTTTCCGGGCACGCAGGGCGGGCCGCTGATGCATGTGATCGCGGCCAAGGCGGTCGCTTTCCAGGAGGCGCTGCAGCCCGGATTCAAAGGCTATCAGCGGCAAGTACTGGCCAACGCGCAGGCGATGGTGCGGGCGCTGCAGCAACGGGGCCTGCGCATCGTATCCGGGCATACCGAATGTCACCTGTTCCTGGTCGATTTGACCGCCAAGCATATTACCGGCAGGGACGCGGAAGACGCGCTCGGCCGCGCCCACATCACGGTCAACAAGAACGCGATTCCGAACGATCCGCAAAAGCCGATGGTGACGAGCGGCATCCGGCTCGGCTCGCCGGCGATCACCACGCGTGGCTTCGGGGCGGCGGAAGCCGAACAGCTCGCCAACCTGATCGCCGACGTGCTCGACGCGCCGCACGATGACAAGGTGATCGAACGCGTCACCGCCGGGACGAAAGCGCTGTGCGCGAAGTTTCCGGTGTATGGATAGTGAGGCGTAAGCCATGCATTGCCCGTTCTGCAAAGCCGAAGACACGCAGGTAATCGACTCGCGCGTGAGTGAAGACGGCGACAGCATCCGCCGCCGCCGGCGCTGCCTGGCATGCAACAAGCGCTTCACGACCTACGAAACTGTCGAGCTGCGCCTGCCGCAGGTGGTAAAGCGGGACGGCAGCCGTACCGAGTTCGACCTCGACAAGTTGCGCACCGGTTTCATGCGCGCGCTGCACAAGCGCCCGGTGCCGACGCCGCTGGTCGATGATGCCGTCGCGACCATCGCGCAGCAGGTGCTCGCGCTCGGTGAGCGCGAGATCCCGTCGCGCCGCATCGGCGAGATGGTGATGAAGGAGCTCTACAAGCTCGACAAGGTCGCCTATATCCGCTTCGCGTCGGTCTACAAGAGCTTCCAGGACGTCGACGACTTCCAGGACGCGATCAAGGAAGTGCAGAAGCCTTCGGGTAAAAAATAAATACAGCTTTCCTTAATGATCAACGCGGCTGATCACGAATTCATGGCGCGCGCATTGCGGCTCGCGCAGCGCGGGCTGTATACGGCGACGCCGAATCCGCGCGTCGGCTGCGTGATCGTGCGTGACGGCGCCGTGGTCGGCGAGGGCTGGCACGAGCGCGCCGGCGGACCGCACGCCGAGATCAGTGCGCTGCAGGCCGCGGGGCCACGCGCCCGCGGGGCCACGGCCTATGTATCGCTTGAACCGTGCCACCACCACGGCCGCACGCCGCCGTGCGACGAGGCATTGGTCGCGGCCGGTGTCGCGCGCGTGGTCGCCGCGCTGCGCGATCCCGACCCGCGCACCGGCGGGCAAGGCATGGAACGCATCAAACGGGCCGGCATCGAAATCGCGACCGGCGTGCTCGAAGACGAGGCGCGCGAACTCAACGTCGGATTTGTATCGCGCGTGACCCGCGGCCGGCCGTGGACGCGCATGAAAATCGCGGCGAGCCTCGACGGCAAGACCGCGTTGAACAATGGCAAGAGCCAGTGGATCACCGGCGAGGCGGCGCGCCGCGACGGGCATCACTGGCGCGCGCGGGCCTGCGCCGTGCTGACCGGCATTGGCACGGTGCGCGACGACGATCCGCAGCTGACGGTGCGCGAAGTCGCGACCACGCGCCAGCCGTTGCGCGTGGTGGTCGACAGCCGGCTCGATACGCCGCTGGCGGCGCGCATCCTCGCCGGCGGCGGCGTGCTGGTCGCGTGCGCAGTGGAGGACAAAACGAAGATCGGGCAGTTGCGGGACCAGGGCGCGGAGGTGATCGTGATGCCGAATGCGCGCGGCAAGGTCGAGCTATCGACGCTCATGCAGGAGCTCGGCCGGCGCGAGATCAACGAGCTGCATGTCGAGGCCGGCTTCAAGCTCAATGGGTCATTGATCAACGAGGGCTGCGTCGATGAGTTGTTGTTGTATTTCGCGCCGTGCCTGTTCGGAGACCGGGCACGCGGCATGGCCGATTTGCCTGAGCTTGCCGACCTGGGTGACCGGCGCCGGCTCAAGATCAGTGAAACGCGTATGGTGGGCAGCGATTTGCGTATCCTCGCGCGGCTGGAGTCGCGATAGAATGTTTACCGGCATTATTGCGGCGGTCGGTGGCGTGCGCGAGATCAAGCCGGCAGCAGGCGGCGTGCGCGTGACAATCGACGCGGGGGCGCTCGATTGCGCCGACGTCAAAATCGGCGACAGCATCGCGGTGAACGGCGTATGCCTGACGATCGTCAAGCTGGATGCCCCGCGTTTTGCGGTCGACGTGTCGCAGGAAACATTGAGTTGCACGACCGGCTTTGCGGCACAGGCGAAAGTGAATCTCGAGAAATCACTGCGGCTCGCCGACCGGCTCGGCGGTCATCCGGTGAGCGGGCACGTCGATGGCGTCGGCACCGTCGCGCGTTTCGAAGCGGTCGGCGACAATCGGCTGCTGGCGGTCGATGCGCCGCGCGGACTGGCAAAATATATCGCGCGCAAGGGCGCGATTGCGATAAACGGGGTAAGCCTCACGGTGAATGCGGTCAACGGCAACCTGTTTGAAGTGAACCTGATTCCGCATACGCTGCAGGCGACCAATCTCGACGCGCTTACCGTGGGCGCCGGGGTGAATCTCGAAATCGACATGCTCGCGCGCTACGCGGAGCGTCTTACGGAGTTCAAGAACTGAGATGGCGATCAGCCAGATAACCGAAATCATTGCCGACATTTGCGCGGGCAAGATGGTGATCCTCGTCGACGAGGAGGATCGCGAAAACGAGGGCGACCTCGTGCTCGCGGCGGAGTTTGTCAGCGCCGAGGCGATCAATTTCATGGCGCGCTACGGCCGCGGGCTGATTTGTCTGACGCTGACGGAAGAGAAGTGCCGGAGCCTCAACCTGCCGCTGATGGTCGCCAGCAACCAGTCGCCACTGGGCACCAACTTCACGGTGTCGATCGAAGCCGCGGAAGGCGTGACCACCGGCATATCGGCCGCCGACCGCGCGCGCACGGTGCAGGCGGCGGTGCGCGCCGATGCCGGCCCGGCGGATATCGTGCAGCCCGGGCACATTTTCCCGCTGATGGCGCAGAAAGGCGGCGTATTGGTGCGCGCTGGCCATACCGAGGCCGGTTGCGATCTCGCGCAATTGGCCGGGGCGGCGCCGGCCGCGGTGATCTGTGAAGTGCTGAAAGACAACGGCGAGATGGCGCGGTTACCCGACCTGGTCGAGTTTGCCGCGCGGCACCAGCTCAAGATCGGCACGATCTCCGATCTGATTCATCACCGCGGCCGCACCGAGTCGCTGGTGCAACGCGTGTCCGAGCGCGATATCGAGACGGTGCATGGGGAATTCCGGCTCATCGTCTACAGCGACAAGATCGGCCAGGCGACGCATCTCGCGCTGGTCAAAGGCAGGATCAAGCCGGACAGTGAAGTGCTGGTGCGCGTGCACGAGCCGCTGTCGGTGATCGACCTGCTCGACACCCGCAGCGCGAGCCATTCGTGGAACTTCAACCAGGCGCTGGCGGCGGTGAGCCGCGCCGAGTGCGGCGTGATCGTGCTGCTACATCGGCCGGAATCCGCAGCCGACCTGCTCGAGCGCGCGCAGCCGGGTGCCATCGCGGTGCCGCAGAAGAAAGCGCTGCGCACCTACGGCATCGGCGCGCAGATATTGCGCGATCTGAAGGTCGCGAAAATGCGCCTGCTGGCGAAGCCGCGTAGAATGCCCAGCATGGCGGGGTTCGATTTGCAGGTTACCGGTTACCTGCAGCCCGGGGAAGCCAACGTCAAGTAGCGCAAGCATGGCGAAATACGATTCCATCGAAGAAATCGAGGCGGGTAGCAATGGCGCCGGGCTGCGCATCGGCATTGTCGTGGCGCGCTTCAACGCCGACGTCGGTGACGGCTTGCTGGCGGGCTGCACTGCGGCGCTCGCCAGGCTCGGGGTGCGCGATTCCGACATCAATATCATTACGGTTCCCGGTGCACTCGAAGTGCCGCTCGCGCTGCAGCGGATGGCCAACACCGGGAATTTCGACGCGCTGATTGCGCTCGGCGCGGTGATCCGCGGCGAGACCCATCATTTCGAAATCGTCGCCAATCAGTCGGCAAGCGGCATCATGACGGTGCAGCTCGATACCGGCGTCCCGGTCGCCAACGGCATCCTGACCACCGACAACGACGAGCAGGCGGAAGCGCGCATGATGCAGAAGGGCGCCGACTGCGCGGCGGTTGCGGTCGAGATGGCGAACCTGCTCGGCAAGCTCGATCAGAAATGAACGGCCGCGAGAATCGCCGGCGCGGAATAGCATGACCCGGCCGCAGGCATCGCCGGCGCGCCGCAGCAGCCGCCGCCGCTCGCGCGAGTTCGCGCTGCAGGGCCTGTATCAATGGCAGCTCGCCGGCACCGACGCGGCGACCATCGAACAGCAGATGTCCGCAGCCAGGGGCTTTGATAAAACCGACCGGGCTTACTTTTCGGCGCTGCTCGCCGGCGCGATCCGCGAAGCGCAGCGGCTCGAGCAGTCGCTGCAACCCTATCTCGACCGCAAATGCGCGGAATTGAGCCCGGTCGAGCGCGCGATCCTGCTGATCGCGGCCTACGAGCTCGAAAACCAGCCGGACGTGCCATACAAGGTTGTGATCAACGAGGCAGTCGAGCTGGCCAAGAGTTACGGTGGCACCGACGGTTTCAAGTACGTGAACGGCGTGCTGGATAAACTTGCCGCGGACAAGCGCCCGCGCGAGATCACCCGAAAATGACCGGCTTGTCGTTGTTTGCGATTTTTGAAATGAATTCCAGGCATGACGGGGCCGGCTATGGATGACAAGCTGAAAAAACGGATAATCGCGTTTTATGTCGGCGGCATCCTCAACGCGCTGCTCGGGCTGTATGTGCTGATCGAGGGCACGAAATTCCTGCCGCCCGACGCCGTGCGCTGGCTTGCCATCGTATTCCTGGTGTTCGCGGTGGTCGATTTTTACTTTCCATATGCGATGAAAAAGAAATGGCTCGCCGACAATGCCGGCAAGCCAGGGCAGAGCATCGACCCGACCCAGCGGCCTTGACGCGTTGTGCCTTCCGAATTTGAGCTGATCCGGCGCTACTTCACCCACCGCGCACGGCATGCCGTGCTCGGCGTCGGCGACGACGCGGCGCTCGTCAATGTGCGGCGCGGCTGCGAACTCGTCGTGTCCACGGACATGCTGCTTGCCGGCCGTCATTTCCTGCGCGATGCCGATCCCGCTCAGTTGGGCCACAAGGCGCTCGCGGTCAATCTGTCCGATCTGGCGGCGATGGGCGCCTTCCCGCGCTGGGCGACGCTCGCACTCGCGCTGCCGCGCGCCGACACACGCTGGCTGGCGGCGTTTTCGCGCGGCTTCATGACGCTTGCGCGGCGCTTCGACGTCGATCTCATCGGCGGCGACACTACGCGCGGGCCGCTCAACATCTGCGTGCAGATCATGGGCGAAGTGCCGCGCGGCACCGCGTTGCTTCGCAGCGGCGCGCGCGCTGGGGACGACATCTGGGTGTCGGGCGTGCTCGGTGATGCGGCCCTCGCGCTGGCGGCGCTCAAGCGGCGCATCCGCCTCAGGCCCGCAGAACTTGCGCGTTGCGCAGCGAAACTGCACCGGCCGCAGCCGCGCATCGCACTGGGACTCGCGCTGCGCGGCGTCGCCCACAGCGCGATCGATATTTCCGACGGGTTACTTGCCGATCTCGAGCATATCCTTGAGCGTTCCGCCGTCGCCGCCGAGATCGAGCTCGTGGCGCTGCCTGCATCCAGCATACTGCGCCGTTATCTTGACCGCGTGGCCGCGTGCAGCGCGCTGCTTGCGGGCGGCGACGACTACGAGTTGTGTTTCACTGCGTCACGCCAGGCGCGTGAGCGAATTGCACGGATCGGCCAGCGCGCCCGCATCGCATTGACGCGTATCGGCCGCATTCATGCGCCCGCTCGTGGCACGCCGCGGCTGGTTGTGCGTGCGGCCGATGGCACGGCGCTGCGACCCGTGCGCGGAGGTTACGATCATTTCCTCTGAAGCCGCGGTCCAGCTGACGGCGCGTTTCATGCTGCGCCACCCGGCGCACGTGATCGCGCTCGGCGGTGGCGCCGGGCTGGTGCCGGGCGCCCCGGGAACGGCTGGGACGCTGTTGGCGTTCCCGCTGTATTGGGTGCTCGCGTCATTTTGCGTGACCCTGACCTTGCTGACGCTGATCGCGCTGGGTTTCGCGCTCGGCGTATGGGCGTGCGGGCGCACCGGACGCGCGCTCGGCGTCGCCGACCACGGCGCCATGGTGTGGGATGAAATCATCGCGTTCATGCTGGTGCTGGTGTTCACGCCCGCAGGCCTGTTATGGCAGGCCTGCGCGTTCCTGCTGTTCCGCATGTTTGATATCCTCAAACCGCCGCCGATCCGTTATTACGACCGCAAGCTGCACGGCGGCTTCGGTGTCATGTTCGACGATCTGCTCGCAGCGTTTTATACGCTGCTCGTGCTCGCGGTTGCCAGGATGCTGATTGCAGGATGAAACATGGCCGATAATCGTTTGTATCAACTCGCTGAACGGGTCGGCGAGGCGCTGAAATCGCGCGCGCTGACGCTGGTCACCGCCGAATCCTGTACCGGCGGCTGGGTCGGCGAGGCGGTGACCATGGTGCCAGGCAGCTCCGACTGGTACGAGCGCGGTTTCATCACCTACACCTATATTTCGAAACGCGAAATGCTCGGCGTAAAAACGCAGACGCTGGAGCAGCGCGGTGCGGTATCGGAGCAGACGGTGAAAGAGATGGTGACAGGCGCGCTTGCCGCGAGCCATGCGCAGGTCGCGGTTGCGGTGAGCGGTGTCGCCGGGCCGGCGGGCGGCATGCCCGGCAAGCCGGTCGGCACGGTGTGCCTCGCATGGGCGCTCAAGAATGGCGAGCCGATTGCCGAAACCCGGCATTATGCAGGCGACCGCGAAGCGGTGCGCAGGCAGGCGGTCGAGCGCGCGCTGGCCGGCGTGCTCGAGCTGCTCCGGGTAGTACCAAAGTCATAGTCGTCATCCGCAGTACGCGCCAGGCGTTATCCCTCCTGTGAGAGGACTGTGAGATAATCCGGGAGGTATTTATGGGACACATCATGGACGAAAATAAATCCAGGGCACTGGCGGCAGCGTTGTCGCAAATCGAAAAACAATTCGGTAAGGGCTCCATCATGCGCCTCGGTGAGGCCGAGGTCTCCAAGGACATTCAGGTGGTTTCGACCGGCTCGCTCGGGCTCGACATCGCGCTCGGCATCGGGGGGCTCCCGCGCGGCCGCGTGGTCGAGATCTACGGCCCGGAATCGTCCGGCAAAACCACGCTCACGCTGTCGGTGATCGCGCAAACGCAGAAACTCGGCGGCACCGCCGCGTTCATCGATGCCGAGCACGCCCTGGATCCGCAGTACGCGCAGAAGCTGGGCGTCAACGTTCAGGAACTCCTGATTTCGCAGCCGGACAACGGCGAGCAGGCGCTCGAGATCGCCGACATGCTGGTGCGTTCGGGCTCGGTCGATGTAGTGGTGATCGATTCGGTCGCCGCACTCACGCCGAAGGCCGAGATCGAGGGCGAGATGGGCGAGCCGCAGATGGGACTGCAGGCGCGGCTCATGTCGCAGGCGCTGAGAAAGCTCACCGCCAACATCAAGCGCTCGAATACGATGGTGATCTTCATCAACCAGATCCGCATGAAAATCGGCGTGATGTTCGGCAATCCCGAAACCACGACCGGCGGCAACGCGCTCAAATTCTACGCCTCGGTGCGCATCGACATCCGCCGCACCGGCGCGATCAAGAAGGGCGAGGAAGTGATCGGCTCCGAGACGCGCGCTAAAGTCGTCAAGAACAAGGTCGCGCCGCCGTTCAGGGTCGCCGATTTCGACATCCTCTACGGCGAAGGCATTTCGCGCGAAGGCGAGATCATCGAGTTGGGCGTCGTGCACAAGCTCGTCGACAAGTCCGGCGCCTGGTACACCTACGGCAAGGAGCGCATCGGACAGGGCAAGGACAACACGCGCGATTATTTGAAAGAGCACCCCGAAATCGCGCGGGAGATCGAAGCCAAGATCCGCGCGGCGATAGGCGTCGGTGGTGGAGCAAAGGCCGCCGCGGCAACCGCGGAAAAATAAAACCGGGCGCAGCCTGCGCGCACGGGCGCTCGCGATGCTCGCGCGGCGCGAGTATTCACGGCTGGAGCTCGAGCGCAAGCTTGCGCCACTCACTGAAAATCCGGACGAGATTCCGCAACTACTCGATGATTTCGAGCGCCGCGGCTGGCTGTCGGAGAGCCGCGTGGTCGAGCAGGTGCTGGCGTCGCGCCGCCGCCGTTTCGGCGCCCAGCGCATCGCGCACGAGTTGCGCGAGAAAGGCGTTTCGGAATCCGCGGTCGCCGGCGCGCAACAGCAATTGAAAGACGGCGAACTCGACGCCGCGCGCGTGGTCTGGCGGAAGAAATTCGACCGGCCGCCGCGCAACGCCAACGAACGTGCGCGGCAGGTCAGGTTCATGCAGAGCCGCGGCTTCGCGCTGGAAACGGTGTTACGGATTATCAAACACGGTGGAGATGATGACTAAGCGTTGTGCCCCGTTATTGATGGCGTTGCTCGCGGCGGCGCTGCTTGCGGGCTGCGATTATTTGCCATTCGGCTACACCCCGATCAAGGCCATCGTGGCCGCGCCGACAAGCTTCGAAGGCAAGGAAGTCAAGTTGAAGGGCAGGGTGAAGGATATTACCAAACTGCCGATCGTGGATTTAAAATCGTTTATGCTGCAGGACGGCACAGGCGAGATATCGGTGACGACACGAGGCAATCTTCCGGCGGTCAGCGACAACGTGGCGCTGAAAGGTACAGTAACGAGCATGGCCATCATCGGCGGGCAGTCGATGGGCTTGCACGTCAAGGAAATCAAGCGCTTGCCGTAGCGCGTGACAGAAACAGTTCGGCAAAACCGGGGCCGGTTGATGAAAAGCAGCGTAATCCGCCAGCAGTTTCTTGATTACTTCAAGAGCAAGGGCCATGTCATCGTGGCTTCGAGCCCGCTCGTTCCCGGCAACGATCCGACGCTGCTGTTCACCAATTCCGGCATGGTGCAGTTCAAGGACGTCTTTCTCGGCCAGGAAAAACGCAACTACGCGCGCGCCACCACGTCACAACGCTGCGTGCGTGCCGGCGGCAAGCACAATGATCTCGAAAACGTCGGCTATACCGCGCGCCACCACACGTTTTTCGAGATGCTCGGCAATTTTTCATTCGGTGATTACTTCAAGCGCGACGCGATCCATTTTGCGTGGGAGTTGCTGACCGGGGTCTACCAGCTGCCGAAGGGCAGGCTGTGGGTGTCGGTGTATGAAACCGATGACGAGGCCTACAACGTATGGGCCAACGAGATCCGGGTGCCGCGCGACCGGATAACACGCGTCGGCGACAAGCCGGGTGGCGCCAAATACCAGAGCGACAATTTCTGGCAGATGGGCGAGACCGGGCCGTGCGGGCCGTGCACCGAGATTTTCTACGATCACGGGCCGGAGATCGCCGGCGGCCCGCCCGGCACGCCGGAGGCCGACGGCGACCGCTACATCGAAATCTGGAACCTGGTGTTCATGCAGTTCAACCGCGACGACAGCGGCAAGCTGCATCCGCTGCCCAAACCGTCGGTCGATACCGGGATGGGGCTCGAGCGCATCGCCGCCGTGCTGCAGGGGGTGCATTCGAACTACGAGATCGATCTGTTCAGGGACCTGATCAAGGCGGCGGCGCGCGAATCGCATTGCAGTGATCTGCACAATAATTCGCTCAAAGTGATCGCCGATCACATTCGCGCCTGCGCGTTTCTGATCGTCGACGGCGTGATTCCCGGCAACGAAGGCCGCGGCTACGTGCTGCGCCGGATCATTCGCCGCGCGATCCGGCATGGCTACAAGCTGGGGCAGAAGCAGCCGTTTTTTTTCAAGATCGTGCCCGACCTCGTCGCAGCGATGGGCGATGCCTATCCCGAGCTTGCCGGCGCGCGCGAGCGCGTGGCACAGCTGCTGAAGCAGGAAGAGGAGCGCTTCGCCGATACGCTCGAGAACGGCATGAAAGTGCTGGAGGGCGCGCTCAACCGCGAAGACAGGATGCTCGAAGGCGAAACCGTGTTCCAGCTTTACGATACCTACGGCTTCCCGGTCGACCTGACTGCCGACATCGCACGCGAGCGCGGCGTGCGCGTCGATTACGCCGGTTTCGAGGCGGCAATGGGGCAGCAGCGCGAACGCGCGCGCGCCGCATCCAAATTCGGCACGCAGGCGGTGGTGGAATACCGCGGCCAGAAAACCGAATTCCACGGCTACGACGCGCTGAATCTCGACGGCAGGATCGTGGCGATTTACAAGGATGGCGCGTCAGTGCTCGCGATCGAGGCCGGCGACAGCGCCGTGATCGTGCTCGACAGGACGCCGTTCTACGCCGAAGCGGGCGGCCAGGTCGGCGACCGCGGGCAACTCATCGCGAGCCGCGGCACGTTCCATGTCAGCGATACGCAGAAGATCCAGGCCGAGGTATCCGGCCATCGCGGCGTGTTGCATACCGGCAGGCTGGCGGTTGGCGACACGGCCGAGTCCAGGGTCGACGCCGTAGCGCGCGCGCGCGCCGCCTGCAACCACTCGGCGACGCACCTGATGCACGCAGCGCTGCGCAAGGTGCTCGGCACCCACGTGCAGCAGAAAGGCTCGCTGGTCGACGCCGACCGCACGCGCTTCGACTATTCGCATAACGAGCCGCTCTCCGAGCAGCAAATCCGCGCAATCGAGCAACTCGTCAATCAGGAAATACGCCGCAATGTGCCGGTCGAAGCGCGCGTGATGAAGTACGACGAGGCGCTCAAGTCGGGCGCGATGGCGCTGTTCGGCGAAAAGTACGGCGACGAAGTGCGCGTGCTCAAGATGGGCGGGTTCTCGACCGAGCTGTGCGGCGGCACTCACGTCGGGCGCACCGGGGACATCGGCCTGTTCAAGGTGGTGTCGGAATCAGGCATCGCCGCCGGAGTGCGCCGCATCGAGGCGGTGACCGCCGAGGGCGCGCTTGCCTGGGTGCAGCAGCAGGAAGCGAACCTTCAGCAAGCCGCGACCGCGCTCAAGGCGCCGGCGCAGGAACTGACGCAGAAGGTCGGCCAGATCGTCGAGACCGTGAAAAGCCTCGAGAAGGAGCTCGCGCGGCTCAAATCGAAGCTCGCTTCAAGTCAGGGCGACGATCTGGCGACGCAGGCGGTCGACATCAAGGGCGCCAAGGTGCTGGCGGCGGCGATCGACGGCGCCGACGCGAAAGCGCTGCGCGAATCGGTCGACAAGTTGCGCGACAAGCTGAAGTCGTGTGCGGTCGTGCTGGCATCGAGCGCGGGCGGCAAAGTCACGCTGATCGCCGGCGTTACCGCCGATCTCACCGCGAAGGTCAAGGCCGGCGAGCTCGTGAATTTCGTCGCACAGCAGGTCGGCGGCAAAGGCGGCGGCCGCGCGGATATGGCGCAGGCTGGGGGAACCGATGCGACGAAGCTACCGCAGGCGCTTCAGTCCGTACTTGCGTGGGTCGAACAACGGTTGTGAGTTCGGGATGTCGGGCCGCTGCGGCCGTTCCCGCAAACGGGACGGCGTCCAACGAGTCCCGGCCGCCCCGACATGGGACAAGCGGGGGGCGAACCGGGCAAGCTTCCGTCCGCACTGGCAAATGATGCGTCCACCGGCCGTCGCCCAGATTACTTGGCTCCGGCGAGCTGCTTGAGCGTGAACGTGTAGCTCACGTTGTCGAGCGGCTTGTGGCAGGCGAGGCACTCGGCCTGGTTCACGCCAGGCCGAAGCTGTTTGTCGGGTGTGAAGACCGCGTAGTTCCAGTCCGCGTTGCGAAGCATGTCGGGGATGTCCTTGCCCCAGCCTGCTTCGCGCGCCATCGCCGTGTAGGCGACCAGTTTGTCGGCCATGTAGAAGCCGTCGCCGCCCATCACCGGCTTGCCGCCGGTGTCGAGTTTCGCCGCATACACTTCGGCGAACAGCACCGAGCCGTCCGGCAGCGGCTTGCCCGCCTTCGCCGCCGCCACCGCGGCCTTGTTGGCGTAGTAGTAACGCACCTGCTTGGTCGCCGGGAAGCTGATCGTGTGGTACTTCGTGAACGATTCCTTGTAGCCTTCGGGGAAGGTCACGCCGGTCTTCACGACGTTCGGCAGCAACGCGGACTTGGCGCCCGTCGCCGCGCCGGGCTGCGAGGCAAAGTACGCCGCAACGTTGGCAATGTCCTCGGTGCCGAGCTGAGCCGCGATCGCATTCATGATAGCCGTCGGACTCGTCGGGGCCTGTTGCTTGCGCGTGCCGTCCTTGAACGCCTTCAGTTGCGCCTCGAGGTAGCCCGCCCGCTGAGCGGCGAGATTGGGGATGGTATCGCTCACGCTCACCCCGTTTGCGCCGTGGCATGCCGCGCACACGGTGGCGACCTTGGCTTTACCGGCCTCGACATCCGCGGCTTGCGCGACCGGCGCGACGGCCAGAACGATGGACAATCCGAGCACTTTTTTCACGGTCTTCTCCTTTGGCAGATGGCGGGGGCAGCCATCGGTGTTTTTAACAGAAAAGTTAACACTTTCCGGGGCAGGATTATTCCGGCCCTGCAAGATTTACAGCCAGCGCGCGGCCGCCAGGGTTATTTCTCCGGTCCGGCGTAGACGCCCGCCGTATCAGGAAACATGCACTTGACGATCTTGAACTTGGAGATATCCACCGTCGCGTCCATGTGCAGAAAAACCGCGGCGTCGCGCAGATGCTTTTCGATGCCGAAGTCGAGCATGATGCCGTTGCCGCCGTGCAGTTCCACGGCGTGCTGGGTCACCTTGAATACTTCCTCCGAGGCGAACAGCTTGGCCATGTTGACAAGCTGCTCGGCGTCCGGCGCGCCCTCATCGACCGCGCGCGAGGCCTCGTTGAGCAGCGCGCGCACGGCGCATATCTTGGTGGCCATCTCGGCGAGCCGGATCGCGACCGCCTGGTGCTTGATGAGGGGGCGGCCGCCCTGCACGTAGTTCTGCACGTACTCGGCGGTTTTCTCGAACGCGGCGACGGCGATGCCGAGGTTTTTCGATGCCTGGATGATCTTGCCGGGGCGGAAATAGACGCCCGCCTTGGTAAGCGCCGTGTTCTCGACCAGGCAGTGGTCCTGCGGCACCGCGCAGTCCTCGAACACGATCTCGCCGTTGTTCATGAAGCGCCCGCCGAGGGTCTCGTTGCAACGCGCGACCGTGAGTCCCGGCGTGTCGCGCGGCACCAGGAAGCTCGAGGTGCCCTTGGTCATGCCCGCGCCGGGCTTGGTGGTGGCGTAGACGACGTAGAGCTTGGCGTCGTAGCCGTTGCTGATGAACTGCTTGCGGCCGTTGATCACCCACTGGTCGCCTTTGCGCTCGGCCCTGGTGTGCATCATCGCCTCGGGCACGTCGTACGGCAGCCAGCGGTCGGAAGCGCCGCGGGGTTCGGTCAGGCAGTGCGCCAGCAGGAAGGAGGGATCCTCGACGATCCGCGGAAACCATTTCTCCTGCAGGTGGCGCGGCGCGACGTTGCGCAGCAGTACAGAAACCTTCCAGATCTGCACCAGCTTGTCGGAGAGCCCCGCGTCGCCGCGCGAGATCTCCTCTGAAATCATCGCGAAGGTCTGTACCTCGGTCCTGGGATCGAGCGGCGTGCCGCCGAATTCTTCCGGGATGCCGAGGGTGCGGATGCCGATCTTGTGCGCCTGCTCGAGGATTTCGCGCGGCAGGCGGCCTTCCGGATTCATGTCCCATTCGCGCTGCCAGTTCTGGCGGATGAAGGGGGTGACGAAATCGTTGACGAAGGCGCGGCAGGCATCGCGCATCATGCGCTGTTCTTCGGACAGCCCGCGATTGTTGTAAATCATGATTCGTGTTCCTTTTTTGGTGTTGAGGCAGGGACTGGTCCTGGTCCCGAAGATATCAGAAAAAGCCGGCCGCTGTCAGTAGTCTACCGTCCGTCCTGCGTCCGGCTTCAGGCACGAGGCGATGGTTGCGTTCGTGGCGCAAACCGGCCAGAATTACCCGGGACAGCAGTGGTTCGCACAAATAAATCCACCGAGGAGAAATGGCATGAAGTTCAAGGTAGTCCTGCAGGTTGCTCTGATGTTTGCCGCTTCCCTCGCTCTTCCATCGGCGCACGCCGCAGCTGCGGACATTGCCGGGGATTATCCCAACCGTCCGGTGCGCATGCTCGTGCCCAACGCTCCCGGAAGTTCGGTCGATACTTTGAGCCGCATCGTCGCCGCGAAACTCGGTGAGGTGCTCGGCCAGCAGGCGGTGGTGGACAACCGCGCCGGCGCGGGCGGCGTGATTGGCATGGAGATCGCCAAGACTGCCACGCCAGACGGCTATACGATGATCAGCGCAACCACGGCGGCCTCGACGGTTGCCGTGCTGCTCCAGAAGAACCCCACCTACGACCCGGTGAAGGACTATGACTACGTTGCGCAGTTCGCGGAGACGCCTAATGTGCTGGTGGTCAATCCCTCGCTGCCGGTCAAGTCCGTGAGAGAACTTATCGACTACTGCAAGGGCAAGCAGGGACAGGTCAACATGGCCTCCGCGGGCGCCGGCTCGCAAAGCCATCTCTCAGGCGCGTACTTCATGCAGGCCGGCAACTTCCAGTCGCTGCACGTGCCATACAAGGGCGGTGGCGCGTCGGTCGCCTCGGTCATCGCCGGGGAGTCGCATTGGACTCTCACGCCGGCGCCGGCGGTGATGTCGCACGTCAACTCCGGACGCCTCCGCGCGATCGGGCACAGCTTACCCAAGCCCTCGCCGCTGCTGCCCAACATTCCGCCGATCGCCGGCACCGTGCCGGGCTTCGACTACAGCGGGTGGCAGGGCTTCTTCGTTCCGAAAGGAACGCCGAAGGCAATCACGGATAAGCTGCGGGCGGCGGTAATAAAGACAATGGAACAGCCCGACGTGAAGAAGGCGTTTGCCTTCCAGGCGACGGAGATCGTCATCAGAGGCCCCGCAGAATTCCGCAAGGTAGTGCAGGAAGCGATGGTCAAGAACGCCCAGGTGGTGAAAGCGGTCGGTCTCAAGGCTTACTAGAGCCTGTTATGAACTTGAGATGAATGGAATGATTCGATGGAGCATGAGGCAGGCAAAGGCGAGGTAATGGAATCCGGCAAGGGTTTGCGCCAAGCGCTCGTAGTCACGCGCCAGACG
>JAHFRL010000005.1 GCA_023266235.1 Betaproteobacteria bacterium
CCAACTTGCGCAGAATCGGGTGTCTTTTTGAGCGATTAGGCAGCGTGGGTTGAATCGGATCAAGAGGTTAGGTGGCGTGCAGAGCTGATTTGAGCGTGTAGTGACGACCTTGGGTATTTTCTTTCGCTGCAGAGATTGTTCTGATGGCGCATGTATCTGCGCCACACGATTCGCAAGAAGGACGGGAAGGTTCACCGCTATTGGTGCCTGGTGCGCAGCGTGCGGGTCGGTCGGCGGGTCATCCAGCAAACGGTAGCGCAGCTTGGCGAGCTTGATGAGCATGGACGGATTGAGGCACGGGCATTTGCGCGGCGGCTGATCGGCACTCCCGAGCAAGCACTGCTGTTCAACGATAGCGGCGAACATCTGACGGTGCCGGTGCGTCTGAAGGGCATCCGCATCGAGCGCTCGCGTCAGTTCGGGGATGTCTATCTGGCGCTGGCGCTATGGCGTGGGACGGGCCTTGAGGGGCTGTGCGAACAGTTGCTTCCGGCGGGCAAGGAACGCATTGCATGGGCGAAGATGGCGGCCGTGCTGGTTGCGGCACGACTGTGCGAGCCATCGAGCGAACTGCACATTGCCGAGGATTGGTATCGCCGCACGGCGCTGTGCGATTTGTTGCAGCTTGGAGATGAGGGGGTCAACAAGGATCGCCTTTACCGTGCCCTCGATCATCTCCTCATGCACAAGGCGGCCCTGGAAGCGCATTTGTCGAGGCGCTGCGGTGAGCTGTTTGCTGTTCAGAACGAGGTACTTCTCTACGATGTCACGAGCACATACTTCGAAGGTCAGGCAGAGGCCAATCCGCTGGCTCAGCGCGGCTACTCCCGAGATCATCGGCCCGACTGCAAGCAGGTTTGCATCGCGCTTGTGGTGACTTTCGACGGCTTTCCCCTAGGCTACGAGGTGTTCGCCGGCAATATCCACGACTCGCAGACATTGCAGACGATCGTGGCCACCATGGAGGCGCGGCATGGTGTGCTGGGACGCGTCTGGATCACTGACCGCGGCATGGCCAGCGCCGGCAATCTGGCGTGGCTGCGTCAGACCGGCCGACGCTACATCATTGGTGCGCCGAAGTCGGAGTTGAAGAAGTTCGGCTCTGAGCTCGCTCGCCCGGATGGCTGGCGTACGGTCCATGAAGGCGTCGAGGTCAAGCTCACGTGCCATCCCGAGACCGGCGAGACCGTGATCTTGTGCCGTTCGGCCGATCGGCGCAGCAAAGAACGGGCCATGCACGACAAGTTCAGCCGGCGGATCGAAGCGGCGCTCGAACGCCTGGCCGCTCGCATCGCTCGCGCGCAGAAATGGCTCGATCCGGCGCCGGTGAACCGGCAGATCGGCCGCATCCTGCAGCAAAACCAGCGTGCTGCCGCCCGCTTTGCGATCACATTGGAGCCGGACGGCTGCCCGGCGGGCTTTCGTCTGCGGATTGCTCACAACGTCTCGTTCGACGATTGGGCTGCGCTCTCGGAGGGAGCCTATCTCCTACGCTCGAACATCAGCGATTGGAGCGATGAACAACTCTGGAAAGCCTACATCCAACTTACCCAGGCCGAAGCGGCTTTTCGTATCCAGAAAGATCAGTTGAACCTGCGTCCGATCTGGCACCAGCGCGCCGAACGCGTGCAGGCCCATATCCTTGTCTGCTTTCTCGCCTTCGTGCTGTGGAAAAGCCTCGAGATGTGGCAGAGCCGCGCCAGGCTCGGCAATTCCCCGCGCACCGTGCTCGAAGAACTCGCACGCATTCAATCGCACGACGTTGTGCTGCCTACTGCAACCCACGGCCAGATCCGCTTGCGATGCGTCACCCAGCCCGACCCTGCCCAGGCTGCACTCCTCGACCGTCTCGGTATCACTTTGCCGAAGCGCATGCGCCTTGCCGAACACGAGCTGCCAGCTCTCACAGCCAGCGCCTGACCCCACTACCCGACCAAAAATGTAGTGACGACTTTTCTGCTAAACCATTGATTTACCTAATATGGAGGGTCGATTCTGCGCAAGTTGGG
>JAHFRL010000199.1 GCA_023266235.1 Betaproteobacteria bacterium
TAATTCTCGCGAGGAAACGAGCGTGACGCTGACGCTGCCGCAGCACGGCCGCTACGACTATTCGCCGATCACCGGGCGCAAGGACTACAGCTGGCCCGGCGGCAAGCGGCTTGCGTTTTGCATCACCACCAACATCGAGTGCTTCGCGTTCGGCAGGGGGCGCGGCCATGACAATGCGAAGCGCGGAGAGCCGCAGACGCAGCGCAATTATTCCTGGCGCGACTACGGCAACCGCGTCGGCATTTGGCACTTTTTCGATTTGTTCGACGACTTGAAGCTGCCGGCCGCGCATAACACCAACAGCCTGCTCTACGACTATGCACCGCAGATATTCGACGCGATCCGCAGGCGCGGCGACGAGATCGTCGCGCACGGCCGCACCAACGCCGAGAACCTGCACGACTTCATGTGGGAAGCCGACGAGGCGCGCGTGATCAGGGAAGTCACCGAGACCTTCGCCAAAAACGAAGGCAAGGCGCCGACCGGCTGGATGGGCGCCGGCACGTATGAAAACTCGACCACGCCCGACCTGCTCAAGGAAGCCGGCTACCGGTATCTGATGGACTGGCCGTGCGACGACCAGCCGATCTGGATGCGCACGCGCGCGGGCCCGCTCCTGGTGGTGCCGTACCCGGCGGAGATCAACGATTCGCCGGCGATCATTCACCGCCAGCACAGCGCGCGCGAATTCTGCGACATGATCGTCGACCAGTTCGATGAGATGATCGAGCAATGCGCCAGGCAGCCGCTGGTCTGCAACATCTCGATCCATCCCTACGTATTCGGCCAGCCGTTCCGGCTGCGCCCGCTGCGCGCGGCGTTCAGGCACTGCGTGGAACACAAGCTCAAGGATCGCATCTGGTTCTGCAAGCCCCGCGATATCGCCGATTACTGCTACACGCTGCCGCCGGGCGTGATTCCCGGCAGCTGAGTTAGAATGGTTCCGGTGATCTTCCGCTGATCGTCTTCATTTCACCGTTCGCGAGGAATCCCATGAGAATTCTGCTTGCAGCGTGGTCGGTTCTGATGTGCCTGTGCGGTATCGCCAACGCCCAGGATTATCCGAACAAGACGGTGCGGGTGATCGTGCCGTGGGCAGCGGGCGGATCGACCGATTCGATCGGCCGCATCGTTGCCGCCAAGCTCACCGAATATACCGGCCAGCAGTTCGTCATCGACAACCGCGCGGGCGCGACCGGGACCATCGGCCACGCGCAGGCCGCGAAATCGCCGCCCGACGGCTACACATTGTTGATCGGCACCAACAGCACGTTTGCGATCGCGCCGCACCTCTACAAGAGCCTGCAATACGATACCGACGCGTCGTTTGCGCCGATCGCGCTGCTCGCAATAAGCCCGCAGATCCTGTCGGTGCACCCGTCGATTCCGGTGAAAAGCATCAGGGAGCTCATCGCGCTGGCGAAGGCCAAGCCGGGCCAATTGATCTTTTCATCCGCCGGTCCAGGCAGCACCAGCCATCTGGCGACCGAGCTGCTGATGAACATGGCCGGCATTAAAATGATCCACGTTCCTTACAAAGGCGGCGGGCCCTCGGCGCAGGCGCTGCTCGGCGGCGAAACCATGTTGTCGTTCGTCGACGTGATCACGGCGCTGCCGTTTGCCAAGGTCGGCAAGCTGCGGCCGCTCGCGGCGAGCACGGCTAAACGCTCGGCGATGATGCCCGACCTGCCGACGATCAGCGAAGCCGGGCTCACGGGTTTCGAGTCGTCGACCACGTTTGCCGCGTTCGCGCCGGCGGGCACGCCGAAGGATGTCGTCAACAAGCTCAACAAGGAGCTGGTGCGCGCGCTGGCTGCCGCCGACGTCAAGGAAAAGCTTTTTAACCAGGGCATTGAAACCGTCGGCAGTTCACCCGAGGAGTTCGTTGCCTACAACAGGGTCGAGACCGCCAAGTGGGGCAAAGTGATCCGCGAGCAGGGCATCAGGATCGAGTAAGCCCGGATTGTCCAACCGCACGCACCAGCCCGACGCGAAAGCGGCGCAATTCTCGCGCCGCTTTTATTTGCGCCCCCCGCATCGCGCGGCCTCGCCGCACGCAATCGCGTCGGAGTGTCGCCGATGTGCCAGTACTCGTACCAACCTGAAATGGGAAACCCATGATTACCTGTAATCCGATCGGCAGCGTCAAATGCCCGGTCACCGAAATGTCGCAGGGCGGCTGGGCGAAGGTCGATTCCGAAATTCATCTCGACGCGCGATACGCGCCCGGCCTGCAGGGTCTGGAGGGGTTCTCCCATGTGATCGTGGTGTTTTTCCTCGACCGCGCGCAAGGCTTCGATCCCGCGACGCAATTACTGCGCCGACCGCGCGGCCTGCAGGACATGCCCGCAATCGGCGTGTTCGCGCAGCGCACCAAGTTCCGCCCGAACCCGCTCGGCGTGACGGCGGTGAAGCTGCTCGGGATCGCCGGCAACGTCGTCACCGTGCGCGGCCTCGACGCGCTCGACGGCACACCGGTGCTCGACTTCAAGCCGTACATGCCGCCGTTCGACCGCGTTGACGACGTCAGGATGCCGTCCTGGGTCGGGCACTTTCTGGAAGGTTATTTCTAGGTTGCCATTCCGGCGCGCGCCGGGATGACGGATTGAGTGTTTTATCGGGAATTGCCGTGACCGCGGGCAAAACAAAAGTCAATCGCATGCGCATTGCCGTCGACATCGGCGGCACTTTCACCGACGGTCTCGCCGTCATGGCGCCCGGCGGGCGCATCTGGGTCAGCAAAACGCTGACCACGCCTCACGACCCCGGCGAGGCGGTGACCAGCGTGATCGCCGATTTACTGAAGCAGATCGCCGCCGCGCGCCGCGCGGCCAAGCCGCGCGTGACGGAGGTCGTGCACGGCACGACGCTCGTGACCAACACGCTGATCGAACGCAAGGGCGCGCGCACCGGGCTCATCGTGACCACAGGCACGCGCGACGTGCTCACCATCGCGCGCGAGATACGCTACGACCTGTACGATCTCAATCTGGAGATTCCGCAGCCGCTGGTCGCCGAGGATCAGCGGCTGGAGGTCGACGAACGGCTCGACGCGCAAGGCAACGTCGTCACGCCGCTTGCGGTCGCGGAGCTCGACCGGCTGCTGGACAGTCTCGCCGGTCTCGACGTCGCAGCGGTCGCGGTGTGCTTGCTGCACGCGTACGTGAGCGACGTGCATGAGAAACAGATCGAGACGGCGGTAAGGAAGCGCTTCCCCAGGCTCGCGGTTGCGGTTTCATCCGGCATCGCGCGCGAAATCCGCGAATACGAGCGCATGTCGACCACGGTTTGCAACGCGTACGTGCAACCGCTGGTCGCGGAATACCTGAACCGGCTCGATGCCCGCGTGCATGAGCTTGCGCCTGGCGCGCCGCTCAGGATCATGGTGTCGAGCGGCGGCTTTACTTCGGGCAAGGCGGCGGCGGAAACGCCCATCCTGCTGCTGGAGTCGGGTCCCGCGGGCGGCGTGCTGTCCGCTCTCAATACGGCGCGCAACAGCGGCATAGCCGAGATCCTCGCGTTCGACATGGGCGGCACCACCGCCAAGGCGTGCGTCGCGGTCGGCGGCCAGCCGCTCATCGCGCACAGCTTCGAATGCGCGCGCGTCTCCCGCTTCAAGCGCGGCTCCGGGTTGCCGATCCTGATGCCGAGCATCGACCTGATCGAAATCGGCGCCGGCGGCGGCTCGATCGCTCACGTCAACAATCTCGGGTTGCTCAATGTCGGGCCTGCATCTTCAGGGGCGGTCCCGGGGCCGGCGTGCTACGGGCTCGGCGGCACCGACGCCACGGTCACCGACGCCGACCTGATGCTCGGCTACCTCAACCCCGACAACTTCCTGGGCGGCGAGATGAAGCTGCGCACCGATCTCGCCAGGACCGCGCTCGCCGGTCTCGCGGCCGAACTCAAGCTGACACCGACCGCGGTGGCATGGGGCATCTGCAACATCGTCAACGAGAACATGGCGGCCGCGGCGCGCATTCATATCGCCGAGAAAGGCCACGACCCGCGCGAGTTCGCGATGGTTGCGACCGGCGGGGCGGGCCCGGTGCACGCGGTCGAAGTCGCGCGCAAGCTGCGGATCCCGCGCGTGCTGGCGACGATCGCGGCGGGCGCCGGCTCGTGCCTTGGCCTGCTGGCGGCGCCGGCGCGCGTCGACCGCTCGTGGTCGAATCCAACGCTGGTAGCCGAAGTCGACTGGGGCAAGGTCGCGCGGGTCTATGGCGAGCTGCGTGCGGATGCCGAGGATGAGCTGAAGTCGGCGGGCGCGCGCGCGGATCTGGGTAATAGGGCGCTCAAATGGCGGATCGGCGCCGAGATGCGCTACGCCGGACAGGGCCACAACGTGTCGGTCACGCTGCCGTGGCGCAACGTGACCAGCGCGCTCGCGCCGGCGTTGATCAGGGAATTCGAGCGGTGCTATCGCCGGTTCTACGGCCATCTGGTGCCTAACGCGACACCGCAGGTCATTACGTGGCGCCTCACCGGATGTTCCGTGGTGAAGAGGCATAAATTCGCATGGGGTGATGCGCGTGTCAGCGCGCGGGCGATCATGCGCGGCAAGCGCGAAATTTACCTGCCGCTCAAACGCAAATTCCAGCCGGTGCCGGTCTACGACCGTTATTCGCTCAAACCCGGCAGCCGCGTCGCGGGGCCGGTGATACTCGAAGAGCGCGAATCGACGCTCGTGGTGCCGGTTGCCGCAGACGTGAAGGTATTGCCCGACTACACGGTGGCGGTGATGATCAGGGAGTTCGAATGAAAAAGTTCGATCCGGTCTCGCTCGAGATCCAATGGAAGCGCCTCGTCAGCATGGTCGACGAGGCCTCGGCCGCGTTCGTGCGCACTTCGTTCTCGGTGCTGGTGCGCGAAGCCAACGACTTCGCGGTGGTGCTGACCGACGCGCAGGGGCGGTCGATTGCGCAGTCGGTGCTGTCGATCCCGTCGTTCATCGGCACGCTGCCGGCGACGGTCAAGCATTTCCTTGCCAGGTTTCCGCCGCACACCCTCAAGCCGGGCGACGTGATGATCACCAACGATCCGTGGATGGGCACCGGTCATATCCACGACGTGAACATCGCGATGCCGATATTTCATAAAGGCGGGATCGTCGCATTCGCGGCGGTGGTGAGCCACATGCCCGATATCGGCGGGCGCATCCGCAACGCCGGCATCCGCGATATCTACGAGGAAGGCCTGCAGATCCCGCGCCTGAAGCTGCTGAATGCCGGCAAGCCCGACCAGAATCTGCTCGCCATGATCGGCCGGAATGTGCGCGTGCCCGAGCAGACGCTGGGCGACATCTGGGCGCAGATCGCGGCGTGCAAGATGCTCGACGAGCGCCTGCAGCCGCTGCTGCGTGACACCGACCTCGCGGCGCTCGGCGGCGAGATCCGCGCGCGCTCGGAAGCGGCGATGCGCGAAGCGATCCGCGCAGTGCCCGCCGGCACGTACCATGCGCAGACGCAGCACGACGGGTTCGAGGAACCGATTCTTATCAACTGCACGGTGCGGGTCAAGGGCGACAGGCTCGCGATCGACTACACCGGCTCGTCGCCGCAGGTGCCGCGCGCGGTGAACGTAGTGCCGATCTACACCTTCGCCTATTCGGCGTTCGCGGTCAAAGCGCTGCTCTGTCCCGATGTGCCGAACAACGAAGGCAGCTTCATGCCGATTTCGACCTCGGCGCCGCTCGGCTCGATTTTCAACCCGCGTTATCCGGCGGCGAGCGGCGGGCGCGGCATGATCGGCCACATGATGGTGCCCGCGATCATGATGGCGCTCGCCGACGTGGTGCGCGAGCGCGCGATCGCGGAAGGGTCGTCGAACTCCTCGATCACGGTGACCGGCGAGCACCAGGGCCGGCCATACGCGGCGGTCAACTTCATGAATGCGGGACAAGGCGCGACCGGGCATCG
>JAHFRL010000081.1 GCA_023266235.1 Betaproteobacteria bacterium
GGTTTCGGCGTTGCCTGGGGTGTCGAGATGCTGAGTGGTTTTGGCGTTTCGCGCTAGTCGCTGCCACGCTCACCGCCCTTGTCTCTTGTCCCATACGTAGCGCACGAAACGTTGCCAGCGGTTGGGCTTCTGCGTGAGCTTATTCGACACCTTGCCGGCGGCGCGGTCGCGCGCGGCGCTTTGCTTCACCATTTCGTGCAGCTGCCGCATGGTCATGCCGCCGGGGCCTTTCAATTTGTCGGGATCGGGTTTGTCGGCCATGGCTATACCCGCAGAAGCAAGGGCTTGCTATGTTAAACTCGTGACTCGTTATTTGCGAGTAAATCTAGGCGCATCATGTCCGGCAGCACTCTCGGCAAACTGTTTTGCGTGACCTCGTTCGGCGAGAGCCACGGGCCGGCGATCGGCTGTGTGGTCGACGGCTGCCCGCCGGGGCTCGAGTTGACCGCGGCCGACATCCAGACCGATCTCGACCGGCGCAAGCCCGGCACTTCACGCCATGTGACGCAGAGGCGCGAGGACGACGTCGTCGAAATCCTGTCCGGCGTGTTCGAAGGCAGGACCACCGGCACGCCGATTGCGTTGCTGATCCGCAATGTGGACGCGCGCAGCAAGGATTACTCGAAAATCAAGGACACGTTTCGTCCCGGCCACGCCGATTACACCTACTGGCAGAAGTACGGCATTCGCGATTACCGCGGCGGCGGCCGCCAGTCGGCGCGCGAGACCGCGGTGCGCGTTGCCGCGGCGGCGATTGCCAGGAAATGGCTGCGCGAGAAATACGCTGTCGACGTGCGCGGCTACCTGTCGCAGCTCGGGCCGATCAAAGTGCCATTCAAATCGTGGGACGCCGTCAATGCGAATCCGTTTTTCGTCGCTGACGCGAGCGTGGTGCCGCAGCTCGAGGAGTTCATGGACAAACTGCGCAAATCCGGCGATTCGTGCGGCGCGCAGATAACGGCGATTGCAGCAGGCGTGCCGGTCGGCTGGGGCGAGCCGGTGTACGACAAGCTCGACGCCGACATCGCCTACAACATGATGAGCATCAATGCCGTCAAAGGGGTCGAGATCGGCGCCGGCTTTGCCGCGATCGGGCAGAAGGGCACCGAGCACTCGGACGAGATGGCGCCGCAGGGGTTTCTCTCCAACAACGCGGGCGGCATTCTCGGCGGGATATCGACCGGGCAGGACATCGTCGTCAACGTCGCGGTCAAGCCGACTTCGAGCATACGGCTCGCGCGGCGCACCATCGACAAGCAGGGCAATGCAACGTTGATCGAGACCCACGGCCGGCACGATCCATGCGTCGGCATCCGCGCGACGCCGATCTGCGAAGCAATGCTGGCGCTGACGCTCATGGATCACGCATTGCGTCACCGCGCGCAGAACGCCGACGTGGCATGCGCGACGCCGAAGATTGCGGCACGGGCGCCGCGCGACGTTGTCGAGCGGCTGCGCAACGCGGCTGCAACCGAAAATCCCGATCCCGACGAGGCATGACGCGCGGCGTCAGGCTTCGCGCGGGGCCGTGGCATGCGTGAATTACCGTATTGGCGGCTCGCCGGCTTTTACTTTTTCTACTTCGCGTATATCGGCGCATTTGCGCCGTACTTCAGCCTCTACCTGAGCGCGCTTGGTATTACCGCGGCCGGCATCGGTATCATCATGGCGCTGCCGCAGCTGGTGCGCATCTTCGCGCCGCACCTGTGGGGCTGGCTCGCCGACCGCAGTGGCCGCAGGTTACGCGTCGCGCGCCTCGGCACTGTCATCGGCACCGCCATCTATTGCGGACTGTTTGCCGCGCGCAGTTTCGAGGCGTTGTTCGTGATCGTGCTATTGATGAGTTTTTTCCTGAGCGCGGCACTCCCGCTCATCGAAGTCACGACGCTCACGCACCTCGGCGAGCACACTGCGCAGTACGGGCGCATCCGGGTATGGGGCTCGATCGGATTCATCGCCACCGTGCTGGCGGTCGGCTACGCGCTCGACTGGCTGCCGATCGGAGTGTTGCTGGGGATCATGCTCGCGATACTGACCGGTGCTGTCGCGCTGTTGCTGCTGGTTCCGGAGGTGCCGCGCGTGGAGCACGCCCCCGATCACATGCCGATCGCGCGTGTCATCAAACAACCGCAGGTCGTGGCGTTGATCATCGCGTGCGCGCTGATGGCGGTGGCGCACGGGCCGTATTACACGTTCTATTCGATCTATCTCGTCGCTTACGGTTACACGAAAGGCGCGGTCGGCTGGCTGTGGGCGCTCGGCGTGATCTGCGAAATCGCGATTTTCTTCTGGTTATCGCATCTGTTGCGCGCGTTCACGTTGCGTCAGGTGCTGATCGCAAGCTTCGCGCTCGCCGCAACCCGCTTCGTGATCATCGCATGGTGCGCCGACAGCCTGCTGCTTTTGCTGTTCGCGCAGACTTTGCACGCGGCAAGCTTCGGCTCGTTTCATGCCGCTGCGCTCGGCTACGTGCACCGTTTTTTCCGCGGCCGCAACCAGGCACGCGGCCAGGCGATATACACCAGCCTCACGTTCGGCCTTGGCGGCACGCTCGGCGGGCTGTACGCCGGTTACGCGTGGGAGCGGCTCGGCGCGGGACTCACGTTCAGCGGCGCGGCGTTGAGCGCGTTTGTCGGCATGTTGATCCTGTGGCGCAAGCTCGACGCCGCCGGCGCAACGCGCGCAGTAGCCGGGAACTAACGCTGGCCACAAGCTGCCGAACTATGGGATAATTCCACGTTTCCAAAGGCTTACGTAAATAAAACATGGCAGCACAAACGCTCTACGACAAGTTGTGGAACAGCCACCTCGTGCATCAGGACGCCGATGGCACCGCGCTGATTTACATCGACCGTCACCTGGTGCACGAAGTGACCAGTCCGCAGGCGTACGAAGGACTCAAGCTCGCCGGCAGGAAGCCGTGGCGCGCGGGGTCGATAGTCGCCACCGCCGATCACAACACGCCGACCAAGGACTGGGATCGCGGCATCCAGGACCCGATATCGCGGTTGCAGGTCGAGACGCTCGACGCCAACATCAAGGCATACGGCGCGCTCACCTATTTTCCGTTCCTTCATGGGAAGCAGGGCATCGTGCACGTGATCGGGCCGGAGAGCGGTGCGACGCTGCCCGGCATGACGGTGGTGTGCGGGGACTCGCACACCAGCACGCACGGCGCATTCGGCTGCCTCGCGTTCGGCATCGGCACTTCCGAGGTTGAGCACGTGCTCGCGACGCAATGCCTGGTGACGAAAAAATCGAAGTCTATGCAAGTGGCGGTCGAGGGCGAGCTCGGCGCCGGCGTCACCGCCAAGGACATCGCGCTGGCGGTGATCGGCAAGATCGGCACCGCCGGCGGCACCGGTCACGCGATCGAGTTCGCCGGCAGCGCGATCCGCGCCCTGTCGATGGAAGGCCGCATGACGATATGCAACATGACGATCGAGGCCGGCGCGCGCGCCGGCATGATCGCGGTCGATGATACGACCATCGATTACATCAATGGCCGTCCGCTCGCGCCAAAAGGCGAGCTGTGGGACAAGGCCGTCGCCCGCTGGCGCACGTTGCAGAGTGACGACGGCGCAAAGTTCGACAAGGTCGTGACGCTCGATGCCGCGACGATCATTCCGCAGGTGACGTGGGGCACTTCGCCGCAGATGGTGACGACGGTCGACGGCCGCGTGCCCGATCCGGCCAGGGAGGCCGATCCGGTCAAGCGCGAGTGGATCGAGCGCGCGCTCAAATACATGGGGCTCAAGCCGAATACCCCGATCACCGAGATCAACATCGATAAAGTATTCATCGGCTCGTGCACCAACTCGCGCATCGAAGACCTGCGCGCCGCCGCCGCGGTTGTGAGCGGCAGGAAAGTTGCGCGCAGCGTCAAGCTTGCGATGGTGGTGCCGGGCTCCGGGCCCGTCAAACGGCAGGCGGAACAGGAGGGGCTCGACAAGGTATTCGTTGCAGCCGGCTTCGAGTGGCGCGAGCCCGGCTGCTCGATGTGCCTCGGCATGAACGAGGACCAGTTGTCGCCAGGCGAACGCTGCGCGTCGACTTCGAACCGCAACTTCGAGGGGCGCCAGGGCGCCGGCGGCCGCACCCATCTGGTGAGCCCGGCGATGGCAGCGGCGGCGGCGATCGCGGGACATTTCGTCGACGTGCGCAAGTTGGATTGACAATGAGCCGCCTTGGCGGCGTAAATGGGGCTTGAGGTAAAAATGGAAAAATTCGTTTCACGCGAAGGACTGGTGGCGCCGCTCGACCGCGCCAACGTCGACACCGACGCGGTCATCCCCAAGCAGTTCCTGAAGTCGATCAAGCGCACCGGCTACGGCCCCAACCTGTTCGACGAGTGGCGCTATCTCGATCATGGCGAGCCGGGCATGGATAATTCGAAGCGCCCGCTGAATCCGGATTTCGTGCTCAATCAGCCGCGCTACCGGGGCGCGCAGATCCTGCTTGCGCGCGAGAACTTCGGCTGCGGCTCCTCGCGCGAGCACGCGCCGTGGGCGCTGCTGCAATACGGCTTCCAGGCGGTGATCGCGCCGAGTTTCGCGGACATTTTCTTCAACAACAGCTTCAAGAACGGCTTGCTGTTGATACGGCTCGACGCCAAGACCGTCGACCGGTTGTTCAAGGAAGCGGACGCGGCGCCCGGTTATCGTCTGGTAATCGACCTCGAGCAGCAGAGCGTGACCACGCCCGGCGGCGAGGTGTTCAAGTTCGATATCGACGCGTTCCGCAAACACTGCCTGCTGAACGGCCTCGACGAGATCGGGCTCACGCTGCAGCACGCGGACAAGATCAAGGCATTCGAGGCCAAGCGGCGCGGCGAACAGCCGTGGCTGTTTTAAAGGCAAGAATGAGGATCGAGGATCGAGGATTGAGCAAACTTTATCCTTTGTCTCGCGAGTTCTAAACTCAATCCTCAATCCTAATTACTCAATCCTGAAACATGAAAATCGCGGTACTGGCCGGTGACGGCATCGGCCCGGAGATCATCGCGCAAGCGGTCAAGGTGCTCGACGCGCTCAGGCGCGACGGGCTCGAGCTCGAGCTCGAACACGCGCCGTACGGGGGCGCGGGCTATGATGCCCATGGCGACCCACTGCCGGAACCGACGCTCAAGCTCGCCAAGCAGGCCGATGCGGTGCTGTGCGGCGCGGTGGGTGGGCCGCAATACGATGCCTTGCCGCGCGCGCAGCGCCCGGAGCAGGGTATTCTGCGCATCCGCAAGGCACTCGGTCTATTTGCGAATTTGCGTCCGGCATTCCTGTTCGAGGAACTGGCCGGCGCGTCGTCGCTCAAGCCCGAACTGGTGGCCGGACTCGACATCCTGATCCTGCGCGAGTTGACCGGCGACATTTATTTCGGCGAGCCGCGCGGATGGCGCACCAACGCGCGCGGCGAGCGCGAGGGTTACGACACCATGCTTTATTCGGAGTCCGAGATCCGGCGCATCGCCGAGGTCGGCTTTCAGGCCGCGCTGAAGCGCGGCCGCAAGCTCTGCTCGGTCGACAAGGAAAACGTGCTCGAGACCAGCCGCTTGTGGCGCGAAGTCGTGAAGGACGTCGCCAAAAACTATCCGCAGGTCGAGTTGTCCCACATGTACGTCGACAACGCGGCGATGCAGCTGGTGCGCAATCCCAAACAGTTCGACGTGATCGTCACCGGCAACATGTTCGGCGATATTCTGTCCGACGAGGCATCGATGCTGACCGGCTCGATCGGCATGCTGCCGTCGGCGTCGCTCGATGCGAACAACAAGGGTTTGTACGAGCCGGCGCACGGCTCGGCGCCCGACATCGCGGGCCGGAACATCGCCAACCCGCTCGCGACAATATTGTCGGCAGCGATGATGTTGCGCTATACCTTCAATCTCGAGGCGGCGGCGCGGCGCATCGAGACCGCGGTGAAAAAAGTCCTGGCCCAGGGCTACCGGACGGCCGATATTCACGCGACGGAAATGCGTCGCGTCGGCACCGGCGAAATGGGCGATGCGGTGGTGGTGGCATTAAAAACGTGAACGCGTCAACGCCTTTACATGAGCGACGTTAGTTAACGATTTTAGAGATGCAGCGATGATGCACGTAGGTTTTACCGGGTGGCGCGGAATGGTCGGTTCGGTGCTGATGCAGCGCATGCAGGCCGAGCGCGATTTCGACCTCATCGACCCGGTGTTCTTCACGACTTCGCAGGTCGGCGGCGCGGGGCCGGACGTTGGCCGCGACGTGGCGCCGCTGAAGGACGCGAGCGATATCAGCGCATTGAAAGCGCTGGACGTCATCGTCACGTGCCAGGGCAGCGATTACTCCACCGCGGTGTATCCGCAGCTGCGCGCAGCGGGCTGGAATGGCTACTGGATCGACGCAGCCAGGACGTTGCGCATGCAAGACGACGCAATCATCATTCTCGATCCCGTGAACATGCGGGTCATCAAGAGCGCGCTGGCCAAAGGCATCAAGAACTACATCGGCGGCAACTGCACCGTGAGCTGCATGCTGATGGGCATGCACGGGCTATTCGAGCACGACCTCGTCGAGTGGATGACCTGCATGACCTACCAGGCTGCTTCCGGCGGCGGCGCGCAGCATATGCGCGAACTACTGACCCAGTTTGGACTGATCAACGCCGAGGTCAAGGCGCTGCTCCTCGATCCGGCTTCCGCCATTCTTGAAATCGACCGCAAGGTGCACGCCAAGCAGACCGACGGCTCATTGCCGATGGAACTCTTTGGCGGCGTGCCGCTGGCGGGCAATCTGATTCCCTGGATCGACCGCGATATGGGCAACGGCATGTCGCTCGAGGAATGGAAAGGCGGCGCGGAGACCAACAAGATACTCGGGCGGGGCGACGCATTCGGCACGCCGGCCACGCCGGTAGACAGTCTTTGTGTGCGTATTGGCGCCATGCGTTGCCATAGCCAGGCGCTGACCATCAAGCTGAAAAAAGATGTGCCGCTCGATGAGATTACCGGCATCATCGCGTCGGCCAACGACTGGGTACGGGTGGTCCCGAACGCGCGCGAACCTTCGCTGCGCGAACTGACGCCGACAGCGGTGACGGGCCGCATGCACATTCCCGTCGGCCGCCTGCGCAAATTCGCAATGGGCGGCGAATACCTGTCGGCTTTTACGGTTGGCGATCAGTTGCTGTGGGGCGCCGCCGAGCCGTTGCGCCGCATGTTGCGCATCCTGCTCGAACGGTAGCTGGGTGCTAAGCCGTTAATTCGGCCCGAAAAAATCGCCCAAAACGACAGGTTTAAGGAACTTTGCCACGAGGCTGACCGGGCGGCATCTGATAAAATTGCCATTAGCCGCTGGTCAGTAGATTCATAAGGTTAGAGGCAAGGTTAGCTTGCAACCCTAACTATTTGATGTTAATTTAATTGTCCCTGAAAATAACAAAAGGGTGGGCAGTGCGCAAATTCCCATATAAAACATGGCTATTGGCGGGTATTTTGCTGCTGATGCCGTGCGTTGCTCACGCAGCCGGACTGGGCAAACTCACCATTCTGTCCGCGTTGGGTCAGCCGCTGCTGGCGGAGATCGACCTGGTATCGGTGCAGAAGGATGAGCTTTCCACGCTCACTGCGCGCATCGCAGCGCCTGAAGCTTTCAGGCAGGCCAACATCCAATACAGCCCGGCACTGATCGGCGTGCGCTTGAGCGTTGAACAGCGCGCCGACGGCACGCCCTACCTCAAAATCATTTCGACGCGCCCGGTCAACGAGCCGTTCATCGACCTGCTGGTCGAATTGAGTTGGGCGCAGGGACGGCTGTTGCGCGAATACACCGCGTTGATCGATCCGCCGGAATTTACGTCCCCGTCCCCCGCGCCGTCAGTTGCAGTTACGCCACCCGCCGCGCCGGAGAGCCAGCCGGTTGCGCCGGCGCCGCAAGCCGCGGTCGCCGAGCCGGTTGCGCCCGGGCCTGCCGCCCAACCGCCCGCCGCCGAAGCCCCGGCAGCTGCAGCCGCACCGCGGCCCGCAATCGAAGGCAACGAATACACAGTCAAACGCGGCGATACGCTGTCGAAGATTGCCGCCGGCGCCAAGCCCGAAGGCATCTCGCTTGAACAGATGCTGGTCAGCCTGTATCGCGCCAACCCCGACGCGTTTGTCGGCAACATGAGCCGCATGAAGGCGGGCAAAATTCTGCGCATCCCGGAAAAAGAGCAGGTCGCCGCGACCAGTCAATCCGACGCGGTGAAAGAAGTGCGCGTACATGCGGCGAACTGGCGCGCCTATCGCGAGAAGCTGGCGGAAGCCGCGGGCGCAACGCCGGCGCAGGAAACCAAGGTGGCGGCGAGCGGTAAGATCTCCACTGCAGTCGAAGACAAAGCGGCGGGCAAGGAAGCACCGAAGGAAGTGCTCAAGCTGTCGAAGGGCGAACCGGCGACGCCGGGCAAGGCCGGCAAGGGCAAGCCGGTGTCGGCCACAGAGCGCGTGCGCATGCTCGAGGAAGAAGCGACCGCGCGCGAAAAAGCGTTAGCTGAAGCCAACGAGCGTGTCACGCAGCTCGAAAAGAACATCAAGGACATGCAGCGCCTGCTCGAAATCAAGGGCCAGGTCCCGGGCGCTAAACCGGCACCGCAACCGGCGCCACCGGCGAAGACCGACCAGGTTGCGAAAGTGGATGCGGCCAAAGCGCCACCTGCGAAGGTCGAGCCGGCGAAGGCGCCGAAGATCGACCAGAAAGCCGCGCCGGCCGAGAAGCCGGTTGCGGTTGAACCGCCGAAAGCCGAAGCACCGAAGGCAGCGCCGGACGCGCCGCAACCCAAGCCCAAACCGCAGCCGACCAAGATCGTTCAGGCGCCGCCGGCGCCCGACTTGATTGACGAGATTCTCGGGGAACCGCTGTATCTTGCCGGCGGCGGCGGATTGCTCGCGCTGCTCGGCGCCGGCGGCTATTTGTTCGTGCGCCGTCGCCGCGCGCAAGCCGGCGGTGACGAAAAAAAAAATGGCGAGAAGACCGCCCCTAAACTCGGCAAGACCGCGGCGGTAACCGCAGCGCTGGCGGCAAGCCCGATGACCGCGGCACCTGCCGCTGTCGCTGACGATGTCGACCCGCTCGCCGAGGCCGATCTTTACCTCAACTTCGGCCGTGACGCGCAGGCGGAAGAGGTACTGAAAGAAGCGCTCGGGAAAAATCCGAAGAACGAAGCGGCTCAGCTCAAACTGCTGCAGATCTATGCCGGGCGCAAGGACAAAGTCGAATTCGGAAAAATTGCGCGCAGTCTGAACACCCAGACCGGCGGTGCCGGCGATAACTGGCTCAAAGCGGCGGCCATGGGCTACGCGATCGATCCCGAGAACGCGCTCTACGCGGCCGGCAAGTCGGCGCCGGTTGCCGCGGTACCGGCGGCGGGCGGCGCAGCAGCGGGCACCGATCTCGACTTCGATCTCGAGCTGGCGCCGGGTGCCAGCGCCGCCAAGACCGATCTCGAACTCGACGCCGGTGACGCGACCAATAAAACGATGATATTGGAGCCGGGCGCGCTGGCGGGCATGGGGGCGGGCCTGGACGTTACGACGGCGCACGATATTACGGACGATTCCGGTGCCGCGCGCGCAGCGGCCGAAAGCGCCGCCGCCGCGCCGGCGCCGATGGCCGGCGAGATCGATTTCAATTTCGACGCGACCGCGCCGGCATCCGCCGACGAGGGCAAAGGCCTGACGCAGGATGGCACCGCGATCATGAGCCCGGAGGACAAGGCGGCCGCCGGTCTCGGCATGGACTTCGACATCGGCGCTACGAGCGAGACTGCGCCCGAGGCGAAACCGGCACCCGCCAGCGCGGTGGCGCCGCTGGAGCCTGACTTTAAACTCGACCTCGGCAGGGATAGCGCCGCCGCACCGGCCGTTCCCTTGATGCCGGAACTCAAGTTCGATGACATCAACCTGAACCTGGAAGACGTAGAAAAGACGGTGGCGGCCAAGGTCGCCGAGGGTGGCGCCAAGGACGACCGCTGGTATGACGTGCAGACCAAGTTCGATTTGGCCAAGGCATATCAGGAAATGGGCGACAAGGATGGGGCGCGCGAAATCCTGCAGGAAGTGATCAAGGAAGGAGACGCGGGACAGCAGGCCGAAGCGAAGCAATTACTCGATTCTCTCGGTTGACGGGAGATCGGCCGGCAGCACCGGACTGCTGCGCATTTCCCCGACTTGAATTCGCAGACTGGCTGCGCTACGGCGCAGCCAGTTTTGTTTGGAGGCAGGTAAACGGCGATGAGGATCGCGCTTGGCATCGAATACAACGGCAGCGGGTTTTGCGGCTGGCAGACCCAACCGTCGGGATGCGCGGTGCAGGACGCGCTCGAACGCGCGCTGGCCGAGATCGCCGGCGCAAAAATCGCGACCGTTTGTGCCGGGCGCACCGATACCGGCGTGCACGCATTGGCGCAAGTGGTGCATTTCGACTGTGGCGCCGAGCGCCCCGGATCGGCGTGGGTGCGCGGTACCAACGCGTTGTTGCCCGCGGGCGCGGCAGTGATCTGGGCGCAGCCGGTGGCGGCCGAGTTTCATGCGCGCTACTCGGCGCGCGAGCGTTGTTACCGTTATGTGCTGTTCAACCACCCGGTGCGTCCCGCGGTCAACCATGGACGCGTCGGCTGGCTGCATCTGCCGCTCGCTGTCGAGCGCATGCGCGCCGGCGCCCTCCATTTGCTTGGCAAGCACGACTTCAGCGCATTTCGCTCGGCCGAATGTCAGGCAAAATCGCCGATGCGCGAACTGCGGCGTCTCGATATACGGAAGAGCGGCGATTACGTGGTGTTCGAACTCGCGGCCGATGCGTTTCTGCATCACATGGTGCGCAACATCGTCGGCTGCCTGGTCTATGTGGGTAAAGGCAAGCGCGATCCGGTGTGGATAGCCTCGGTGCTCGCGGGTCGCGACCGCAAACTTGCCGCGCCGACGCTGGACGCGGCGGGTTTATACCTGGCGCACGTAAGCTATGATGCAAAGTGGGGGCTGCCGCAGGCGGCGCGCAACGCATGGTTTAATGAGTAAATAGCGAAGTCATGACGACAGCGGTCAAAATCTGCGGCATCACGCGTATCAACGACGCTCTTGCAGCGGCGCGGCTTGGCGCGTACGCGATCGGTTTCGTTTTTCACGCGAAAAGCCCGCGCAATATCGCACCGGAGCGCGCGGCGGAAATCATCCGTGGCTTGCCGCCGTTCGTCACTACGGTTGGACTGTTTGTCAATGCCGACGCACGTGCTGTCGCGCGCGTGCTCGAGCAGGTGCCGCTCAATCTGCTGCAATTTCACGGCGAGGAGACACCCGAGTTCTGTCGCCAGGCTCACGTGCCGTATATCAAGGCGGTACGCGTCAGGGCAGGGCTGGATTTGCTACAATACGCACAGCTTTACAGCGCAGCGCGCGGACTGCTGCTCGATGCCTTTGTCGAGGGCGCGCACGGCGGCACCGGCACCGCTTTTGACTGGAGCCTGATCCCGCGCGAATTGCCGCTGCCGGTGATACTGTCGGGCGGACTGAACCCCGACAACGTTGCCGACGCGATACGCCGCGTCAGGCCTCCGGCGGTCGATGTCAGCTCCGGCGTCGAAGCCAGTCCGGGCATCAAGGACCCGCGCAAGATCGCCGCATTTATGAAAGAGGTGCGTAGTGCAGATGTATGACCTGCCCGACGATAAAGGGCATTTCGGGCCGTACGGCGGCGTGTTCGTTGCCGAGACGCTGATCGAGGCGCTCGATCAGTTGAAGGCCGCGTACGAGCGCTACCGCAAGGACCCGGAATTCCGCGCCGAGTTCGACTACGAGCTCAAGCATTACGTCGGCCGGCCGAGCCCGGTCTATCACGCGAAGCGCTGGTCCGAGCATTTCGGCGGCGCGCAGGTCTATCTCAAACGCGAGGACCTGAACCACACCGGCGCGCACAAGATCAACAACACGGTCGGCCAGGCGCTGCTGGCGAAGCGCATGGGCAAGCCGCGCGTGATCGCCGAAACCGGCGCCGGCCAGCACGGGGTGGCGGCCGCGACGGTTGCCGCGCGCTACGGCATGGAATGCGTGGTCTACATGGGTTCCGAGGACATCAAGCGCCAGGCGCAGAACGTCTATCGCATGAAGCTGCTCGGCGCGTCCGTGGTGCCGGTGGAAAGCGGGTCGAGGACGCTGAAGGACGCGCTCAACGAGGCGATGCGCGACTGGGTCACCAACGTCGGCAACACGTTCTACATCATCGGCACCGTCGCCGGCCCGCATCCGTATCCGATGATGGTGCGCGATTTCCAATCGGTGATCGGCACCGAAGCGAAGCAGCAGATGCAGGAAATGGCCGGCCGTCAGCCCGATGCGCTGCTCGCGTGCGTCGGCGGTGGTTCCAACGCGATGGGATTGTTCTATCCGTACATCGCCGACGAGAACGTGCGGCTGATCGGCGTTGAAGCCGCCGGTTACGGGCTCGAGAGCGGCAAGCACGCCGCCACGCTGTGCGCCGGCAAGCCCGGCGTGCTGCACGGCAACCGTACTTACCTGATGCAGGACGACAACGGCCAGATCATCGAAACGCATTCGATTTCGGCCGGCCTCGACTATCCCGGCGTCGGCCCCGAGCATGCATGGCTGAAGGACAGCGGCCGCGCCGAGTATGTCGCGGTGACCGACGACGAAGCGCTCGCGGCTTTCCACCAGCTCTGCCGGCTCGAAGGTATCATCCCGGCGCTCGAATCGAGCCATGCGCTCGCTTACGCGGCGAAGATGGCGCCTCGCATGCGCAAAGACCAGATCCTGCTCGTCAACCTGTCCGGCCGCGGCGACAAGGACATGCATACCGTCGCGGAAAAATCGGGCCTTAAATTCTAATGAAGGGTGAATGCGTGCTTGTTGATCGTGTGAAGGGTGAATGCGTGAAGGGTGAAGGGACAACCCCGATTCGCGTGCGCTGTTTCCGCCCTTCACCCTTCACCCTTCACCCTTCACGGCTTTCCTGATGTCCCGCATCGCCGCCACCTTCGCCGCGCTCAAGAAGCAGAACCGCAAGGCGCTGATTCCGTTCGTCACCGCCGGCGATCCCGACCCGGCGATGACGGTGCCGCTGATGCATGCGCTGGCTGCAGCCGGCGCCGACGTGATCGAGCTCGGCGTGCCATTTTCCGATCCGATGGCGGACGGACCGACGATCCAGCGCTCGAGCGAGCGCGCGCTGAAGCACGGCACGGCGTTGAAGCACGTACTCGAATTCGTCGCCGAATTCCGCAAGACCGACGGCAACACGCCGGTGGTGCTGATGGGCTACGCCAATCCAGTCGAAGCGATGGGTTGCGACCGATTTGCCGATGCGGCGCGCGCATCCGGCGTCGATGGCGTGCTGGTGGTCGATTATCCGCCCGAGGAAGCGGCGCGGCTGTCGGAAATGCTCGCGCAGCGCGAAATCGACGCCATCTTCCTGCTCGCACCGACTTCCGGCGAGTCGCGCATCGAGCAGGTGGCGCGTTATGCTCGCGGCTACATTTACTACGTTTCGCTGCGCGGCGTGACCGGCGCGGCGCATCTCGATCTGCGGGAGATAGCGCAGAAGATTCCCCGGATCCGCTCGCACATCCGGCTTCCGATCGGCGTCGGATTCGGCATCCGCGATGCGCAGACAGCCAAAGCCGTGTCAGAAATTGCCGATGCCGTTATCATCGGCAGCCGTCTGGTCCAGGAAATCGAAACGAGTCCGCGCGAACGCGTACTGGACAATATTTCGGTTCTGGTGAAGGATATCCGCAGCGCGCTCGACGGCCGATAAGGTAACTCCATGAGCTGGTTACAAAAACTGCTGCCGCCCAAGATCAAACGCGATACCGGCAGCCCGCGAAAGGTGGTCCCGGAAGGGCTGTGGAGCAAATGCGATTCGTGTGAAGCGGTGCTGTATCGCACCGATCTCGAACAGAACCTCTTCGTTTGCCCGAAGTGCAACCACCACAACCGCATCACCGCGCGCGAGCGGCTCGATTGCCTGCTCGACGCCGAGGGCCGCTACGAAATCGGCTACGAGGTCGTGCCGGTCGACACCCTCAAGTTCAAGGACAGCCGGCGCTACACCGAGCGTCTCGAAGAAGCGAAGAAAGACACCGCAGAAGAGGACGCGCTGGTGGTAATGCAGGGCAGCATCAAGACCATACCGCTGGTGGTGGCGGCCTTTGAATTCAGGTTTCTCGGCGGGTCGATGGGCTCGGTCGTCGGCGAGCGTTTCGTGCGCGGGGCGCACATCTGCCTCGAGCAGAAGCTGCCGCTGGTGTGCTTTACCGCCAGCGGCGGCGCGCGCATGCAGGAAGGCCTGCTGTCGCTGATGCAGATGTCGAAAACCTGCGCCGCGCTGACCCAGCTCGGCGCCCAACGCCTGCCGTTCATTTCGGTGCTCACCGATCCGACCATGGGCGGCGTCTCCGCGAGCTTTGCGCTGATCGGGGACGCGGTGCTTGCCGAACCGGGTGCGCTGATCGGCTTTGCGGGGCCGCGCGTGATCGAACAGACGGTGCGCGAAACCCTGCCCGACGGTTTCCAGCGCTCGGAATTCCTGCTGCAGCACGGCGCCATCGACATGATCGTCGATCGGCGCGAAATGCGCGAGAAGCTCGTCAACCTGATCACGCTGCTGCTCAAACTGCCCGCGGCCGCGTAACCGGTTTCAAGTTCAAGGCATAAAGATTAAAGTTGATTCGCCTGCCGTGAGGTGGTGGCGCGGTTATTCCCTCGCGCTTTTCTGATCATGACCTTAGACTTTAAACCTGAAATCTTGGACGATTGGCTAAAGTATCTCGAGCGGCTGCACCCGCAGGCGATCGCGATGGGGCTCGAGCGCGTATTGAGCGTCAAGCACGCGCTCGCGCTCGATCCCGGCTATCCGATCCTCACGGTGGGCGGCACCAACGGCAAAGGCTCGTGCTGCGCGATGCTCGAAGCGGTGCTGCTGCACGCGGGCTACCGCGTCGGCTGCTATACCTCGCCGCACCTGTTGCGCTACAACGAACGCGTGCGCGTCGGCGGCAGGGAAGCGGATGATGGTGCATTGTGCCGCGCGTTCGAGCGCGTGGAATCCGCGCGCGCCGGTACTCTGCTCACTTATTTCGAGTTCGGCACGCTCGCGGCGATGCTGGCATTCGCCGCGGCCGGGATCGAAGTTGCAATTCTGGAAGTAGGGCTGGGCGGCCGGCTCGATGCGGTGAATGCATTCGACGCCGATTGCGCGCTGGTGGCGAGCATCGACCTCGATCATCAGGGCTATCTGGGTGCAACGCGCGAGGCCATCGGCTTTGAAAAGGCCGGCATCTTCCGCGCGGGCCGGCCTGCGATCTGCGCCGACGCCGACCCGCCGGCGGCGCTCGTCGCGCATGCCCACGAGATCGGCGCCGAGTTGCTGCTGATCGACCGGGATTTCGGCTATGCCGCCGACCCGGCTCAGTGGCGCTATTGGGGGCCGGGCGGCAAGCGCCACGGGCTGCCTTATCCGACGTTGCGCGGTGCATATCAGCTGGCCAATGCAGCAGCGTGCGTCGCTGCGCTCGATAGCATGCGCGGATGCCTGCCGGTAACGGCGCAGGATATCCGCAGCGGGCTGCTGCAGGCGGAAATCGCCGGCCGTTTTCAGGTGCTGCCGGGGCGGCCGCAGGTCATACTCGACGTCGCGCACAATCCGCACGCCGCGCGCGCGCTGGCCGCCAATCTTGCGGGCATGCCGAAGTCCGCCCGCACGATCGCGGTCTTTGCCATGTTCAAGGACAAGGACATTGCGGGCGTGGTCGAGGCAGTCAAAAACAGCGTCACGCAATGGCATGTCGCTACCGCGGAAGGCCCGCGCGCCGCCGCCGCGGGGCAACTTGCGGCGGAATTGCAGCGCGCGGGCGTCACCGCCCCGGTTACCCGGTTTACGGACGTCGCCGGCGCATGGCGTGCCGCCTGTGAAAGCGCGGCCGAAAATGATAAAATAATCGTTTTCGGATCATTTCTTACCGTCGCTGCAGTGATGCGCGAGCGGCAACGTAAGGCATAGGGTCCGGGCGGACATGGCGAAATCGATTAGCGCAGAAGAACTGCAACTCAGAAAACGCGCGCGCCGGCGGCTGATCGGCGCGATAGCCGTGGTGACCATCGTCGCGGTTTTTTTGCCGATGGTCCTCGACCACGAGCCGAAGCCGGTCAAGCAGGACATCAGCATCCAGATTCCCTCGCCCGATTCGGGCGCTTTCACGTCCAAGATCGTGCCGGTGATGCCGGCTGCGCCGGACGCCAAATCGGCGGCCAAGCCGGCAGCGGAATCCCGGGCCAAGTCGGAAACGCCCGCTGCGGACGAGCCGCCGAAGGTTGCGGCCGCGGCGCCTGTCGCGCCGGCGCCGCCCGCCCACGACACCGAAGCGGCGCCACCCAGAAAGCCGGCGCCAGCCAAACCGGCACCCAAGCCTGCCGCCAAGAGTTTCGTGGTGCAGGTGGCGGCGCTCAACGACGCCGACAAAGCCAGGCAGATGCACGAACAAATCGCCGCCGCCGGCGTCAGGTCGTATACCGAAGTAGTGCCGACCGCCAAAGGCAACGTGACGCGCGTGCGGGCCGGCCCGTTCACGTCGCGCGAGGAGGCGGAAAAAATGCGCGACCAGCTCAAGGGCATGGGATTGAACGGCAACATCGTTCCGAAATGACGTGGTTTGATTATGCGGTGCTGGCCATCATCGGAATATCGGTACTGCTGAGCGTCATCCACGGTTTGGTGCGCGAACTGCTGGCGCTGGCATCCTGGATCGTTGCGTTTCTGGTAGCGCAGGCTTATGCAACCGATGTCGCGCCGCTGCTGCCGGCGGCGATACCCGGTCCGTCATTGCGGCTGCTGGCGGCGTTTTTGAGCGTGTTCCTGACGGCGCTGCTGGTGCTGACATTGGCCGCGATCGCGGTTTCGAGCTTGCTCAAACGCGCCGGGTTGGGCCCCATCGATCGCGCACTGGGCGCGGTATTCGGGTTGGTACGGGGACTTGCGATCGTGATGGTGGTCGTGCTGCTGGCCGGATTGACGACGCTGCCGCGCCAGCCGGCGTGGCGGAACGCCGTGTCGAGCGCGCCGCTGGAAGCGCTGGCCAATGTGATCAAAGTCTGGCTACCATACGACTTATCGAAGCACATTAACTACGAATAGAGAGTGTTATGTGCGGCATCCTTGGTGTGGTAGCAAAGAGTCAGGTCAACCAGCTGCTGTATGACGGGCTGCTGGTGCTGCAGCACCGCGGCCAGGACGCGGCCGGCATCGTCACCGCCGAGGGCGCGACGTTCCACATGCACAAGGGCGGCGGCATGGTGCGCGACGTGTTCCGCACCCGCAACATGCGCGCGCTGCTCGGCGCCTGCGGCATCGCTCACACGCGCTATCCGACCGCCGGCTCGGCGTGGTCGGCGGCCGAGTCGCAGCCGTTCTACGTCAACTCGCCGTTCGGCATCGTGCTCGGCCACAACGGCAACCTGACCAATACCGACCAGCTGAAAAGCGAGTTGTTCCGCCAGGACCTGCGCCACGTCAACACCAACTCCGATTCCGAAGTGCTGCTCAACGTGCTCGCGCACGAGCTGCAGGAAGGCGCGGCCAACTACAAGCTCGATCCGGCAACGATATTCGCCGCGGTATCGGGCGTGCATCGGCGCTGCCGCGGCGCTTATGCGGTGGTGGCGATGATCGCCGGCTACGGCCTGCTCGCGTTCCGCGATCCGTACGGCATCCGGCCGCTGGTGTTCGGCAAGCTCGAGACCGAGCACGGCACCGACTACCTGGTCGCCTCGGAGTCCGTCGCGCTCGATGCGCTCGGCTACGAGCTGGTGCGCGACGTGGCACCCGGCGAAGCGATCTTCATCGACGAAGACGGGCACTTCTACGCGCAGCAGTGCGCGCTCAATCCGACGCTCAACCCGTGCATCTTCGAATACGTGTACCTGGCGCGGCCGGACTCGGTGATCGACGGCATCTCAGTCTACGAAACCCGTTTGCGCATGGGCGAGAGCCTCGCCGACAAGATCCGGCGCGGGCATGCGGATCTGGAGGTCGACGTCGTGATTCCGATCCCGGATTCGAGCCGGCCCGCGGCGATGCAGCTCGCCAAGTATCTCGACCTGCCGTACCGCGAGGGCTTCATCAAGAACCGCTACATCGGCCGCACCTTCATCATGCCCGGACAGGCGACCCGCAGGAGATCGGTGCGCCAGAAATTGAACGCGATCGGCATGGAATTCAAGGGCAAGAACGTGCTGCTGGTCGACGATTCGATCGTGCGCGGGAACACGAGCCGGGAGATCGTGCAGATGGCGCGCGAATCCGGCGCGCACAAGGTGTTCTTCGCCTCCGCCGCGCCGCCGGTGCGGTTCCCCAACGTCTACGGCATCGACATGCCGACGCGCGAGGAGCTGATCGCCACCGGCCGCACAGACGACGAGATCGCGCGCGAGATCGGCGCCGACCGGCTGATCTACCAGGACCTCCATGCGCTGATCGAGGACGTGCGTTCGGTCAATCCCAAGGTCACGAGCTTCGAAACCTCGTGCTTCAGCGGCGTCTACATCACCGGTGACGTGACCAAGGAATATCTCGACGGCGTCGAGGCGCAGCGCCGCGACGGCGCCAGGCAGGCCGAGCTGGCGGCCACGCAGCTCGATCTGAATCTGGAGGCGGTTGATTAGAACCTCTGGCAACACTTCAGGTTGACAAGTTATCCCCGAGCGGGTAACTTTCGATCTGCGCCGATTTGATATCAGCTTGCGGGCGCCGCCGGTGAGAGCCGGAAGACAAACAAATACGGCTAAAGCGAACCAGAACCCGGTCCGCGCAAGCTGACCGGGTTTTTCGTTTTCTGCGGATGGAATCGTCATGACGGACAAATACCAATTGGACACGCTGGCGGTGCGCGCCGGCATCGAGCGTAGCCAGTTCGGCGAGCATTCGGAAGCGCTCTACCTGACGTCGAGCTTCGTCTTCAAGTCGGCGGCGCAGGCGGCGGAGCGCTTCGCGGAACGCGAGCAGGGCCCGATCTATTCACGCTTCACCAATCCGACGGTGAAGGTGTTCGAGGAGCGGCTCGCGGCGCTCGAAGGCGCCGAGTGCTGCGTCGCGACTGCCTCCGGCATGTCGGCGATCCTGGCGATGACGATGGGGCTGCTCAAGGCCGGCGATCACGTGATCGTGTCGCACAGCGTATTCGGCGCCACGGTGCAGTTGTTCACCACCATACTCAAGCGCTTCGGGCTCGACTCGACCTTCGTCCCGGCGACCGACGTCGCGGCGTGGCAGAAAGCGGTCGAGCCGAATACCAGGCTGCTGTTCCTCGAAACGCCGTCCAATCCGCTGACCGAGATTTCGGATATTCCGGCGCTCGTCGAGGTCGCGCGCAAGGCGGGAGCATTGCTCGCGGTCGACAACTGTTTCTGCACGCCGGCGCTGCAGCAACCGCTCGCGCTCGGCGCCGACATCGTGATCCATTCGGCGACCAAGTATCTCGATGGCCAGGGCCGGGTGCTCGGCGGCGCGGTGCTCGGCAAGCGCGACGTGATCTATCAGGGTGTATTTGGTTTCCTGCGCACGGCGGGGCCGACGTTGAGCCCGTTCAACGCATGGGTGATCCTGAAAGGCCTCGAGACGCTGAGAATCAGGCTTGAAGCTCAGTCGGCCAGCGCGCTCGAGCTCGCGCGCTGGCTCGAACGGCAGCCGCGGATCGCGCGCGTGTTCTATCCCGGCCTGCCGTCGCACCCGCAGCATGTGCTTGCCATGAAACAGCAGAAAAGCGGCGGCGGGATCGTATCGTTCGAAGTGAAGGGCGGCAAGGACGCGGCGTGGAAAGTGGTGGACAACACGCGGCTTATCTCGATCACCGCCAACCTCGGCGATACCAAAACCACGATTACCCATCCGGCGTCAACGACTCACGGGCGCATCACGCAGGAAGCGCGCGCTGCGGCCGGCATCAGCGACGGTCTGCTGCGCGTTGCGGTCGGTCTCGAAGCGCTCGACGACTTGAAAGCGGATTTGGCGCGTGGCCTAAAGGCTTGAACCTCTCAACGCAGAGGACGCGGAGGACGCAGAGGAAAAGGCACGACGGGAGGGTGCTCTGAATCGCAAGTCCCGAATCCTGCCGATGGATTCCCGCCTCCCGTCTATCGCCTGGCGTTTCTCCCGCTTCAGCTGGCTGCCGATGAACGCAGATCAACGCCGATAAAAACGTTTAACGTGCTATTCAGGCGCCGGCCGCCCGCGGCCGGTCGGCTGCAATAGATGGTTGGGCATGACCTTACACATGGGGGAAGTCCGGGTTGTGCGCCACCTCCCATAGGAACCCATCCGGGTCGGTGAAGTATCCGGAATAGCCTCCCCAGTCTGTGCGGTGCGCAGGCTTGACGACTTTGGCGCCGAACTTGGCCACGTGGCTCAGCAACGAATCTACCTCGGCAGGAGAGCGGACATTGTGGGCTAAAGAGAAGCCCTGGAACCCTGACCCCCGGGATGACAGCCCCGCGTCCGCCGCCAAGCTCTCGCGCGACCAAAGCGCGAGCCATGTCTTTCCAAGCTCGAAGAATGTGACGGAGGGCGGCGTCTTGAGCCGAGGTAGGCCAAGGCACTGTTCATAGAATCGCGTTGCCCTCTCGAGATCGGCAACACCCAAAGTAATGAGGCTAATGCGTGGTTCCATACTTTCTCTCGGTCATGCCCAGGTAGACGCTCATTCCAGCTTACTAATCAAGCGATAGACAGCAATTAGAATGCCGAATCCGATGTACATCCCCAACAACGCAACAAGCATCAGCATCGCCATCTCGAAGCTTATTATTTTCGTTTCCCACAGAAAAATAATCGTGCCAACGAGACCCGCAAACGAAACGACAACGCCAGCGACAACTTTCAGCGCTCTATTTCTTGGCATAGGTTATGCGGGCTCTTTCGATGACGCCTAAATGGATGAGCCTGACGATGGCGCCCAACGAATAGGATTTTATCCGCGATGCGAGAGCATGGTGGATAAAATCGGTTGGACTGAACCGCTGGATTCAGGGCGACGCGGTTTGGGATTTACAAGGTGGCCGTGGTGGCGGGCGGTGGC
>JAHFRL010000200.1 GCA_023266235.1 Betaproteobacteria bacterium
GGCCAACAAATATGCGGCCGGCGCATGGAAGCGCGCGCATCAGCCGCGGCAGCTGCTCGCATGGGTCGAGCGCTACCACGCGTGGATGCGAGGCGCTGACACGCGTGAAGGGTGAAGGGCAAAGGGTGAAGGGCGAAGGGACAAACGCTGCGCTGCAGTTGTCGATCATCGTGCCGTGCCTGAACGAGGCCAACGGCATAGTCGCTGCGCTCGAGCGGCTGCAGCCGTTGCGCCGGCGCGGCGCCGAGGTGATCGTTGTCGATGGCGGCAGCGGCGACGGCAGCGCCGCGCTCGCCGCACCGCTTGCCGATCGAACCTTGACTGCGCCGCGCGGGCGCGCATCGCAGATGAACGCCGGCGCCGCTGTCGCGCACGGCGAAGTGCTGCTGTTCCTGCACGCCGATTGCGCGCTGCCGCCCGCAGCTGACCGCCTGATCGACGACGGGCTCGCCGCGCGCGGCAAGCGCTGGGGGTACTTTGACGTCAGCCTGCGCGGTGCCCGGCCGCTGCTCAGGCTGGTGGCCTTGATGATGAACTGGCGCTCGCGCCTCACCGGCATCGCGACCGGCGATCAGGGCCTGTTCATGACGCGCGAGCTGTTTGCCGCAGCAGGCGGCTTCCCGGCCATCGCGCTGATGGAGGACATCACGCTCTCCCGCATCCTGAAATCGCATGGCGTACCGCTGCGCCTGCACGAGCGCATCACCGCTTCCGGCCGGCGCTGGGAGCGGCATGGCGTGCTGCGCACGATCGCGCTGATGTGGCGGCTGCGGCTGGCCTATTTCCTCGGCGCCAAGCCCGCTGATCTCGCCGCGCGTTATGACAGCGCCCGCTGCCGTGACTGACACCCGCATCCTCGTATTCGCCCGCGCACCCGAGCCGGGCGCGGCCAAGACGCGGCTGATTCCGCTGCTGGGCGCCGGGCGCGCGGCAGCGCTGCAGCGCCTGTTGATCGACCGCGCGCTGTCTACCGCGCTTGCCGCCCGGGTCGGCCCGGTCGAACTGTGGTGTGCGCCCTCGGCGCAGCACCCGCAGCTTGCGCAGTGCGCCGCACGTCACGGCGTCGGCGCTGCGAGCCAATGCGACGGCGACCTCGGCGCGCGCATGCTGCACGCAGCGGTGACGGCGCTCGCCATCACCCCGCATGTCATCATGATCGGGGCCGATTGCCCGGCGTTGACCGCCGCCGATTTGCAGCGCGTCGCAGCAGCGCTCGCCAGCGACTTCGATGCGGTGCTGATCCCCGCCGAGGATGGCGGCTACGTGCTGATCGCGCTCAAGTGGTGGGATGCGCGGCTGTTCGATGGCATAGCCTGGGGCAGCGACAGCGTGATGGCAGCCACGCGCGAGCGCCTCGACGGGCTGGGGTGGCGCTGGTGCGAACTGGCGCCATCGTGGGACGTCGACCGCCCCGCCGATTTCGCACGCCTCGCCGCGAGCGGGCTGATCCCGGACCTGGAACAAGCGCTGCGCGCGCCGCAGACATCCTGACAGCCGGCATCCACTGCGTTCCAGCTATTGGTCGGCGCGGCAGTGCCGGTGCGTGTTAATCGTTTCGCTGCGGTGTTGGAGCGCGGCATTTGCGGCGCGGAACCCGCGACGGTCGCCGCGGTCACAATCGGTTGCGGCAGACATAACGGTTGCGGTTGGCGTCGCCGTTTGCGTCGCGCGTCGCCAGCATTAACCTTTTAAAACATCGGCCTGGCCTGAAAACGCAAAAAAAATCCTTTGCCTTTTGCGGGTAATCAAGGGACAATACGCGCTCTTTGTAAGGGCTTGTTATCAAATGGTTTTGAAGCGTCGACGACGCTTCCCCCCACTTCCCGCCTAGAGACCACGCTGCATGTCAGACTTGGCCACGTTACACGCGCTGAGTAGCACCTCGCCGCAACTGCCCGTCGACTGGTACTTCGATCCCCGCATCCACGAGCAGGAAATGCGCCTGCTGTTCGACGCCGGGCCACATTACATCGGCCATGAGCTCATGGTGCCCACTCGCGGCGACTACTATGCGCTCGAGTGGAACGGCAACGCCCAAGCGCTGGTGCGCAACGACCGCGGCGTCGAGCTCATCAGCAACGTCTGCCGCCACCGCCAGGCGATTATCCTCAAGGGCCGCGGCAACAACAAAAACAGCATAGTCTGCCCGGTGCACCGCTGGACTTATGGGCTCGACGGCAAGCTGCTGGGCGCACCGCATTTCTCCGGCAACCCGTGCCTCGATCTCGCGCGCACCCCGCTGCAGAACTGGAACGGCCTGCTGTTCCAGGGCAAGCGCGAGATCGCGCGCGACCTCGCCAACCTCGGCGTCAAGCACGACCTCGGTTTCTCGGGCTTCATGCTCGACCGCATCCAGATCGACGAATATGCGTGCAACTGGAAAACCTTCATCGAGGTCTACCTCGAGGACTACCACGTCGTGCCGTTTCACCCGGGGCTGGGCAACTTCGTCGCCGTCGAGGATCTGCACTGGGAGTTCGGAGACTGGTACAGCGCCCAGACCTGCGGCGTGAAACAGGGGCTCAGCCGGCCGGGCACGCCGGTCTACCGGAAGTGGCACGACGTGCTGCTGCGCTACAACCAAGGGCGCGAGCCGCCGCACGGCGCAATCTGGCTCACTTATTACCCCAACATCATGGTCGAGTGGTACCCGCACGTGCTGGTCGTCAGCACCATCGTCCCGCGCGGCCCCGAGGCCTGCACCAACGTCATCGAGTTCTACTACCCCGAGGACATCGCGCTGTTCGAGCGCGAATTCGTGCAAGCCGAGCAGGCGGCCTACGGGGAGACCGCCCTCGAGGACGCCGAGATCTGCGCGCGCATGACCGAAGGCCGCCGCGCGCTGTATGTGCAGGGCATCAACGAGACCGGCCCCTATCAGTCGCCGATGGAAGACGGCATGCTGCACTTCCACGAGTTTGTGCGGCGCGAGCTGTCGCCGCATCTCTGAACACGCTCGTTTCCTGCGCCGAACTCGCCGCGCGTCTTGACGACCCGCGCTGGCTCGTGTTTGATTGCCGGCACGATCTTGCTGACACCGGATTGGGCCGCCGCGCCTACGCGCAGTCACACATTTCCGGTGCGCGCTTCGTGCATCTCGACGAGGACCTGTCGGGTCCCAAGACCGGCAGGAACGGCCGCCATCCGCTGCCGGATCCGCTGATATTCTGTGCGCGTCTGGCCGCCCTCGGCATGACCAACGACAGGCAAGCGATCGCCTATGATGCGTCAGGCGGCTACTATGCGGCGCGCTTGTGGTGGATGCTGCGCTGGGTCGGGCATACACGGGCCGCAGTGCTCGATGGCGGCTGGGGCGCGTGGCTCACAGCCGGCCTCGGGGTGACCGCGCAGTCGCCGGCAATCAAGCCCGGCACGTTCAGCGGCACGGCTCGCGATGACGCCGCCGATGCCCGCTCCGTTGCGAACGGACTTGAGCAATCGCGCATCGGTGTCATCGATGCGCGCAGTCCCGACCGCTTTCGCGGCGAAAATGAAACGCTCGATCCGGTCGGCGGCCACATACCCGGCGCGGTTAACCGTTTCTTCAAGCATAATCTGGCGGCCGACGGGCGCTTCAAGCCTGCCGCCGAATTAAGGCAGGAATTCTCCGCGCTGCTCGGCAGCCTGGCGCCGGCGCAAGTCGTGCATCAGTGCGGCTCGGGCGTGACCGCGTGCCACAATCTGCTGGCGATGGAAATCGCCGGCCTGACCGGCTCCAGCCTCTACCCCGGCTCGTGGAGCGAATGGTGCAGCGACCCGCAGCGGCCGGTCGCGCGCTGACTTGCCGCCGGCGAGTTGCGCGCCACCGCTGCCGCATCAGTTGATTTCCGGATGCTTTACCGCCGGCCGGTGGCGCGTCGGCAACGGCGCCGTCGGTATTGCCGGCTTGCGGCCATCCCGCAAGTGCAGCAGCAGCAAACAAACGGGCCGCAGCATGCGGCGCACGTGAAACGCGAGCAGAAAGCGCGTCACCGCGATGCGTTGCTTCCATGCCCAGTGTGGTTCGCAGCTCATGGTGTGTCGGCAAGTGTTGGATATGACACGGCGCGCGTCACTGCCGCGCGGTTAAGTCTCGCGTATCATGGCCACCGTGGCATCGCGTTCCCAGCCGGTTGAACCGTCCATCCTTGGGTTGCAGCGCATCAGGCTGCTTGAAGGCGTGCCACGGTCCGCGCTGGAGGAGCTTGCCCGGCAATGCCGGTGGCGCCGGTTCCCACCCGGACAACACGTCATTTCCCGCGAAGCGCCGGACCAGGACGTTTACTTGATCGTATCGGGCCGGGTGCGCGTTGCGTCGTTCTCTTCTTCCGGCCGGCAAGTAACGTTCCGGGACATCGCGGCGGGCGACTGGTTCGGCGATTTCGCGGCGGTCGACGGTTTGTCGCGCTCGGCGGACATCGTCACGCTCGAAGACACGCTCGTTGCCGCGATGAGCCCGACCACATTCCGGCAGCTCCTGCATGAACACCCGGCCGCGTCCGATCAGATGCTGCATCGGCTGGTGACCTCGGTACGGGAACTCACTGAACGGGTGTTCGACCTGAGCACGCTCGGCGTGCAAAACCGCGTCCATGCGGAACTGCTGCGCCTCGCCCGCCAAGCGGGCGTCAAGGCGAACACCGCGCGCATCGACCCCGCGCCGAAGCATGTGGAAATTGCCGGTCAAGTGAGCACCAATCGGGAACAAGTCACGCGCGAGTTGTCGGCGATGGCGAAGCAGGGTCTGATCCAGCGTTCCGGTCGCGCGATGGTGATACCCGACGTCGCCCGTCTCGAGCGGATCGTCGCTGACGTGCGGCGCGCGCCGTAGCCGCCGGAGGCGGCCTACGCCGCGGCCTCCGCCAACCGCCCGTCAGGGGCCAACATGCGCGAGGACACGCCGTCCAGCATCAGGCGCAGCACGACGGGCTGCTTGGGCGCCAAGGAAGCCGCGCGCTGCACTACCTGGACGGGCACCGGATCGCCGATCAGGCCACGGCGCCGCGCCGCAATCACCGCCTGTAACCGGCTCGCCACGTTCAGCTCGCGCAGGATGCCGGCGACGTGGATTTTGACGGTGGAGCTGGAGATGTTGAGCTGCCGGCCGATCAGCTTGTTCGGCAGGCCCTCGCACAGGAGCGCCAGCACTTCGAGTTGACGCGGGGTGAGGTGCGCCGGAGTCGCATTTACGGGCTGCCGGGCCACGCTGCCCGTTCCCAGTTCGACCATGTTTCCCATGACTATTCCTCCTATCGCTGTCGGTCTGGCCCTCATTTGCCGTGTTGCCGCTGGCGTAGGCCAATTGTTCGATACGGGATCTAGTCTAGGTTTCGGCGCACCAGGAGTCAGTGCGTAAACGCACCTAATCCCAAAGGATGCAGGATGGGTCAGGAGCCGGCACCTGGCCTTGGGTGTAGTTGCTTGCTAGAGGGGGATCAATAGCCCAAAATGATTATGTCCCCGCGCAGCAAAGCCGCCTAGCATGGTCTCCAACGATGTCCTCTCCACCACCCATCCAGCTCGCGTCATACGTACCGTGCTCATGGTGGATATGGTGGAGTCCGTCCGGTTGATGGAGGAGGACGAGAATGACACGGTGCAAAGATGGCTACGGCTGGTCAAACACGTGGAAAATGCCGTGCTGCCCGTCAACGGTGGCCGGCTCGTCAAAAGCCAGGGGGATGGTTTGATGCTGGAGTTTCAAAGCGTCCGGCCGGCGCTACAGGCCGCTTTCGCCATTCAGCATGCGTGCGCCGAGGCCAATGCCGGCGTCGCGCCGCAACGTCAAATGCACCTCAGGATGGGCGCCCAGGTCGGCGAGCTGATCGCCGACGCGCGGGACGTGTACGGTCACGACGTGAATCTGGCGGCGAGGCTCACGACCTTGGCGGGGCCGGGCGAAATCGTGGTGTCAG
>JAHFRL010000082.1 GCA_023266235.1 Betaproteobacteria bacterium
CTGCCGGGCCGCCGCATTTGGCGAATGAGAGTCTGCACATGGATGCGAGGAATTTTTTGATTGAGCCGCCCGAACTCGAGGCGGCGCTTGCGGCCGGGGCCGTTCTGATCGACGCGCGCAAGGCCGGCGAATTCAAGCACGGCCACATTCCCGGCGCGATGCCGCTTTCGACCTATGACGTGTTTGTGCCCAATACATCGCTCGAAGGCATGCAGGCGTTCGCGGAGGCCATGGCAAATCGTTTCAGTTCCGGGGGTATCACGAATGAGCGGCCGGTCATCGTGTACGACGAGGAAACCGGCCAGCGGGCCGCGCGCGAGCTGTGGATACTCGAATACCTGGGCCATGGTGACGCGCGCATGTTGCACGGCGGCCTCAAGCATTGGATTGCGCACGGCGGGCTGGTGATCGCGGATACGGAGATTGCGACGGTGCGGCCCAAAAAGTTCAAGTTGTCGGTGGCTTCCGGCTGCTTCGCCAGTGCGGATGACGTGAGCCGCCGCGGAGGCGCATGGAATTTCGGTCTCATCGACGTGCGCGATGACCTGGAATGGGCGGGTAAGGACAATACCCCGTGTTGCGCCCGCCGCGGACACATTCCCCACGCGGTGCACATCGAATGGACCCGCTTTCTCGAAAACGGACGTTTCAAATCGCCGGCAGCAATCATGGCGCTGATCACCCAGGCCGGCCTTAATCCGCGTCACGACATCGTGCCGTACTGCCATCGCGGCGCGCGCTCGGCCAACACTTATTACGCGCTGCGGTATGCCGGCATTGCGGGCGCGCGCAACTTCATCGGCTCATGGCACGAGTGGTCGGCGCGGACCGAGCTGCCTGTCGCGATCTGATTTTCTACTGCAAACCGAAAATCTTCTTGCCTGCGACCGGCATCTTCGCGACGAGCACGTCGCCCGACAGCGACTCGGTGATGTAGAGCGTCTTGTAGTCCGCTCCGCCGAACGCAATGTTGGAGAGGTGATGATGATGCGGGTGGTCGGAGCATACGAGGTGGGTCGGCAGCATGTTCGCGTCGAAGCGCCACACCCCGACCTGCAGATGGCACACGCATAGCCCGTTTTCGCCGTCCATCTCGATGCCGTCGGGCCCGACGCCGCCCGAGAGCTGGACGGCGACGCCGGTCTTGGAAATCTGCCCATCGTGCATGACCGGAAGGCGCCAGATTTGCTGCGAGCGCGTCACCGCTACGTAAACCTGTTTGTCCGTGCTGTTGGTGGTGATGCCGTTCGGACTGGGAATATTGTCCGCGAGACGCTGCAGGTCGCCGTTCGCCTTCATGCGATAGACGCGGCCCGTGGGGTCGGCGATGCCGGTCTGGCCCTGATCGGTGAAATAGAGGTCGCCGTTCGCCGCGAAATGCAGATCGTTGCAGCCCTTGAATCCTTCGCTGTAGGCGGTTTCCAGCAGCGGCTCGATTTTTCCGCTCTTCACGTCGAGCAGCATGATGCCGCGGCGGTAATCGGCGACGAAGAGCCGTCCGTCCTTATGGAACTTCATGCCGTTGGGCCAGCCGTCGTACTGGACGACGAGGTCCCAGTCGCCCTTGGGCGTGATGCGGAAGATGCGACCGAACGGGATGTCGACGATATAGAGATTGCCATGGCGGTCGAACGCCGGTCCCTCGAGGAAGCACTCGACTTCCGTATGCTGGCGGTTCGGGTCCGACCACTGGGTGCGGCCTTTCTTGCGGAACTTCGCGGGCATCGAAGTGAAAACCCCGGCCTTGATGAGCTCGAGCTGTTTGAACGGGTTGAACATGTTTTATGGATCTCCGGTCTGGTTTACAGGGTTTGCACCGGCAGGGCGGCGAGCGGCACAGCGCACAGGGTCAGGCAAAAAACACGGCGGAACATCTTCATGCGTCGCATCCTCAATCCGGTTTGATGCCGGAAGCTTTGACCACCTTGGTCCATTTTGCCGTCTCGCTCTTGAGATAAGCGGTGAATTCCGCCGGGGACGTCGGAGCGGCATCGATGCCGCGGTCGAACAGGGCCTGCTTGATCCCGGGTGAATTGAGCGCCGCCGTCATTTCCTTGTGCCAGCGCTCGACAATCGGGCTCGGCAGGTTGGCCGGACCAAGGATGCAGTACCAGTTGGTCGATTCGTAGCCCTTGACCCCGCTCTCGTCCACGGTAGGCACGTCGGGCAGAGCCGCGGCCCGCTTGTCGCCTGTCACGGCAAGGCCGCGCGCCTTGCCGGCTTTTACCTGGGGAACGGCGGTCGAAATGATGGCGACGAACAGTTCAACGTGCCCGCCGAGCAGGTCGGTCATCGCCGGCCCGCCGCCCTTGTACGGTACGTGCGTCATGTCGATTTTCGCCATCGACTTCAACAGCTCTCCCGACAGGTGGCCCGTGCTGCCGGTGCCGGAACTCGCGAAATTGAGTTTGCCGGGACGCGCGCGGGCGAGCGCGATCAACTCCCTGATGTTCCTGACGGGCAGCGTGGGATGGGCAATGAAAATGTTCTGCAATGCGACCGTGCGGCCGATCGGCGAAAAGTCCTTGAAAGGGTCGTACGGTACCTGGGTGATTGCCGGCGTGATCACGAGCGCCGACAGCGTGCCGAGGTGCAGCGTGTAGCCGTCCGGCGGCGCCTTGGCCGTGAGGTCCGTGGCGATGATCCCGTTCGCGCCCGGCCGGTTATCCACGATCACCTGCTGCTTGAATGCTTCCGCAAGTCTGGGCGCGAGCAAACGCGCGACGAGGTCCGTTGCGCCGCCGGGCGGAAAGCCGACGATGATCCGCACCGGCTTGGCCGGGTAGTCCTGGGCCGCCGCGGCGAATGCGGCGGGCGCGCCGCCGCCGCAGGCGGCGCCGAGCAGCGCGCACAGAAATAGCGCGCCGCGCATGCTCAGTTCGCCTTCGCGCCTGAATCCTTGACCACTTTGGCCCACTTCGCCGTTTCCGCCTTGATGTAGGCGCCGAACTTCTCGGGCGTACCGGGAGCGGGGTCGAGGCCCTGGTTGAACAGAAACTCCTTGACGTCGGGCATGACCAGCACCTTGGTGACCTCGGCGTTGAGGCGGTCGATGATCGGGCGCGGCGTTTTCGCGGGCGCGAGCAGGCCGTACCAATTGTTGGCGTCGAAGCCGGGCAGGCCGGCCTCGGCGATCGTCGGCAGGTTCGGCATCAGGGCCGAGCGTTTGATGGTGGTCACCGCGATGCCCCGGATCTTGCCGCTTTTGATCTGGGGCACCGCGCTCGCTGCGGTGGCAAACACCAACTGCACCTGGCCCCCGATCAGGTCGACCATGGCCGGCCCGCCGCCTTTGTACGGCACATGCGTCATTTTCACGCCGGCCATGGTGTTGAACAGTTCGCCGGCGAGGTGCCCGGTGCCGCCGACGCCCGACGAACCGTAGTTGAGCGATTTCGCCTTGGCCAGCGCAATCAGCTCCTTGACCGAGTTGGCTGCCACCGACGGATGCAGCGACAGAACGTTGGTCGAGTCCACGGCCTGGATGATCGGCGCGAAATCCCTGATCGGATCGAACGGGAGCCTGGTCGTGTAGAGGCTGGGATTGATCGCGAGCGCGGCGATGGTTCCCATCAGGATGGTGTAACCGTCGGGCGGCGCTTTGGCGACGATTTCGGTCGCGATGTTGCCGGCGGCGCCGGCGCGGTTATCGATGATTACCTGATGGCCGAGCAGGTCGCTGAGCTTGGCCGAGATCGCGCGCGCCGTGGTGTCGGTGCCGCCGCCGGGTGCGAAGCCGACGACCAGGCGGATCGGCTTGGTCGGATAATCCGCTGCCGTCGCCGGCAGCGCGCAGGCTGCGGCAATCAGCGCGGCCGGCATTGCGATGCGCGTGAAGATGGCAAATTTCATGTTTCCCCCTGTTGGTGTCATGACGACGATTATAGCGGGCGCGTTCAGTGCAGGCGCGCGGCCGCCATTTTGGCGGCGATGCGCAGCGCGTGTTCGAGCGCGCCGGGGTCGGCGCGGCCCTCACCGACGATGTCGAATGCCGTGCCGTGCGCCGGCGTCGTGAATACCGTTTTGAGTCCCGCGGTGACCGTCACCCCCTGGTTGAAGCCAAGCAGCTTGGTCGCGATCTGGCCCTGGTCGTGGTACATCATCACCACGCCATCGTATTCGCCTTTCAATGCCTTGAGGAAAATCGCGTCCGACGGCACCGGACCGCTGCAGTTTATGCCGGTCGTGCGCGCTCGCTCGACTGTCGGCTTGATGATACGGATTTCCTCGTCGCCGAACAGGCCGCTTTCGCCGCCGTGCGGGTTGAGCGCCGCGACTGCGATACGCGGCCGCTCGATACCGGTCGCGCGCAGCGTGGCGTCGGCCAGCCCGATCGCGGCAGTGATGCGCTCGGGCGTGATCAGGTTGATTGCCTCGCGCAGCGCGACGTGTGACGTGACGCGGAAAGTGGAAAACTGCTCGATCACGTTCATCTCGCCGAAAAACCCGGCATGCCGGGTCAGCGCCGCGAACATCTGGTGCTCGTCGTGATATTTCCAGCCGCCGCGGTGCAGCGCCGCCTTGTTGAGCGGCGCGAAGCAGATGCCGTCGAGTCTGCCTTCCAGCGCGAGATCGATCATGGTTTTGAGCGTCTCGCCGGCCAGCTTGCCCGATGCGGCCGAGACTTCGCGGCGCTTGATGACGGCGGGATCGATGTTGCCGAGGTCGATGAGCGGCACTTCGTCGCGCGTCCAGTCGATCGCTTCCACGCCCGGGTAAGTTTTCCACTTCACGTTGACGCGGGCATCTTTGCAGCCGAGCTCGAGCACGCGCGCATCGCCGATGACGGCGACGCGTGCGGCGCTTTTGAATTTGTCCCCGGCGAGTAATTTGGCGCTGATCTCGGGGCCGATGCCGGTCATGTCGCCGAGCATGAGGCCGATTACGGGAAGTCTGTTCATCTGCCGGCTTGCTTATCCGCGGCGGCGCGTGGCCGCTTTATTGCCTGCGCGCGGTGCCTTTTTTGCGGGCCTCCGGCTGGTCGCCAACAGCTTGGCGAGTGCGCTGATGTTCCCGAGTTTTTCGAGACCGAACACAAGTTCGATGACGCGTTCGGTGTTTGCTTTCGGCAGCCTGCCCCACGCCGCGCATTCGCGAAACTTGTCGGCCAGTTCATCATCGCTCATGGGGTTGGCCGGGCTGCCTTTGCCGAAATCGGCGCGGCCGCCGATTTTGCGGCCGTCGGCGAATTCGATGTCAATGAGGGTCGTCATCTTCTCGTAGCCCGCGGCTTCGGCCTCGGCATGCACGCCGTAGTCGATCTTCCCGATCATCGCCTTCACGTCGGGGCGATTCACGACCTCATCGGTGAATTCGGCAAGCCCCGCCTTGCGCCGGAGCAGCAGGATCGCCATGCAGAACTGCATGCTGAACTTGGCCTGCAGTTCATTGGCCGGGCGGTTATGGATCAGCGCGTTCACGTTCTGGCGGTTGACGCCGACCGCGACCGTTTTGACCTGTGCCGGTTTGATGTCGTGCTTGAGGATCAGGTCGAGCATCAGCCCCATGCCCGGATGCGTGAGCGAGCCGCTCGGATGCGGCTTGATCGAGACGCCGGGAAACGCGAACGTCCACGGGTTGCCGAGCTTGCCGTCGATCGCTTGCGGGTCGTAGCCACCGCCCGCCGCCTTGAAGAAGCCACGTCCGGCCTCGAGGATGACCGGCGTCGCGGTAAATCCAAGCTGCGCCAGTTCGGCCGCGACCACGCCGCTCTCGCACGCGCGGCCGGCGTGAAACGGCTTCATCATGGTACCGAAGTTCTCGCGCAACCCGGCGGCCTGGCTCGCGGCGATGCCGAGCGCGCGCCGCGCCTGTTCCCGGTTGAACCCAAGCAGGTGCGCGGCACCGGCGGCGGCGCCGATCGCGCCGACGGTGGCGGTGGAGTGAAAGCCGTCCTGATAATGGCGCGGATGGATCGCCTCGGCGATCTTGGTTTCGACTTCGACCGCGATCTGGTAGGCGGTCAGCACGTCGCGCCCCGAGCGGCCGTCGCGCTCGCCGAGCGCCAATACCGGCGGCAGCGCCGGCGCGGTCGGATGGGTGAGCAGACCGTAGACGCGGTCCTTGGCGACCGCGAGCTGCGTGTCGTCGTAGTCGTCGGCGTGGATCGCAACGCCGTTGGCAAACGCCGCGAAGCGTGCCGGCAGTCGCATGCGGCTGCCGATCACGGTGCTGCCTTTGGTCGCGGTGCAGCCGAGCGACCGCAGGTGTTTGCGGATCAGGTGACCGGATTCGGCCACTGCTCCGGCCAGCGCGAGCCCGATGCCGTCAAGGATCGAGCGCTTGCCGAGATGCATCACGTCGGCGGGAATATCCGGGGCTCGCGTGCGGGTAATGAAATCGGCGACGTAGGCGGTGAGCGATGGTTCGTTGCGGCCGGACATTATGGATTATCTCCTCGTAGCAGAACCGCGTTAATAGCACAAATGCGCGATGCCCGACAAGCCGCTTCGCGAGCCCGTTTGGCCGCTCCGATCTTCGGCAAGGCACATAAAAACTTCAGCCGTGAATCCGCAAACCAAATACTCCGGGATCTCATCGATGCGACGCTCGCTGCGGTGGAGACGTGATCGTAAACAATGATGCGTCAATCTGCTCCTCTGTGAATCAACTCTTTGAGCATTGCTTCACTCTCAATGCAAATTCGGCGTCGGGTGAAGCTCAATATGCCTTTGCTTCTCATGTCGCCCAGCAGCCGCGTTACCGTTTGCCGGTTAACGCCTGACATGTTCGCAATTTCCTGATGCGTGTAAGGGGCCTCCAGGGTTATTCCGTTTCCATGTCGGGTCCCATGCTGCAGGCCCAGATGCAGAATCAGTTTTGCGACGCGCGCATCAGCGTCATCGGCGATGAGATTAACCAGCGTATTGGTGAGGGTGCCGAGTCTGGCTGCCATCGTGCGGCGGCACAGGCGCCCGGCGTTTGGATGACAGTCGAGGTAGCGATTGAAGGCGGCATCTGCCACGACCGCAACTTCCGAATCTTCACATGCTTGAACATTGACCCTGCGTCCCTTCGCCGCCGGCACCTCGGACATCCCAAAGACCTCGCCCGGAAAGCAAAACCAGAGAATGACTTCGCGGCCGCTCGGCGCGAGCCGAAAGAACTTGAGCCGGCCGCTCAGCAGAAGATAAGCGCCCTGCTTCACATCGCCTACGCGGAACACCAGCTCGCCCTTGCGCAAACGCTTGCGTCGCGCGAGCTTGAGCAGGGTTTCGCGCTCGCTCGCGACGAGCTGACCGAGGAAATCAGTCGCTAGTGTGCTCATGGTGATCCCGGTTTCTCGAGCAGGCAGTTCGGCGGGATTTGCGAAATCCGGCCCGGTGTTGCACTGCAAAATGGTAGCGCAAATTGTCTCATGGAAGACAGACTGGCGCTGGCGATTGGCCAACAATAGAAAGAAAGCAGGCGACCGCGGCTGACTTGCACCAACCACCAGCCACCATTTGCCTGTCAGGAACGACGGAGGTTGAAGTGAACGCAATTACGCGCGCTCTGGACGGAGTCTTGGGCGACGAAAGCACCAATGAAATTCGACGATAAAATCAAGGAACACGCGGCGCGCACGCGTGTCGCCAAGGCGATGGGCGGCGAAGACAAGCTCGCCACGCGCCGCCGGCCGGAAGTCATGAATGCGCGTGAGCGCATCGACCATTTGCTCGATCCCGGGTCGTTCCGCGAATCGGGACTGTTCGGCGTTTCGTACATCCCTGAAATGCGCGAGTCCACGCCGTGCGACGGCAAGATCACCGGTTTCGGCAAGCTCGACGGCAGGCGCGTCGGCGTGGTCAGCTACGACTTCACGGTCAAGGGCTCGTCATCCAGCTATACCAATAACCGCAAGATGTCGCATGTCAAGGACATCGGGGACAGGCGCGGTTTCCCGGTAGTTTTTCTCGGCGAATCGACCGGCGTGAGGATGCCGGACATCATGGGCGAGGGCATGGGGATGAACGTCGAGGGCAATCGTTTCCTGCGCACACGCGAGGCGCCGTGGGTCGCCGCGGTGCTCGGCAATGCGTTCGGCTCCGCCGCGTGGCACGCCTGCTGTTCGGACTTTTGCGTGATGCGCAAAGGCGCGGTGATGGCGGTCGCGAGCCCGCGCGTGGTGTCGATGGCATTGGGCCGGGAGGTCAGTCCGGAGGAACTGGGCGGCTGGCAGGTGCTGGCGGAACATTCCGGCTTCGCCGACCTGGTGGTCGACACCGATCAGCAGGCGCTCGATGCGATCAAGCGTTTTCTCGGTTATCTGCCCACCAATAACAGGCAGCCGCCGCCGCTGGCGCCGGTGCCCGCAGGCTCCGACGAGCCGGTAAAGGATATCCTCGACCTGATCCCCGAGTCGCCGACGCAGGTGTATGACGTGCGTAAAGTGATCCAGGCGTTTGCCGACCGCGACAGTTTTTTCGAGATCAAGGAACGCTTCGGCCGCAGCATTACCACGGCTCTTGCCAGGATCGACAGGCATGTGGTCGGCGTCATCGCCAACAATCCGCAGTTCAAGGGCGGTGCCATGGATGCGGACGCGTGCAGCAAGGCGACCGACTTCATCGTGCTGTGCGATAGCTACAACATCCCGTTGCTGTTCCTGCAGGATCAGCCCGGATTCCTGATCGGACCGGAAGCGGAGAAACGTGGCGTGATCGGCAAGGTGATCAACTGGATGAACGCCTTGCTGCAGGTCACGGTGCCCAGGATCAGCATCATCCTGCGCAAGAGCTACGGCCGCGGCTTCATCAACATGGGCGGCGCGGGTATCGCCGACGAAATCGCCGCTTGGTGGACCGCCGAGGTGAGCTTCATGAATCCACGCACGGCGGTCATGGTGGTGCACGGCATCAAGGAAGAGGACGATCCGGAGCGGTTTCAGAAATTGCTGGCGGAAATGTCGCGCCACGGCTCGGCCTACGATCTGGGCGCGGTATTTGGCGTCAAGGAGGTGCTGGATCCGCGCGAGACACGCGAGTACCTCAAGGAGATGCTGGACACGCACTCGCTGCGGCTGTCGGGCGACGTCGGCCAGCATCGTCTCGCAAACTGGCCAACCAGCTATTAGGTTTTTCGGCAGCAGGGAACGGAGGCGACATGAAGATCACCAAGGTGGAGGCGATACCGGTCTGGTACGAGCCGACCGATGAGTATCACGCTCTGTTCGGTTCGGGCAAGAAAAAAGGCACGATGGTGCACGCCCGCGAAGGGTGGTTCGCCAATCTCCAATACAAGGAAAATGTCTTCGTCAAAATCCAGACCGACGAGGGTATCGTCGGCTGGGGCGAGGCGTGCGCGCATCCGGTCACCAGCGAAACCCAGGCCGGGCTGAAGGCCACCATCGAACTCTTCGGCCGCACGATCCGCGGGCGCGATCCGTTTCAGATCGGTGCAATTCACGCAGCATTCGATCATCTGTTTCTGCAAGGCAACGCCGGTGCGCGCAGCGCAATCGACATCGCGCTCTACGACATCATGGGCAAGGCTTCCAATCAGCCCATCTACAATCTGCTGGGCGGCGCGTTCCAGAAAAGCTTCGGCCAGCTTGCCACCATGCCGCGCGCGGAACCCAAACGCATGGCGGACCACGCCCGGCGGCTGCTGGCCAAAGGCTACACCTGCTTCGAACCCAAGATGACCGGGCATCTGGAGTCGCTCGATGCCGATGCCGACCGCCTCGAGGCGATGATCGAAGTGGTGCCGGGCACTGCGCTGGTGATCGCGGACCCCAATCAGATGTGGGGCACCGCCAAGGACACGATCGAACTCCTGCTCAGACGGTTTTCAGGCGTCGCCAACCTCGCCATCGAGCAGCCGGTGATGTATCACGATATCAGGGGACTTGCCGCGATCACGCGGGCAGTGCCGCAAAAAGTAGTCGCCGACGAGGCCATCCAGAATCTCGCGAGCATGATCGACATTGTCTCGCAGCGTGTCGCCGACATGGTGAGCCTCAAGCTGGGCAAATGCGGCGGTTTTTACAAAGCTTTGCAGATGATGCGCATCGCGGAAGCCGCGGCGTTGCCGGTGCGCATCGACTGGACGCAGGGCAGCGCGTTGCTCGACACCGCGACCGGCCATCTGCATGCCACGGTGCGGCTGGTGGGCTGCGATCCCGGCATGGACTATCAGTTGAGGATCAAGGACAGGCCGGTGGCGGCGGGTGGAGCAGTGGTAAAGAACGGCAGAGTCGTTATGCCGGATGGGCCGGGCCTGGGGCTCACCATCGACGAAAAACTGATCTCGCGCCTGGCGCGGCGGCGCTGAAAAATGAGCGACGCATGACGACGCACGACAGGCCGTTTTTCGTAGTGAGCGCACCGCGCTCGGGTTCGACCCTGCTGCGGCTGATACTCGATGCTCACCCGCGACTGGCGGTGCCGCCGCCCGGCTGGTTGTTCGACCTCGTTTACCCCTACCTTTACAGCTACGGCGACCTCGGGCAGCGGGCCAACCTGCTGGCGCTGGCCGAGGATATCATGGCGACGCCGACGGTTGCCAAGTGGCCGCTGAAACCGTCGCCGCAGGAACTCGCCGACGCTTGCGCCGAGCCCTCTTTTGCCGGGCTGTATGCTGCGTTGCACCGGGCTTACGCGCAGTCCGAGGGCAAGCAACGCTGGGGCGAGAAGACTCCGCGCAACGGTTTCTGGATGGACGAGATCAGGACTCTTTTTCCGGATGCGCAGTTCATCCATATCGTGCGCGACGGGCGCGACCAGGCGATCGACATATCCGACTCGGTATTGTGGCCGAACTCGGTCTATTCGGGAGCGTATCTGTGGCAGCGCTATGTGACGGCTATCCGGGATTCCGCCGGGCGCGTGCCGGCGGGCGCATTCATGGAGGTCCGCTACGAAAATCTGTGTGCTGCGCCCGAAGCGGCGATACGCCGGCTCTGCGAATTCCTGCATGAGGAGTTCGACCGCAGGATGCTGGCGCCGCATGCGACGGCCTCTGCGCGCAACTGGAGCACGCATCCGCTGCACGCCAGAACCGCGCAGCCGATTTCGACCCGATACTGCGGGATGTACAAGACGCGCCTGCCCGCGGCCGACGTCGCGGCAATCGAGGCCTTGATCGGAGACACGCTGACGCGATTCGGGTATCCGCTGTCCGGCGCCGCACGCCGGATCAGCGATCGGCTGGCAGCGCAGTTCATCGAGAGCGATACGGTCACCAATCCCGAGAACGTTGCGTACAGAAGATGGCATGAAGAACGCCGCAGGCAGCGCAGAGCGCAGGGCATCTGGCACGATTCCGACCGGGATTCGTTGCTATGGAGCATGAACTGAACGGCTGCAGCAAACAGATGCGGGGAGGGCCTGTGAGGAACACCGGGAAAATCGTTCGGACGTTGATGCTTTGTGGTATCGCGCAGTGCGGACTTGCCCCGGCACTGGCGCAAAACTATCCGGTCAAACCCTTGCGCGTGATCGCGCCGTTTCCTGCCGGCGGCGGAACGGATCTCTTTGCGCGCGCGGTGGGGCAGAAACTGAGCCTGGTTCTGGGGCAACAAGTTGTCGTCGACAACCGCTCCGGCGCGGGCGGCATGATCGGCTCGGAACTGGTCGCGCGCGCCGCGCCTGACGGATATACCCTGCTCATCACGTCTTCGAGCTCGCATTCGATCGTTCCGCACCTGACCCGCAAACCGCTTTACGATCCGTTGCGCGATTTCGCGCCGGTGATTATCATCGCATCGGCGCCGAACCTGCTGGTGGTGCATCCGTCGTTGCCTGCGCGCACCGTCGGCGAGCTGATTGCGCTGGCGAAATCCCGTCCGGGCTCAATCAACTATGCGTCCAACGGCAGCGGCACGCTCAGTCACCTGACCGGCGAATTGTTCAAGCTGCAGACGCGAACCAACCTGGTGCATATCCCCTACAAGGGCGGGCCGCCGGCGTTGATCGACCTCGTGGCGGGGCAGGTGTCAGCGCTGTTCACCGCGCTGCCGACTGCGTTTCCGCAAGTACGGTCGGGAAAGTTGCGCGCGATCGCAGTCACCAGCCTGAAGCGCGCGGAAATAGCAAGGGAACTGCCGACGGTGGCCGAGACCATTCCCGGCTTCGAGTCGAGCCAGTGGTGGGGGATGCTGGCGCCTGCAGCGACGCCGCCCGAGGTGATCGACAGGCTCAACGCCGAGGTGGCGCGGATTATCGGCGATGCCGAGGTGAAGGCGCGCTTTGCGAATGAAGGGGCAGAGCCGGTGGGCGGCAACCCGCGCGATTTCGCGGCTTACCTCAAGGCCGACTATGAGAAGTGGGGCGGGGTCGTGAAGGAAGGAGGCCTTCGTCCAGAGTGAGCGGCGCCAGGCGTGGTAGCCCATCCATTTAACCAGAACGCATCCGTTCAGCATTCGCGCTCGATACGGACGGTTTTTTCCCGGTTCCGCCGCGCGTGCCGGCCGGCGCGTGATCCCTGCTAAAATAATATCCATACCTGCGTCGCTGACGGTGTCATCTCCCGCGGCGTCAAAAATAATTCCACGCTGGAGGAAGCGATGGGTCATACAATCGCCGAGAAGATTCTCGCGGCGCACGCCGGCGGCAAGTCGGTACGCGCGGGCGACGTCGTCGTTGCCGGTGTCGATTTCGCGATGATCCACGACGCGCGCGCATCGAACGCGCTCAAGATGATCGGGAAACTCGGCGTCAAGAACCTGCCGTTCGCGGCGAAGACCGCATTCGTGCTCGACCATTATTCGCCGCCGCCCAACATCGAGGCCGCCAATGTTCACCGCGACATGCGCGCATTTGCCGGCGCGCACGGCGCGCCGCTCTACGATGTCGGCGACGGCATCTGCCACCAGGTGATGCCGGAGCACGGGCATCTGACGTGCGGCGACCTGATCGCCGGCACCGATACGCATTCGGTGACCTACGGCGCATTCAATGCGTTCGGCACCGGCGTCGAAGGCACCGATCTGTCGGCGGTGATGATGACCGGCAAGCTGTGGTTCCGCGTTCCCGAAACAATCCGCATCGAATTGAAAGGAAAACTGCAGCCGGGCGTGTGGGCGAAGGACATCACGCTCGCCATGCTCGGCACGTTCGGCGCCGAGGGCGCAAATTACCGTGCCATCGAATACGTCGGCGCGGCGGTGAGCGCGATGGAAATCGATGACCGCATGACGCTCGCCAACCACGCGGCCGAACTCGGCGCGAAAGCGGCGATCCTCGAGGCCGACGACAAAACTTTCGCCTGGCTCAAGGCGCACAAAGCACGCGCGCCGCGGCCAGTCACGGCCGACGTTGACGCAAACTATGCACAGCGCATCGAGATCGACGCCTCGACGCTCGCGCCGCAGGTCGCGCGTAACCACCATATCGACGACGTGATCGGCGTGCCCGAAGTCCAGGGCCGGAAAATCAACTTCGCCCTGATCGGCACTTGCACCAACGGCCGGCTCGACGACATCCGGCAGGCCGCGGCCATACTCAAGGGCCGGCGCGTCGCCAAGGGCGTGCGCATGATCATGACGCCGGCTTCACGCGAGGTTTACCTGGCGGCAGCGCGCGAGGGCCTGATCGAGGTCCTGACCCGCGCCGGCGCGTCCGTCGAAGCGGCCGGCTGCGGCACGTGCGTCAGTATCACCGGCCACCTGATAATGGGCGACGGCGACGTCGCGATTTCCAGCGCCAACCGCAATTTCAAGGGCCGGCTCGGCAACTCCAGGTCCGAGATCTGGATCGGCTCGGCGGCGACGGTGGCGGCTTCCGCGCTGACCGGCCAAATCACCGATCCGCGCGAAGTGGCCGGTGGAAAATGGACGGCGGGCGGCAAGGAGGCGGCGTGAATACTGATATCAAAGGCCGCGTGCATCTGCTCGGCGACGACATCAACACCGATCTCAATTGTTCGAGCAAATATCTGCCGGGCAGGGACAACGCCTTTATCGCGCAGCACGCCTACGAGCAGGTTGCGCCGGGCTTTGCGTCGCGCTTCAAAGCGGGCGACGTGATCGTCGCCGGCAAGCACTTCGGCATCAATTCTTCGCGCGAGCAGGCGGTGCATATCATGCGCATGATGGGGGTCGCGGCCATTGTCGCGCCGTCGTTCGGCCGGCAGTTCTTCCGCAACGCGATCAACAACGGCCTGCCGGTGATCGAGTGCGATATCGCCGGCATCGCGGATGGCGATGAAATTGCCATCGATCTGGCTGCCGGCAGCGTGGCGGTCGCGGCGCGCAACATCGGCCGCACGGTGGCGGCGCTGCCGTCGGCGGTGCAACGCATACTCGCCGCCGGCGGACTGATCGCATTTCTGCAGCAACATCCCGACTGGAAGCCCGTCGAAGTTCGGTGAATGGTGAATAGTGAATGGTGAATGGACAAAAACACGAATTCATAACATATTGCCGATTCAGTCTTTTCGCTACGTACCATTCACTCCTTTGAAAACGAAGATCCAATTACGACTCACGACCCACACATGAAGATAGAAAGAGTAGAGGTTTTCGGCGTCGCAGTGCCGCTCATCGGCGAGTACAAGAACGCCTATCGCAGCAAGACGATCCAGAAAAGCGCGCTCGTGCGCATCACCGCGAGCGGCGGCGCGGTCGGCCTCGGCAACATCGATCCATCTCCCGGTTATTCCAAGGAGAGCATCGACGACAGTCTGCGCGTACTGGAAATGAAACTCGCGCCGCTGGTGATCGGGATGGACCCGACCAACGTTCACCGCGTGCTGCAGAAGATCGAGCCGGCGGTGGCGGGTTATCTCGACGCCAAGGCCGCGCTTGAAATGGCGTGCGTCGATCTCACGGCGCGCGCGTGCGGCGTGGCGGTGCACACTTATCTCGGCGGCGCAGTGAAAGACACGCTGCTGTTCAATGCGTGGATCGGCATCCTGTCGCCGGATGCAGCCGCTGCCGAGACGGTCGCGTGGCAGAAGCGGGGTTTCCGCTCCGCCAAGATCAAGGTTGGCGGCAATATCGAAGCCGACCGCGATCGCATCAAGGCGGTGCGCGCAGCGGTCGGGCCTGAATTCAGGCTGCGCATCGACGCCAACGCCGGCTACGACGCCGACACCTCGATCAAGCTCGCGCGCATGGTGGCGCCGTTTGGCCTGCAACTGTTCGAGCAGCCGGTGCCGGCGGACGACATCGCCGGCATGGCGCGCGTGCGGCGCGAAGCGAACGCAGCCGGAGTGCCGATCATGGCCGACGAGTCGGTGCTCGACCACGCGAGCCTGATCCGCATCATCCAGGCTGGCGCCGCCGACCTCGTCAAGGTCAAAGTGATGAAGCAGGGCGGATTCCTCAACACGCGGCGCATGATCGCGACCGCCGAAGCGGGGGGCATCCGCTGCGTGGTCGGGCACGGCTTCGGGCTCGGCGTCAACACCATGGCCGAGATCATGCTCGCCGCAACGTCGCATAACGTAATCGACGGCCTCGAATGCGTCGGGCCGCTCAAGACCTCCGACGACATCGTCACGCGCAAGCTCGATCTGAATTCGGGCAGCCTGGCGTTGCCCGCCGGTCCGGGACTGGGCGTCACGCTGGACGAGGCGAAGCTCGGCAAATACCGTTTCGAAACCACGGCTGCGGCCTAGACCCGGCGACATCCAACGGAGGAGGGGTAAGCCATGAACGAAACGCCGCGCCAGCGCCTGCGGGCCCGACTCAAGAGCGGGCCGTTGCTGGTCGCGCCGGGCATTTACGACGCTTACGGCGCGCGCTTCGTCGAGCAGGCCGGTTTCGAAGCGGTCTACATGACCGGCAACGGCGTGTCGGCGTCGCTGCTCGGGCGTCCCGACGTCGGGCTGGTCGATCTCACGTTGATCGCAAGCCATGCGCACCGCGTCGCCGCGTGCGTCGACATACCGCTGATCTGCGACGCGGATACCGGCTACGGCAATGCGGTCAACGTGCGCCGCACGGTGCAGGAGTTCGAAGCGGCGGGCGTGGCGGCGATCCATCTCGAAGACCAGGTCTCGCCCAAACGCTGCGGGCAGTTGCCGGGCGCGCGGCCGGTGATCGGGCTCGGCGAGGCGGTCGGCAAGATCGAAGCCGCGCTTGCCGCGCGCCGCGATCCTGATTTCATCATCATCGCGCGCACCGACGCCGCGACCGGCCAGGGCCTCGACGAAGCGATCAGGCGGGCGCAGGCGTTCCGCCAGGCGGGCGCCGACGTGATCTTCGTCGAACTGAAAAGCAGCCCGGCGATACTGGAGGACCTGAAGCGCGTGACCTCGTCGGTCGACGCGCCGTGCCTCGTCAATGTCGATGCGGGAGGCCCGCTCGGCGATTTGACCGCTGCCGGAATCGAGCAGCTCGGTCTGCGCATCGCGATTTATCCGGGGCTGGCGCGCGGCGCCGCCGGTTTCGCGATCCGTGAAGCGCTCGGCGCGCTGAAGCGCGACGGCAACACCAAAGCCGTGCGCGGCCGCATGCTGACGATGAAAGAATACAGCGAGGTGCTTGGGCTTGCGGACGTAGAGGATTGGGAACGGAAGTTCCTGTCATCGCGGTAAAAAAAGATTTGCCGCGAAGGACACAAAGGACAATCATCATGATCAACATAGTGATTCATCTGCTGGTGATGGGCTTTTTCGGCCTCATGACCGGTGCTACGCTCGCGCAGGGCTATCCGGGCAAGCCCATCCGCATCGTCGTCCCGTTCGCGCCGGGCGGCGGCGCCGACATCATCGCCCGCATTCTCGGCCAGAAGATGACGGACAGCTGGGGACAGCAGGTGGTGGTCGATAATCGCGCCGGCGCGAGCGGCAACATCGGCGCCGAAATTGTCGCCAAGGCCGCGCCCGACGGCCACACGCTGCTGATGGCGAGCAGCGCGCTCGCGATCAATCCCAGCGTCTACCGGAGCGTGCCTTACGATCCGATCAAGGATTTCGCGCCGATCACGCAGCCGGCGCTGCTGCCGAATATCCTGGTCGTGCATCCTTCGGTGCCCGCGAAGACGGTGAGGGACTTGATCGCGCTCGCCAAGTCGCGGCCCGGCCAGCTTGCCTACGCATCGGCTGGTGCCGGTACCGGTACCCATCTCGCCGCGGAAATGTTCAAGCTCCAAGCCGGGGTCGACATGGTGCATGTTCCGTACAAGGGCGGCGGCGCCGTGATCAGCGACTTGCTGGGCGGCCAGGTCGCTCTTACTTTCGCGACCCTGCCGTCGGTCATGCCGTACGTGAAAGCAGGCCGGCTGCACGCGCTGGCGATGACCACGACCAAACGCTGGCCGGGGCTGCCCGCAGTACCGACGATCGCCGAATCCGGTTTCCAAGGCTTCGAGATCAGCACCTGGATCGGCCTGCTCGCGCCGGCGGGCACGCCGAAAGATGTCGTGGGCAAATTGCACGGCGAAGTGACGAGAATATTGAAACTTCCCGACGTGCGCGAGCGCTTCGACAGCCTGGGCATGGAGCCGGTCGGCGATACGCCCGAGCAGTTCGCGGCCTACATCAGGAGCGAGCTTGCCAAATACGCGAAGGTCGTCAAGCAATCCGGCGCGCGCGTCGAATGATTGAAACCGCGTTCATCTGCGGTTGCATAAGGGGTAGCAATGGAAGTCACCAAAACACTGGCCAAGTTCGTCGTCGAGTCGGGCTATGCCGACATTCCCGAAAAAGTCAGGCGTGAAGCGACGCGCTCGGTGCTGAACTGGCTCGGCTGCGCGGTCGGCGGCTGCCGTCACGAGACCATCGACTGCGCGCTCGCCGCGCTGATGCCGTTCGCCGGGCCGGCGCAGGCGACGGTGCTCGGGCGCGGCGAGCGGCTCGACATCATGCACGCGGCGCTCGTCAACGGCACCAGCTCGCACGTGTTCGATTTCGACGACACGCACCTGAAGACCGTGATCCATCCGGGCGGGCCGGTCGCATCCGCGTTGCTCGCGCTCGCCGAGCACAGGCCGATGAGTGGGACGGACTTCATGCATGCGTTCATCCTCGGCGTCGAAGTCGAGTGCCGCATCGGCAATGCAGTCTATCCGTCGCATTACGACGTGGGCTGGCACATCACAGGCACTGCCGGAGTATTCGGCGCGGCGGCGGCGGCCGGGCGCATGCTCGGGTTGAGCGCGCAACAGATGACGTGGGCGCTCGGCATCGCGGCGACGCAAGCGGCGGGTCTGCGCGAAATGTTCGGCACCATGTGCAAGCCGTTCCATGTCGGGCGCGCGGCGCAGAATGGGATGACCGCGGCGTTCCTCGCGTCGAAGAACTTCACGAGCTCCGAGCGCGGCATCGAAGCGCCGCGCGGCTTCGCCAACGTGCTCGCCACTGCGCGCAACTACGACGCGATCACCGAGGAGCTGGGCAAAACCTGGGAGGTCGCGCTCAATACTTACAAGCCGTTTGCATGCGGCATCGTGATCCATCCGGCCATCGACGGCTGCATCCGGTTGCGCAACGAGCATAAGCTCAAGGCCGAGCAGATCGAAAGCGTCGCGCTCAAGGTGCATCCGCTGGTGCTCGAACTCACCGGCAAGCGGACGCCGCAGGCCGGGCTCGAGGGCAAGTTCAGCGTTTACCATTCGGCGGCGGTGGCCATCATTCACGGCGAGGGCGGCGAGCGCGTGTACAGCGATGCGGCGGTACGCGATCCCAAAGTGATTGCGCTGCGCGACAAGGTGACCGCGGCGGTCGACAAGAGCGTGCACGAGGACGCCGTGCACGTCGCAATCAAGCTCAAGGACGGCCGCACGCTCGAGAAGCACGTCGAGCATGCAATCGGCAGCCTGGCCCGGCCGATGAGCGACGCGGATCTCGAAGCCAAGTTCCGCGGCCTCGCTGACGGCATTCTATCGCGCGCCGGGACCGACGCGCTGATCAAGCTGTGCCGGTCGGTGGAGAAACTGAAAGATGCCGGTGAGATTGCGCGTGCCGCGGTGCCGGCTGCGGGTTCCGCCAAACGGGCAAAAGCCTCTTAGCTACGGAGGGTACAGAGAACGCAGAGTCAACGTTGCGGCTGAGGCGCGCTGTCAGGCGCCGCCTCCGGCCGGCTTGTTGGCCGGTTCCCATGTCGCATTTGCCAATACCACTGATGTCGTGACCTGCCGGTCGGGGATGCTCCAATATTGTCTGAGTAGGCGTTCGGTATCTTTCCTGGAGAGAAGCCGGTATCCGTTTTTCTCGTAGAAACGAATTGCCCAGGTCGCATCAGCCCATGTGCCGATCAAGAGCGGTTTGCTCGTCGTCTGCTCAAGATGCCGGAGAAGCTCGGTCCCGATTCCCCGGCCGCGCCTTCCGGTCTTCACGTACGCATGCCGGATCAGATCGACATCGCCTTTGTCCTGGATGCCCATGACGCCAATGAGTTCGCCGTCTGATTCATAGCCCCAGAACTGGACACCGTCGCGGATTTCCTGATGCAGCTCTGGCATGGGCATATACGGCTCGTGCCACCGATCCTCGGGAATGATGCCTTTGTACGCCTGAGCCGCGTCGTTGATGATCGCATACAGCGCAGGAAGATCATCATTCGTGCATTTCCGAATCATCGCTTCCTCGGCCAACGCCCCAGCTTGCCAGGCGCGGCGACAGGAGCGCTCCGGTACAGCGCCTTATCGGGCATGCTCAGAACCCTCCGATTCTGAACGCCACTCCCACAATGACGAACAGAACGGAAAAAACAGTCACGGGAATAATGTGATACGCCAACGACATCAAGTTCTGCTCTGTCAGATTCGGAATGATTCTCAGCCGCGCATCCACTGCAAACAAGGCCGTCAGCAGCAGCAAACCCAGCTTCACGGAAATCAATCGTGATATGGGGTTGTCGAAGCTGAACCACATGCCGATGTCAGGCATGAGATTGTGTGCCAGCCACACTCCAGTGACTACCTGAATAATCAGCGCTGGTATTCCCACCTTTTCGTAAGCGGATTCGAACCGCAATAAATCTGAGGGTGATCTTTCCTTTAACACCCTCGGAAGAACGGTAATTGCCAATACGAGATGTCCGCCGGTCCAGACTGTGGCCGCCAATACATGAAGCAGCAGTGTGTACTTGTACATAATTTGATGTGCCTTTATTATGCCCAACGCTCGACCGCAATGTCAGGCATGGGTCGGGCCATGCCGATGCTTGTCAATCCAGTAGCCCCACAATACCAGCAACCACTGCAACTGGCCCGCCCAGGCAATGACCTCGGCATTCGGAGGCGGCGCGCCAAACAGGTTGCCGGCATAAATGACGAGCAGGAAAATGATCAATGCCCCCAAACCCCATCTTCCCACGGAGTCGGCAGGCGTTGTTGCGCGGGCATAGAGCCAAACGCCCAAGGCGAACAGGGAAACCTCGATAACCAGGGTAATCGGCAACGATGACCAGGCATTCAAACCGATAACCGTGGCGCTGCCGGGAAATAATGGCAAGTCGGGTTGGTGGACGATGGCGTCCAGCCCCCAGTGACTGATGACAAGCACGCCGAGAACGAATGCGCCAATACGTTCCCGCCGCAGCAGCAAGTAGATACAGCCCACCAGCGTGGCCCAGCCCACAACGGCAAGCAGGCTGTGAGAAACGGGGTAATGCTCGAACAGCAAGGGGGTTACGGCTGTAGCACCAGGGGCGATGCGAACCCGCTCGACGCCGAGCAGTAACAGCGTAGGCCACAGCAGATCCAGAAACTGCGCGGCAAGAAACAGGGTGCCCAGAGAGACTTTCGGGGCAACTGATTTTGCGCCGAATCCAACACCAAAATGACCGATGAACAAGAGTAACGCTTAACGTTGCGCTAACAGGCGCGCGCCTGTGTTGAG
>JAHFRL010000083.1 GCA_023266235.1 Betaproteobacteria bacterium
TCCGGTCAAATGCGCGCGTCAGCTCAACGTCGTTGGCGACTGCGATAGATTCCGCTTTCAAGCCGAGCTTTGTCGCCGCCGCGAGGGTTGCTTTCGATTCAAAGCGCGCATTTTCATTGCGCGCATCCCATAGCACCGCGATGCGCTTTACGGCGGGCGATATTTCTTTCATCAGCTGCACGCGCTTGCCGGCAAGTTCGCTCGAGATGAAACTGACGCCCGTCACGTTCCCGTCAGGCCGCGAGAGCGACCGCACCGCGCCGATTCCGACCGGATCTCCCACCGCGAGCATCACGATCGGGACCGTGCGAATCGCTTTTTGCGCAGCGAGCACCGTCACCGCGCCCGAGGCCACGATCACGTCAACATTTTGCTTGAGAAGGTCTGCGCAAACCGCGTCCAGAAACTCGGGCGCGCTTTCCGCCGAGGCATATGCGATACCGATCGTCTTGCCGGGCACATAACCGAATTCCCGCAATCCGTCCAGAAATGCCTGTCGCTCGCGCGTCGGTGGCTCGATGAGCGGCCCAAGCAGCAAATAACCGATTTTCGGCAACCGGGCGGATTGTGCGCGCAATGTGCCTGTCCAAACAGACATCGGACCTGTTGCCGCGGCGAGCAGGAGTGCGCGCAGCGTGGAGCGGCGTTTCATATCCGCTCCAATGCGGCGACCTAATCCGGCATGATCATGTCCGGCATTGCGTTTCATTCGATCACCTTGTCGGCGCGGAGCCGAATCGACTGCGGAATCGTGATGCCGAGCGCTTTCGCTGTCTTCATGTTAATCACCAGCTCGAACTTGGTCGGCTGTTCGACCGGGAGCTCTCCCGGCTTGGCGCCCTTGAGGATTCTGTCCACAAAGTAGGCCGCGCGGCGAAACATCTCCGGATAATTCGCCCCGTAGCCGATCAAACCGCCGGTTTCCGCGAACTCCGTGAACCCGATCGAGGGGAGCCGTCGCTTTATTGCAAGATCCGCAATCGCCCCGGCGTTTGCGATGAACAACGGGTCCTCCTGAACCGCAACCGCGTCAACGCGTCTTTTGGCCATCGCGGCAAAGGCACCGTCGAACTCCTTGGGTGACCGTACCTCGATTTTCTCGGACTCCATCTTCAGTGACCTGGCGGTACTTTCCATTGCCTGGAGTCCCAGCCCCATACTGGGATTATCGGAATTCACAATGAAAGCCACCCGCATGATGCGTGGCATCGCGTCCTTGAGCAGCTCGATCCGCTTCGCACTGAGTTCCGGACCGAAGAAAGTTGATCCCGTAATGTTCCCGCCCGGTCGCGCGAGACTCGCGATGAGGCCCATGGCAACGGGGTCGATGCTGACCGCCATGACAATGGGAATCGTCGCGGTCGCACGCTTGGCCGCGCGGGTGCCCGGAGTCGCATGGGTCACGATGACGTCCAACTTGAGACTAACCAGCTCGGCTGCGAGGGCGGGAAGCCGCTCGATCTTCCCCTCGGCCCATCGGTACTCGATGAGGATGTTTCGTCCCTCGATGTAGCCGAGGTCGCGAAGCCCCGCCCGCAGTGCCTCCACCCGGCTCACGTACCGGGAAGCGGACTCGGAACCCAGGAATCCGATCCGAAAAACCTTCGCTGGTTGCTGCTGAGCGAAAGACGCAAGCGGCGCTGTGAATGCGCCGGCGCTGAGCGCGATCAGTAATCGTCTGCGATTGTGAGACATTTCATTACACCCCAACGCAAAAGTTCTGGGGGCTATTGCGAAAAATGATTCGAAGCCGCAGATAAACACAGATGAACGCAGATGAGATCGAAAACCAAACCGCTGTTGTTCTTTGTTTCTGGTATTTCATCCGCGTTTATCGGCGTTTATCTGCGGCCAAATATGATTTGGGGTTCATGAGGTCAAGATTTGAAGCCGGTGATGTTGAACACCGGCACCGGGTGCGAAATACCCTTCAACGTGACTTCGCCCAGCGGCGCAGCCTGCACGGCGTCTTCGACCCGGCTCAAGGTCTTCTGGTTGGTGAGTATTTGGCCGCCCTTCGCTTCGCTGCACAGCCGCGAAGCCAGATTGGTGACGCTGCCGATGCACGCATAGTCCCAGCGCCCTTCGTAGCCGATCGCGCCGAGCGTCGCGTAGCCCTGGGCGATGCCGATGCCGAGGTCGAGGTCGTAGCCGCGCTTTTTCCACGCCGCGCGCAGCGGCGCAAAATTTTCCTGCATCGCGCGCGCCATCCTTACGGCGTTTCCCGTCGGATTCTCGAGCGGCAGCGGATCATTGAAAAAGATCATCATGCCGTCGCCGGCGAAGTGCTCCAGCGTTCCCTCATGCGCGAGTATCAGCGGACCCATTACGCGGTGGTATTCCGCGAGCACGCTCATGACTTCTTCGGGCTCGGAAGTGTCGGTGAAAGCGGTAAAGCCGCGCATGTCGAGGAAGGCGACCACCACTTCGCGGCGGTGCGTTTTCAACAGGTCTTCGCCGCCGCCGTTGATGATGGATTCGGCGAGCTGCGGCGAGAAAAAACTCTTGAGCCGCCCCAGGCGATCGAGTTGCGCCAGCTGCTCCCGCACGCGCGCTTCGAGCTTCTTGTTCCATTCGGCGAGCTGGCCGGCCTGCGATTGCACCGTGTCGTGAAGTTCCTTGATGCGGAGCAGCGACTTTACTCGCGCGAGCAGCTCCGGCTGATTGATCGGTTTCGACAGAAAATCGTCGGCGCCCGCTTCGATGCCTTTGACGCGTTCCTGCGCCGGATCGAGCGCCGTCACCATGACCACGGGCAGCATGCCGGTGGCGGAATTGGCGCGGATTTTCTGGCACACCTCGTAGCCGTTCATTTTCGGCATCATGACGTCGAGCAGCACCAGGTCGGGGCGCTCGGACTCGATTTTCGCCAGTGCCTCGGCGCCCGAGGCGGCGGTCACGACCTGGTAGCCCTTGAAGGCCAGCAGGTCGGCGAGCATCTTGACGTTGAGCGGCGTGTCGTCAACGACGAGGATTTTGGCGCCTGCGCTCACGCCGTGCCTCTGGGTTTCTTCAAGGTCTGTGCCACCGCTTCGAGAAACTCTTTGACGTTGATCGGTTTGGTCTGCAGGCCGTCAAATCCCGCGGCGATGATTTTCTGCCGGTCTTCGGTCATGGCCGACGCGGTGACCGCGACGATCGGTATCGAACTCGTCTGCGGGTCGGCGCGCAGCACCTTGAACGCCTCGATGCCGTTCATGCCCGGAAGGTGGAAGTCCATCAATATCAGCGCCGGTTTTTTCTCGCGTGCGAGCCGGATGCCTTCTTCGGCGCTCTCCGATTCGAGGGTCTGGTAGCCCTTGAACTGCAGCACGTCGCGCACCAGCTTGCGGTTCTTCTCGTTGTCTTCGACGATCAGGATCAGTTCATTGGCCATGCTGGTTCCTTAGATTCTCAGCTCGCAGTGGCGGCAGCCGGCTGCACCGTATTGACGGGCAGGGTGAAGGTGAACGTCGAGCCTTTGCCGGGTTCGCTCGTCACCCAGATCTTGCCGCCGTGCAGCTCGACGAATTTGCGGGTCAACGCCAGGCCGAGCCCCGTGCCTTCGCTCTTCTTGGTGTAGTCCTTGCCGACCTGGCGAAATTCCTCGAACACCGCTGCGTGGTCTTCCACGGCAATACCGATGCCGGTGTCGGTCACGCTCACCTCGATCATGCTGTCAACGGGCCGCGCCGCCACGGCGATGCGGCCGCCTTCCGGGGTGAATTTTACGGCATTCGACAGCAGATTCAGCAGGATTTGCTTGAATTTGCGCTCATCGGCTTTGATTTCGCCCACCGCAGCGTCCACGGCGCATTCGAGCTCGATGCCGTGCCGCGCGGCGCGCTCCTTGATCAGCGTGAGCGCGTTGTCGATCGCGGAGGGCAGATCGAACGTCGCCAGATCGAGTTCCATGCGTCCGGCCTCGACCTTCGAGAGATCGAGAATGTCGTTGATGAGAGACAGCAGATGCTTGCCGGAGCCGTGGATGTCGTCGATGTACTCGCCCTGCTTTTCGTTCATCTCGCCGAACATGCGCTCCTGCAGAACTTCGGAGAAACCGATGATCGCGTTGAGCGGCGTGCGCAGCTCGTGCGACATGTTGGCGAGGAATTCCGATTTGTGCCGATTGGCGATTTCGAGCTGGCGGCCCTTGTCCTGGATTTCATTGAACAGGCGCACGTTCTCGATCGCGATCGCGGCCTGCGTGGCGAAAGTTTCCAGCAGCTTGACCTGCTGATCGGAAAATGGAATTGCTTCCACCCGCCGCAGGACGATTGCGCCAATCGCCTTGTCTTCGCGCACAAGCGGCACGACCAGCGCTGCACGAATGCTGCCGGGAGGAAGTTCCGGATACTCGGCCCGGGCCTGATCCTCGGTAGCCGCGTGGAAGTGGATCGTCTTGCGTTCGAGAATTGCGCGGCCTGCCACCGTGCCGCGCGAAATCTTGCGGGTTCTTGCCACCGGCGGCACCGGCATCGAGCCGAAGTGCGCCGCCACGTGCATCATGTCGCCGTCGACGCGGCGGATGATGACGTCATTCGCACCGCAGAGACGCGCGGCCCTCTCTGCCACGACGTCGAGGACCGGCTGGATATCCGTCGGCGAACCCGAGATCACCTGCAGGACTTCGCTGGTCGCGGTCTGGCGTTCGAGCGCTTCCTTCGTTTCGTTGAACAGCCGTACGTTTTCGATGGCGATCACCGCCTGATCGGCGAAGGTTTTGAGCAGCGCGACCTGCTTGTCGGTGAAATAACCGGCCTCCGGGCGAATGACGGCGATCGCGCCTATCACCGTGTTTTCTCGCGTCATCGGCGATATCATCGCGGCGCGATAACCGACTTCTTCCGCGATGGCGCGTCCACGTTGCGGAATGTCAGCCTCCGCCTGAATGTCGGTCACATGAACGAACTTATGATCCAATATTGCGCGGCCCGCCAGTGTTTCCCGATCAAGCGGCATCGGGTAGAAGGATTGTGCATCCTTTCGCGGCGTCGTGCTGGCGAACGCGGGCCGCTCGAGCCGTTCGCCGTTGACGAGCAGCACGGCAATCAGGTTTCCGCTAAAAAGGCGCAGCGCGCTTTGCACGATCGCTTCGAACACCGGTTGCACATTGGTCGGCGAATTGCTGATCACGCTCAATATCTCGCTGGTGGCGGTCTGTTGTTCGAGCGTTTCGGTGAGTTCGCGCGTGCGTTCGTCGACTTTGCGCTCGAGGCCGGTATACGAATCCTTCAGCCGCTCGGCCATCGTGTTGAACTGGTCAGCGAGCGTTTCGAGCTCGTCGCCGGTGCTGACTTCGATGCGCTGATCGAGTTGGCCGGCGCCGATTCTCTCCGCGCCCGCCTGCACCGCGCGGATCGGATCGACCATGCGGCGCGCAACCAGCAGGCTCGCCAGCACCGAGAGAACGAGGCCGGCGAGCAGCAGCAGGCCGGTGCGCTTGAGGGATTCATAAAGCGGCGCGAACGCTTCCGCTATCGGTTGTTCGACGAAAACATGCCAGCCAAGCGGCTGGATGCTCGCGTACGCCGCCAGCACTTCGCCGCCCTGCGGATTGCGCGCGATGCTGACGCGCTCGGCGTCGGCCTCGCTTTTCGCTTCCAGCGCCGCCTTCACCTGCGCGAGCGACGAGAGATCGGATTTCTGCAGCACCTGGCTGATGTCGGGGTGCGCGATCAGGCGCCCGCGCGAGTCGACCGCGTAGGCGAGGCCCTTGTCGCCGATCTTGATGCGCGAGATCACGTCCCAGATGAATTTCAGGTTGACCTCGGCGACCGTGATGCCGGCTTCATCGCTGATGCCCGCCATGGCAATAGTCATGTACGGTTCGGTTTCTTTCCGGAAGTAGACCGGGCTGAAGTAGGTCTTGCCTGATTTGGCGACGGTGAATTTCGGGTCGGCGGACAGGTCCTCGCCGCTCGCCACCACATCCATGCCCAGGCGCGACACCCGCAGCCGCTCGCGGCCATCGCGATCGAGTTGGGCGACATCGGTGATCGCCGGCACCTGGCGCAAGAGCTTCAGATAGTCGAAGCGGCGCTGATCGGGATTGCCGGCGCCGGCTTGCGGCAGGCGCATCCAGCCGATCTGGTGCTCGATTTCCTGCACGTAGGCTTCGATGCGCGACGCGGCTGCCGCGGCTTTCTCGCGCTGCAGGTCGAGCAGCGCCGACTTGCTTTCCTGGTAGGTGAAGTAGACGCCGATGCCGCCGCTCGCAACGAGCGCGAGCGTCACCAGCGCCGCGAAATAGACGGCATATTTCCGGAAGAGGGATCCGCGCAGAATCATTCGATCACCGTGTCTGCGCGCACCCACGCGGCAGCGCCGGACGCCGTTGACGCGAGCAGATACGCCCGCCGCGTTGACCGGCGCGGCGTATCCGCTCTAGCGCGACGAAGTAATCCGGCACGACGGTGTCCGGCATTACGCTTCATTCGATCACCCTGTCCGCGCGCTGCAGCAACTGCTGCGGAATCCTGACGCCGAGCGCCTTCGCTGTTTTGAGGTTGATGATGAGGTCGAACTTGGTCGCGCGCTCGATCGGCAGATCGCCGGGGTTGGCGCCCTTGAGTATCTTGCCCACGAAGTTGGCCGCGCGGCCATACAGCAGCGGGCGGTTTGCGCCGTAGCCCAGCAGGCCGCCGGCTTCGGCGAATGTCGTCAGCCCGATCGCGGGAAGGCGATGCGTTGCAGCCAGCGCAGCAATGACTCCGACATTGGAATTGAGCAAAGGGTCTTCGCCGATCACGGCGGCATCAACCCGCTTCCTGGCCATCGCGGCAAATGCGCCCGGGAGTTCTTCCGTTGCTTTCACCGTGAACTGGTGCAGTTCCAACTTCATGCGTTTGGCCGCGGTCTCCATTTCCCGGGCGTAAGCCACGTAGTTGGTATTCAGCGCATTGAACAGGGCCGACACGCGCTTGATGCGCGGCACCACTTCCTGCATCAACTCGATGCGCTTGGCAGCGAGCTCTGTCTGGAAGGCGGTCGATCCGGTGATGTTGCCGCCCGGTCGCGCGAGACTCGCGACAAGACCTGCGGCAACGGGATCGGGGCCGTCCGCGATGACGATCGGAATCGTCGTCGTCGCCTGCCCGGCGGTGCGGGCGCCAGGGAACGAGTGGGTGATGATCACGTCGACCTTGAGGGCAACAAGTTCTGCGGCCATTTCCTTGAGCCGTTCGGGATTGCTTTCCGCCCAGCGGTATTCGATGACGATGTTCTTGCCTTCCACGTAGCCCAAATCCCGCAGCCCGGCCTTTATCGCTTCCACCTCACGCACGTAACCGGAAGCGGAGGCGGTGCCCAGGAATCCGATGCGCCAGACTTTCGCCTGTGGTTGGGCGAGAGGGCAGAGGGGCCAGACAAGCGCGCCAGCGCCCAGTACGATGAGCAGTTTGCGACGTTTGTTCACTTGATTACCCTGTCGGCGCGCACGAGGATCGAGCCGGGAATCTTGATGCCAAGGGCCTTGGCGGTTTTCATATTCACGACTACGCCAAATTTGCTGGGCTGCTCTACCGGCAAATCGGCGGGCTTCGCGCCCTTGAGTATCTTGTCGACATAGGTAGCCGAATAGCGATAGATGTCAGTAATCGAATCGTAACCGATCAGGCCGCCGGCCCCCGCATATTCAATGTTTCCCGAGGACGCAATGCGCTGCTTTGCGGCAAGCTCCGCGATCGTTCCTGCATTGGCAAGCAGGATCGTGTCGTGAGCGACCGCGACTCCGTCAAAGCGTTGCTTTGCCATCGCCGAAAAAGCGCTCCGGATTTCGGCGAGGTTCCGTACCTCGAATTTCTGTATCTCGACCTTCAACGATCTGGCCGCGGTCTCCATGGCTTCGAAGCTCAGCTTCTGCGCGGGGTTCGCCGGATTCAGCAGGACGGCGACGCGCCGCACGGCAGGATGAGCCTCCTTGAGCAGCTCGAGCCGCTTGACCATCAGCGGCGGACTGAGGTTGGAGGTGCCGGTGACGTTGCCCCCGGGGCGCGCAAGACTCGCGACGAGGCCGGTCCCGACGGGGTCGCCAACACCGATCATCACGATCGGGATCGTCTTCGTTGCCGCCTTCACGGCCTGGGTCACTGGCGTCCCGCTGCTCACGATCAGATCGACGTTGAGACGAACGAGATCGGCCGCCATTTCGGGCAACCGATCGTAGTTGCCTTCCGCTGAGCGAAACTCGAAGCTGATGTTCCTGCCTTCGACATAACCGAGTTCCCGCAGGCCGGCGCGCAGAGCTTCGATCTGCGTCGTCGCGCGCGAACTCGTACCCACACTGAGAACTCCGACGCGTGGAATCTTCGCTTTCTGCCCCTGGGCGAGAGGGAAGAGCGGGAAAACGAGCGCGCCCGCTCCCAGCGCAAACAGCAGCGCCCGCCGCGTCGAGCGGCCGGAGCACACTTGCGATTCCGCAACGGCGTCCGCTCGAACGCGGCGACGTAATCCGGCATGGCTATGTCCGGTGTTACGCATTACTCGATCACCTTGTCGGCGCGCAGCAGAATCTCGTTAGGAATCTTGACGCCGAGCGCCTTGGCGGTTTTCAGGTTTACGATCAGCTCGAATTTGCTCGCGCGTTCCACCGGCAGATCAGTGAGCTTGGTGCCTTTCAAGATCTTGTCCACGAAGTGCGCCGCGCGGCGGAACATTTGCACGAGATCGACGCCGTAGGCCATCAGCGCGCCAGCTTCCGCGAGTTCCGGCAGCCCGATCGCGGGCAGCTTGTGCTTCGCCGCAAGCTCCGCGATCTTCTTGATGTTGCCGTTTAGCATCGCGTCTTCGACCGCGACGACGGCTTCCGCGTGTTTTGCCGCCATCGCCGAAAAAGCGCTTTCTAATTCTTCCGGCACCCGCGCCCCGGCTTGCAGAAGCTCGAGCTTCAATGCTTTCGCGGATTGTTCCATTTCCCTAAGGACCGGCCCCATCGCGGGATTGCCCGGATTCTGCAGCACAGCGATGCGCTTGATGCGCGGGAACGTGTCGCGCAGCACCTCCAGCCGCTTGGCCGCGAGCTCCGGATTGAAGAAAGTGGAGCCGGTGACGTTGCCCTCCGGCCGTGCGAGGCTGGCGACGAGGCCCACAAGCACGGCGTCGCCAGCGGTCGCCATCACTATGGGTATCGTCGATGTCGCTTGCTTGGCCGCACGGGTTCCCGGCGTGCCGTGGGTTACGATCACGTCCACTTTAAGCCGGACAAGCTCGCTCGCAAGTTTCGGCAGCAGCTCGTAGTGGTCGTCGGCCCAGCGAAACTCGATCGCGAGGTTCTTGCCTTCGGCGTAGCCGAGTTCGCGCAGTCCCGCGCGCAGGGCCGCGATCCGGGTCGCGGCGCCAGCCGCAGTGGTGGGGCCGAGATAGCCGATGCGATGCATCTTGCCGGACGGCTGCGCGCGCAGCGCCGTGGGCGCCAACGCTGCCGCCGCGAACGCGATCAGTAATTTCCGCCGCATTGCACGGCGAGCATCGGCCGCTCCAACGCGGCGACGTAATCCGGCGAATAAGTGTCCGGCGTTACGCTTCATTCGATCACCTTGTCGGCGCTTATCAGTAGCGACTGCGGGATGGTAAGTCCGAGCATCTTCGCGGTCTTGCGATTGATGAGCAATTCGAATTTTATGGGTTGCTCCACCGGCAGGTCGCCCGGTTTGGCCCCCTTGAAAATCTTGTCCACATAAACCGCGGCACGCCGGAAGTTGTCGGAGAAGTCCGGCCCGTAGCTCATCAGGCCGCCGGCCTCCACATAGGGCAAAAATCCGGATATGGATGGCAGCCGATGCTTCGCCGCCAATTCGGCGATCTGGCGAGTCTGCACGTTGAAAAACGGGTCAGCCGTCGCAATAAGCGCCCTCGCATTTTCTCGGACCATTATGGAAAATGCGTTCTCGATCTCCTGCGAAGTTCGTGCCGCCAAATGCAGGATCTTTGCGCCGGCGCTCCGCGCTCCGGCCTGGATGCTCATTAGAATCGTGGCATGGGACGAATTGCCCGGATTCGTCAGAACGGCCACATGGGAGAGCCTGGGCACCGTGCTACGCAGCAAGTCGAGGAGCTTGGCGCCAAGGTCGCTGCTGATATCCGAGAGCCCGGTGATATTGCCTCCGGGCCGCGCCAGGCTTTTGACGAAGCCGGTGCCGACCGGGTCGCCGGAAGTTCCCATGACGATCGGAATCGTGGTCGTTGCTTTCTGCGCCGCGCTGATGGCAGGCGCGCCCGCCGCCACAATGACGTCGACTTTCAGCTGCACCAGTTTCACCGCCAACTCGGGAAGGCGCTCGTACTTGCCTTCGGCAGAGCGCCACTCGATCATCAGATTCTTGCCTTCGACGTAGCCGAGTTCGCGCATTCCCCGAGGAAATGCACTGAACATGTCGGAGTCGAGAGAATCCACGTGACGGGCTGCCAGGAAACCGACGCGCCAGACTTTGCCCTGCTGTTGCGCGAGGGAGACTAGCGGCGCTGCGAGCAAGCCCGCGCCAAGCGCGATCAACAACTTCCGCCGCGTTGAGCGGCCGGAGCACACTTGCGACTCCGCAACGGCGTCCGTTCCAACGCGGCGACGTAATCCGGCGCGAGCGCGTCCGGCATTACGCCTATTTCTCATCCATCACCCACACGCCGTTCCACTCGCCCTCGGGCGGGCTGCTCTTGAGCTTTTCGCAGCGCGCGATGTAAATTTCGGAGAGCTTGTCGTCGGGATTGAGCCGCAGCGCTTCGCGGAAGGCGAGCATCGCCGCATCCCATTTGCCGCCGCGGTACTTGGCAATCCCGTCCCTGAACTGGTTTACCACGTCCATCAGGTTGGGAAAGGTCTCGTCGCTGTGGTAATCGAGTATCTCGTAGACCGCGACCGGCCGGGTCTTGCCTTTCACCACAACCAGGTCGATCTCGCGCGTGCGGTACGTGCCACGCAGTTTCTTGTACGTGAATTCGCTGACCAGGATGCGCGCGGCGTACTGCCTGCAGGCGGACTCCAGGCGCGCGGCGAGATTCACGCCGTCGCCGATGATGGTGAAGTCCATGCGCTTCCTGGAGCCGATGTTGCCGGACACCACGATATCGGTGTTGAGCCCGATGCCGATGTTGACGGGTTTCTTGCCTTCGTTCGCCCGCGTTACGTTCCACGCCGCAAGGCTGCGGATCATCGCTACTGCTGCGCGCACCGCGCGGTCCTCGTCGTCGTCATGCGCCATCGGGATGCCGAATGCCGCCATCATGGCGTCGCCGATGAATTTGTCGAGCATGCCGCCTTCTTTCTGGATGCACTCGACCATGACTTCGAAGTATTCGTTCAGCATGCTCACGGTGGCCTGCGGCCCCAGCTCTTCGGTAAGCGTGGTGAAACCGCGGATGTCCGAGAACAGCACCGTCACGGGGATGCTCTTGCCGCCGAGAATTTCGGCGCCGGTGGCCATCAGTTGATCGGCGATCGACGGGTCCATGTAGCGCGCCATCGTCGACTTCACGCGCTTTTCGCTCGAGATGTCCTCGAACATGATCATCGAGCCGAGCCGCTTCTGCTCCACGCTCACGAGCGGCATGATGGTGGTATTCACCGAGCGCTTTTCCCCGGCGCATTCGAGCTCGGCATCCATGGTGACGTCCGAGGACTGGGTTTCCTCCACGCGCTTGAGTTTTTCCACGATCCACGCGTTGGCGCCGGAGAAGAAATCCGCGGCGGGCTTGTTTATGATGTCCGCCGCGGACACACCCAGTATGTGCAGCCCGCCCGCGTTGCAGGTGACGATTTTTTTCGCGTCGTCGAGCGTCAGCACGCCGCTCGACATCGACTCCAGCATGCTTTCGTTGTAGTTCTTCATGTCCTGCGTGTCGGCGAACAGCTTGGCGTTCTCGAGCGCAAACGAGATCTGGGCGGTGAACGCCTTCAACCGCGACTCGTCTTCGTTGGTGAACGGCCCGCCGTGCTTGTTGAGCACCTGGGTGACGCCGATGATCCTGCCGCGCTGGTTGACGATCGGCACGCACAGGATCGAGCGCGTGAAGTAGCCGGTCTTTTTGTCGACGTCCGGGTTGAATCGCAGATCGGCGTAGGCGTACGGAATATTGATGGTCTTGCCGGAAGTGAACACCGCGCCGGCGATCCCCACATGGTTGGGCAGCCGGATCTGCATCGCCTGCAAACCCTGGCCCACCTCCGACCACAGTTCGTTGCTCTTCTCGTCGTTCAGGAACAGCGTCGAGCGCTCCGCGTTGAGCATGCGCGTCGCCTCGCCCATCACCTTCTGCAGCAGGGACCCGATCTTGATATCGGAGGTGACCTCCGACACGATATCGAGGAACTCGATCTCCTGCTTGCGGATCGCTTTCATGCGCTCGATGAACTGCGCGCTTTGCAGGGCGAGGGTGCCCTGGGTGGTCATGGCGACGAGCAGCTTGAGGTCGCTCCGGGTGAAGTTGCCTTTCTGCTTGTTCAGGACTTGCGCCACGCCGACGACTTCGCCTTTCGCGGTGCGGACCGGCACGCACAGAATGCTCCTGGTAACGAACCCGGTCTGCTCGTCGATGGTGCGGTTGAAGCGGGGATCCGCATAAGCGTCGTTGATGATGACGCCTTCTCCGCTCGAGAAGACGTGCCCGGCGATGCCGCTATTGTTGAGCAGCGGGATATCGCGATGGAAATCGCCCTGCGCAACCCGCGTATAAAGTTCGTTGGATTCCGGGTCGATCAGGAACAGGGTACCGCGCTCGGCGTTGAGTTCCGCGGTCGCCACTTCGACGAGCGCAGCGAGCACCTCGTCGAGGGACTCGATGCCCGCCATTTTCTGGGAAATGCTGAGCAGCAGTTCGGCGAAGCGCAGCCGCCTGCCCTGGCTGGCGCGCGCTGCGTCCTTGGTTTTCGCCGTGCCGGCATTGCCGGGCGCTTTTCCCGTGGTGTGCTTTCCCATATCAGTTCCCGGCGCGGCTGGTTTCGAACGATTCGCGCAGCGCTGCCACCGTGGCTCTCAGCTGCTGGATCTCGTCGTGCGCGGTGCGGACCGCGGCCTGTACGCTTTGCTCCTTCTCGTTGCGTCCCGCTTCCAGGGCATCGCGCAGGGCGGATGCGGTCGCTTTGAGCTGGCCGATCTCATGATTCGCGGCCACCACCGCCTCCTGCACGCTTTTGTCCTTGTCGATGCGCGCCTGTTCGAGGGCATCGCGCAGGGCGGATGCGGTCGCTTTGAGCTGGCCGATCTCATGGTTCGCGGCCACCACCGCCTCCTGCACGCTTTTGTCCTTGTCGATGCGCGCCTGCTCGAGGGCGTCGCGCAGGGCGGATGCGGCCGCCTTGAGCTGGGCAATCTCGCTGGCGGCAGCGGCAATTGCCTCCCGCACGCTTTTTTTCTTGTCGTCCTGCTCCGCTTCCAGGGCTTCGCGCAGTGCGGCGATGGCGTTCTTCAGGTCGCGGATTTCCGTCAGCCAGGCGTGGACTTCATCCCGGGTAGCGGTGGTTTTGGTTGGCGGCTCCATGGGCGATGCGCTCGGCTCGGATGGCTAATAGTACTAGTATTGGCGCGAGCCGGGTTTCGATCCACTTTTGCAGGGAAAGTGTGAGGAAACGAACGGTTTTCGTCAACCATAGTCAGCATACCGAATCCCGGCGCGCGCGCCGCCGACGAATATCACGATGGCGTACCCGGGCCTGCGCTGCGTCCCGCGGCGGAGCGGTTACAATCGCGGGAGGAACGCGACGATTGGTCTAATATGAGTTCTCGCCGTGACGCCGGACATGCTGATCGCGGCGACGACGCGCGAATCATGCGGTGGGTGCCCGGCGCGAGCCGGCTGCGTGCAATCGGGAAAAGCGCGGGGTGAGCGGAAAACCATGATGAGCGGGAGTGAGCATGCAGCCTGAAAATCCAATCCTGAAAAAAGCCGCGGCGGCGAACCGCCCGACCATCATGGGGACGCGGCACGTGATCGCCGCGGGGCACTATCTCGCCGCGCATGCGGGATTTGAGATACTCGAAGCGGGCGGCAACGCGGTCGACGCGGGCGTCGCGGCCGGAATCGCCGTCGGCGTGCTGCAGACCGACAAGGTGAATTTCGGCGGCGTCGCGCCGCTGATCGTCTACCTCGCGAAACAACGCAAGATTCATTGCATCGACGGACTCGGCGTGTGGCCGCAGGCGGTCACTCCGGACTATTTCCGGAAGCACCATGGCGGCAGGATACCGGCAGGCGTTTTGCGCAGCGTGGTGCCGGCGGCGCCCGATGCGTGGATCACGGCGCTCGATCGATTCGGCACCATGAGTTTCGGCGAGGTCGCAGCGGCGGCCATCCGCTTTGCGCGCGACGGCTTCCCGATGTATCCGCTGATGTCGGAATTCATCAAAGACAACCGTTCCTCGTACGCGCGCTGGCCGTCGAGCAGGCAAGTGTTCCTGCCCGGAGGGCGCGCGCCGGAGCCGGGCGCAATCTTCGTGCAGGCGAACCTCGGCAAGACGCTGCAGTACCTGGCCGACGCCGAGAAAGCGAACCGGCGCAAAGGGCGCAGGATGGCGCTGCGCGCGGCGCGCGATGCGTTCTACAAGGGCGATGTCGCCGCGGCCATCGTCGAATTCCACAAACAGAACGGCGGCCTGATGCGCATGGAAGACTTCGCCGGGTTCAGCGTCAAGTTCGAGCCGACGGTAAAAACGCAATTCAACGGCATCGAGATTCACGCGTGCGGCCCGTGGTCGCAGGGGCCGGTGCTGCCGATGGCGCTCAACATCCTCAAGGGCTTCAACCTCGAGGCGATGGGACACAACTCGCCCGAGTACATCCACGTCGTGACCGAAGCGCTCAAGCTCGCGTTCGCCGACCGCCATCAGCATTTCGGCGATCCTCATTTCGTCGAGGTTCCGATCAAGGGCCTGCTGTCGGACGCGTATGCCGCGCACCGCCGCGGCCTGATCCGGCCCGACCGCGCGTGGCCCGGGATGCCGCCGGCCGGCGATCCGGCAACGCTCGCGAACCTGCCGCACCGCTGGATGACACCGCCGCAACCGGACGAGGCGCCGGGACCCGGCGACACGACTTATCTGTGCTGCGTGGATCGCCACGGCAACGCGATTTCGGCGACACCGTCGGACGGCTCCAACAATTCGCCGCTCATTCCAGGCGTCGGGATACTGTGCTCGGGACGCGGCACGCAGTCGTGGGCCGATCCGACCCATCCGTCGTCGGTCGCGCCGGGGAAGCGTCCGCGGCTCACGCCCAGTCCGGCGCTCGCGTTCAGGAACGGCAGGGTATTGATGCCGTTCGGCACGCCCGGCGGCGACGTGCAGCCGCAGGCGATGCTGCAGGTGTTTCTCAACGTCAACGTATTCGGCATGGATGCGCAGAGCGCGACCGAGGCGCCGCGCTTTGCCAATTACAGCTATCCCGGCTCGTTCGAGCCGCACGCATATTTCCCGGGCCGGCTGTATCTCGAAGCGCGCATCCCGCAAGAGACCGGCGATGAACTGGCGCGGCTCGGCCACAAGGTTTGCTGGTGGGACGAGTGGACGTGGCTCGCCGGTGCGCCGTGCACCATCGTCGCCGACCACAAGACCGGCGTGCTGCACGGCGGCGCCGATCCCAGAAGACCGGCGTACGCGTTGGGGTGGTGATGCGGCGCGTCGCGCTGCTGCTGTGCGCTCTGGCGCAACCGGCCGCTGCTGCAAGCATAGCGATCGACGTCGGACACTATTTCGGGGAGCCGGGCGTGATCAGCGCGCGCGGCCGTCCCGAGTTCGAGTTCAATCTCGATCTCGCACGCGAAATCGAAGCGGCGTTGCAAGCGCGCCGGTATGCGACACGGCTGATTGGCGCCGACGGCAATATGAAAGACCTGTGGCGCCGCCCGCGCGCGGCGAACGGCGCCGACCTGTTCATCTCGGTGCATCACGATTCGGTGCGGGAGAGATATCTCTCGACGTGGACGCACGATGGCGCCGAGCGCCGCTACAGCGACCGGTTTGCGGGGTTTTCCCTCTTCGTTTCGCGTGCGAACCCGGACTGGAAGAAAGGCATGCGCTGCGCCTCGGCGATCGGCGCCGCGCTGAGAAACGCGGGCTTCAAACCGTCCCTGTATCACGCCGATCCGGTGTCCGGGGAAAACCGGCCGTTTGCCGACAAAGATAACGGAGTGCATTATTTCGATAATCTGGCGATCGCCAGACACGCCAAAATTCCGGCGCTGCTGTTCGAAGCAGGGGTCGTCGTCAATCGCGAGGAGGAAACCAGAATGAGTGACAAGAACGTGCAACAACGGATTGCCGCAAGCGTTGCGGACGGTGTCGAGGCGTGCCTGAAGAAGGATGAAGGCGGAAGGATGAAGGATGAATAATAGAACGAAAGTCATGCTTTTTAGAGTGATTCTATGCGGCTCGCTGTCGTTGGCGATGTCCGGAGTCGGCGTCGCACAATCCTATCCCAGCAAGCCGATACGCTTTATTGTCGGCTATACGCCGGGCGGCGCCGCAGATATTCTCGCGCGCGCGGTCGGCGCGAAGCTCAATGAAGCGTGGGGACAGCCGGTGGTGGTCGAGAACCGCGCCGGTGCGGGCACCAATATCGGCTCCGAGATCGCGGCCAAGTCGCCGCCCGACGGTTACACGCTGTTCATGCCGACGGTCGCTAATGCGATCAATGTCACGCTCTATCCGAAACTTGCCTATGACCCGGTCAGGGATTTCGTTTATGTGACCGACATCGCCAAGGTGCCGGGCATCGTGGTCGTGCATCCGTCGGTGCCTGCCAGAAACACGCGCGAGCTGATCGCGCTCGCGAAGGCACACCCGAACGAGTTGCGCCACGGTTCGACCGGCATCGGCAGTCCGCACCATCTCGCCGGCGAATTGTTCAAGACCATGGCCGGGATCAAGATGATCCATGTGCCGTACAAGGGCGCATCGCCTGCGCTCGTCGACGTCGTGGCCGGCCACATCGAAGTTTATTTCGGCGCGTTCGTATCGGTGCTGCCGCACGTCAGAAGCGGGCGGTTGCGCGCGCTCGGGGTCACCAGCCTGAAGCGGGTGTCGGTTCTTCCTGAAGTCGCGACCATCGACGAGCAGGGACTCAAGGGTTTCGAAACCGGTTCGTGGTTCGGCGTCGCCGTGCCTGCCGCAACACCACGCGAGATCGTCACCAGGCTGCACGCCGAGGTCGTGCGTATCATCAAGCTGCCCGAGGTTTACGAACGCATCGCGTCGGAAGGCGCGGATTTCGTCGGCGATACGCCGGAGCAATTTACCGCGTTTTTCAAGGCGGAAATCGAGAAGTGGGGTAAAGCCGTCAAAGTTTCCGGCGCCAAGGTGGACTGAGGCTGACGCCGAGAGGCGGGAGGCGGAAGGACAACGCCTGACGGATTGGAGGGGAGTGCGATGAGACAAGAATTGGCGCTGCTTGTTGCGGCGATGCTGCCCTGGGCAGGTGCGGTTGCGTTCGCGGCACAGACCTATCCCGACCGGCCGATCCGCCTGGTGATCGGTTTCCCGCCGGGCGGTGCAATGGACATTCTGGGGCGCATCGCCGCGCAGCGGCTCACCGAAGCGTTCGGCCAGCAGGTGGTGGTCGATAACCGCGGCGGCGCCGGCGGCGCGATCGCGACTGAAATCGTTGCGCGTGCAGTGCCCGACGGTTACACGCTGCATTTCGTCTCGCTGCCGCACGTGATCAATCCGCATCTCTATCGCAAGGTCGGCTACGACGCGATCAGGGATTTTGCTCCGGTAGCCCAGTTCGTATCCGTGTCGCTCGTGCTGGCGGTGCATCCCTCGCTGCCGGCGAAGTCGGTGCAGGAGCTGATCGCGCTTGCCAAGGCCAAACCCGGCCATATCAACTACGCCTCGGCGGGCAGCGGCTCGTCGGGACATCTCGCGATGGAACTGTTCAAGTCGATGGCCGGCACGAATATTACGCATATCCCGTACAAGGGCACCGGCCCGTTGCTCAACGACGTGCTCGCGGGCCAGGTGCCGGTCACTATCGCGAGCCTGGTTGGCCTCGTGCCGCAGATTCAGGCGGGGAAGCTGCGTGGACTCGGAGTGACCTCGGCGCACCGCTCCGCGGTGATGCCCGATCTGCCCACGATCGCTGAAGCCGGGGTGCCGGGCTACGACGTCACGCAGTGGTTCGGGATGGTTGCGCCCGCTGGAACTCCTGCCGCAGTGGTCTCCCGTCTCAACCGCGCAATGAACGAGGCGCTCGCCATACCCGAGGTCAGGACGATGCTCGCGGCGCGCGGCGCGGACCCCGTCGGCGGTACCGCGACGGAGTTCGCGGCTTTGATCAGGAAGGAAGACGCGAAGTGGGCGAAGGTAGTGAAGGATTCCGGCGCCAGGGTGGACTAGTTGAAGGATGAGGAATGAAGGGGAAAGCTGGGCAATGCTTCTGATCAGTGGTGAACGCGATTGAGATAGTCCGGCAGGCGCTTCCGCACCGCGGCGGGCGACCCGGTCGCGGTGATCAGCGCGCACGACGACGCCGGGATCCGCGTCAGCTTCAGTTCACGGTTCGATGACGCGCCGGCCGAGGGCTTTCGCTGGTCGCTCGATCCGCCCGACGACATCGATCGCATCGTCGGCTCCGTCACGAGCCTGCTCGCAGAATGCCGCGTCACCGATGTGCATGTCGCGGCCGCCGCGCTCAGGCGCTACAGCCAGTCCTTGCGCTTGAGATAGAGGATCGGCCCGATCGCGACCGCCAGCATCAGCAGCAGCGCGAGCGGATAGCCCAGGTACCACTCGAGCTCGGGCATGTGGCGGAAATTCATGCCGTAGACGCTCGCGATCAGCGTCGGCGGCATCAATATCACCGACAGCACGGTGAAGATATTGAGACGCTTGTTCTGGGCGATGTTGATCATGCCGAGCGCGGCGTCCATCAGGAACTTGGCGCGGTCGGCAAGGAAGCTCGAGTAAGTCATCAGCGACTCGACGTCGCGCAGGATTTCGTTGATGGTTTCGACCTGGGCGCCAGCCTCGGTGCTGCGGCCCAGGTTGGAATAGGCGCGCTGGTTCTCGAGCAGGCCGAGCCGCGCCTTGCCGTTGATGTCCTCGATGCGGGCGAGAGCTTCCAGCACGCGCGGCATGCTGCGCGCGTTGCCGCGGAACGCCGCCGTGCTCACCGGCTCGAGCTCCGACTCCAGGCGCTCGTAGAGGTCCGCCATCATGCCGACGCGGGTCGCGATAATGCCGGCCAGGACCGTCATCGCACTGGCGCACAGCTCGCGGTTCTTTGCGGCCTGGCCGTAGAACGAGCGGAACTCTGAGAGTTCGTCGCTGCGCAGCGTGAAGAGCCGGCCGTTATTGATAATGAAGGCAACGTCGACGTTGCGCGTGATCTCGTCGCCGGTGAGCAGGAAATAGAGGTGCAGATGCAGCCCGTGCTCGTCGCGGAAGAAACGCGCGCTGGCCTCGATCTCGCCGAGTTCCTCGATGAACTGCAGCTCCTGGCCGTAGACCTGCCGGATCCACTGCCGTTCCTGCTCGGTGGGATTGTAGAGATCGAGCCACAGCACGTCGCCGGGGAGATCGGACTGCTGATTGACGCCGATTTTGTTCAGCGTCCCGTTGATGGCGGCGTAGGCAGTCAGCATTATGTTGTCCCGGCGCGGTCCGGATATGCGAGACTATCGCGAAACACGCAGGAATTCCAGCTTCCATCAGCGCTTCCGTCGCCTGAATCGAGCCCCATGCCGCCACACCGATTGCCCCCATCGAACCCATGGCGGGCCGCGCGGGTGCTGAATGCGGCGCTGCTCGGCTGCTATGTTGCCGGCGCTGCGGCGCCGGCGCAGGCGGCGCGGCCGATGGTCACCGACGATGCGCGCATCGTCGAGCATGGCGCGTGCCAGCTTGAATCATGGCGGCGGGGCAATCGCGGCAGCTACGAGTTCTGGGCATTGCCGGCCTGCAATTTCACCGGCAACCTCGAGCTTACGCTGGGCGGCACCCAGCAGCCCGCGGCGGGCGGCGGGCACGCGGCCGACTTCATACTGCAGGGCAAGGGTTTGTTCCGGACACTCGAAACCAACGGCTATTCCCATGGACTCGTGGCGGGCGGTGTTTACCACCGCGACCGCAATACCCAGCAGGAGCAATTCGGCAGCTTCTACAGCTACGTTCCGATCAGCGCGTCGTTTCGCGACGATCAGGTGATCGTGCACGCCAATCTCGGCGGGCTTTACAACCGCGACGATTCGACCAGGGCCTTGACCTGGGGCATCGGCGGGGAACTGAATCTGACTCCACGCGTCGCCATCATTGCCGAGACCTACGGCAATAATCATGCGCAGCCGTTCATGCAAGGCGGGCTGCGCATCTGGATCGTGCCCAACCGTGTCCAGATCGACACCACGATGGGCGCCCAATCCGGAAATTACGGGCCGTCGCGCTGGTGGACCGTCGGCGTGCGGCTGCTCTCTCCTGCGTTCATGCGATAGCGTGTGGTATGTTCGGCGTTGACCATGTCCGAACAGCCCTATCAGGACCTCACGCCTGACCTGATCCTCGATGCCGTCGAAAGCTGCGGTTACCGTTGCGACGGGCGGCAGTTCGCGTTGAACAGTTTTGAGAACCGCGTCTACCAGGTGTGGCTCGAGGACGGGCCCGCGCTGGTGGCGAAGTTCTATCGCCCGCAGCGCTGGAGCAACGAGGCGATACTCGAAGAGCACCGCTTCGCGCTCGAGCTCGCCGAGCGCGAGATTCCGGTGGTGGCGCCGCTTGCCGCTGCCGGCGGTG
>JAHFRL010000201.1 GCA_023266235.1 Betaproteobacteria bacterium
CAAATGACCACTCTTCGTCACTTACGTCGCTGGGGTAAGGCTTGGGGGACTTCGTGGGATTTTTCATCCCTACTATGTGCCATATCGCCCCTCAAAGTACAAGTCCATAACAGGCTCTAGTCGAGGCGCACCATGATATTCGAAGGCACGCTGCATGTTCTGGGCGACAGCATAGACACCGATGTCATGATCGCCGGGCGCTATCTGTCGATTCTCGATCCGGCGCAAATCGCCAGGCACATCTTCGAGGAAATCGATCCCGGATTCGTGCACCGCGTCAAGCCGGGGGACATCCTGGTGGCCGGCACCAACTTCGGCGCCGGCTCGGGACGCGAACAGGCGCCGCTCGGGCTGAAGGCGCTGGGGCTGAGCTGCATCGTGGCCGCCAGTTTTTCCAGGACCTTCTACCGCATGGCCATCGATCTCGGCCTGCCGATCATGACGTGTCCCGAGGCTGCGCGCGCCGCGCAGCAGGGGCAGCAGGGCCGCGTGGATACGGCGACCGGGGAGATCACCTTCGACGGCCGGCGGTTTCGCACCAACCCGCTGCCGACATTCGTGCAGGACATCGTCGACGAGGGCGGTCTGACGAACTGGGTCAAGCGCGAAGTGCAGCGCCGGCGCGCGAGTCCGGGGGCGACCGGCAAGCGATGAAGCTCAGGTCGAAAGCCGGGTTTGCGATATTGATGCTGCTGGGCTGCGTTCAGGGAGCGCTGGCGGCAGCCCCCGACTATCCGAATAAACCGGTACGCGTGGTGGTGGTCTATCCGCCCGGCGGCGGCATCGACATACTCGCGCGCGCCATCGGCCAGCAACTGTCCGAAGTCTGGGGCCCGCCGCTCATCGTCGACAACCGACCGGGAGCGGGGACCACGCTGGGCGCGGCCATCGCCGCCAAAGCCGCGCCCGACGGTTATACGCTGCTCATGACAGACGTGAGCTTCGCCATCACGCCCACGCTGTATGCGCAGCTCCCGTACGACCCGGTCAAGGACCTCGCGCCGGTATCGCTGCTCAACCTCGTTACCGACATTCTGGTCGTTCATCCGTCGTTGCCGGCTGCCTCGATCAGGGAACTGATCGCACATGCGAAAGCCAATCCGGGAAAGATTCTTTACGCATCGGCCGGCAATGGAACGCTCAATCACCTCGCTCCCGAGATGCTCAAGGCGATGGCGGGCATCGACATGGTGCATGTTCCGTACAAAGGGGCGGTGGCGGCCCTGACAGACTTGATAAGCGGGCGCGAGCAACTCTATATTGGCGCCATGGTGTCGACGGTGCCCCACGTCAAGTCGGGCCGGCTGCGCGCGCTGGCGATCACGGGGAAAAAGCGTTCCAGCGTGCTGCCCGATCTGCCGACGATGGCCGAATCGGGTTTTCCCGACTACGACGTGAGCGCCTGGTACGGACTGCTCGCTCCCGCGGGCACGCCGCGCGCGATCGTGGACAAAGTGAACCGGGAAGTCAGGAAAGCGCTGCAGGCGCCGGATATCCAGCAACGGCTGGCGGCCGACGGCAGCGAAGCGGTAGGCAGCACCGCGGACGAGTTCAGGGCTTTCATCAAGACGGAAATGACGAAGTGGGGGAAAGCCGTTAAATCCGCGGGGGCGAAGGTTGATTGACCCTGCGTCACGCCGGCGTAACGGGGATTGGGCAAAGCATAATGAAACAGCATCGCATTCCAGCGGTATTCGTGCGCGCCGGTTAATTGAACTCGAGCCCGGATATCGGCGTGGATAATCAGCAGTACGACGTCATCGTCGTCGGAGGCGGCAACGCGGCGCTCTGCTCCGCGCTGTCGGCGCGCGAGGAAGGCGCCAACGTGTTGTTGCTCGAACGGGCGCGCGAAGCCGAGCGCGGCGGCAACAGCACCTTCACCGAAGGCTTGATGCGCTGCGTATACAACGGCGCGGACGATATCCGCGCGCTGGCGCCCGATCTTACCGACCAGGAGATGGCGGCGAGCGACTTCGGCAGCTATACCGAAGAGCAGTTTTTCGACGACATGGCGCGCATCACCCAGAACCGCACCGACCCCGATCTGTGCGAAATCCTGGTCAGGCGCAGCAACGCCGCCCTGCACTGGCTGCGCAAGCAGGGCATCAGGTTCGAGCCCCAGTTCGGGCGCCAGGCGTTCAACATCGACGGCAGGTTCAAGTTCTGGGGCGGCGCGACGCTCGCGGCGTGGGGAGGCGGACCGGGCCTCGTCGATGGGCTCTACCAAGCTGCCGCCAAAGCCGGCGTTCACGTCCGCTACGATGCGTGGGTACAGGATCTGGTGCACTCGGATGCCGGGGTGTCGGGCGTCGTCGTCAGGCTGAAGGGAACGACGCAGACCGTCCGCGCGGGAGCGGTGGTGCTGGCGTGCGGGGGCTTCGAAGCCAACACCGAATGGCGCAGCCGCTATCTCGGCAAAGGCTGGGACCTCGCAAAGGTGCGCGGCACCAAATACAACACCGGCGACGGACTTGCGATGGCGCTCGCTATCGGCGCGCAGCCGCACGGTCATTGGTCGGGCTGCCACGCCGTCGGCTGGGAACGCTACGCGGCGGATTTCGGCGACTATGCGTTGACCAACGATTACGAGCGCGACAGCTATCCGTTCTCGATCATCGTGAATGCCGACGGGAAACGGTTTCTCGACGAGGGCGCGGATTTCAGGAATTACACCTACGCGAAATACGGCCGCATCATCCTCGACCAGCCCGGGCAGTTCGCCTGGCAGATCTACGATTCGAAGGTCGTGCACCTGCTGCGGCCCGAATACCGCACCCGGCACGTGACGAAGGTCACCGCGAACACGCTCGAAGAGCTGGCCGACCGCATGGAAGACGTGAACAAAGAGCAGTTGTTGCGGACCATCCGCGAGTTCAACGCCGCGGTGAAGACCGGCGCTCCGTTCAATCCCAATATCAAGGACGGGCGTGGTGCCGCCGGACTGGAAGTGCCGAGGTCGAACTGGGCGAACCGCCTCGACACGCCGCCGTTCGAAGCGTATGCGATCACGTGCGGCGTCACGTTCACTTTCGGCGGGCTCAAGATCACCAATGACGCGCAGGTGGTGGACACCAATCACGAGCTGATTCCCGGCCTGTTTGCGGCGGGCGAGATGGTGGGAGGGTTGTTCTATTTCAACTATCCGGGCGCAAGCGGCCTTACCAGCGGCACGGTGTTCGGGCGCATCGCCGGCCGCAGCGCCGGGCGGTGCGTGAAGGAAAAGCGGGCCGCCTGACCGCATGGGCGCGGCATGTCGGATTCAACAGGGAGATCATAGTGGCGCAAGCAGACAGCAAGGCAGTTGCAATCTCGCCGGCGACGGTCAAGGTCGGGTTCGTCGGCATCGGCAATATGGGGGCGCCGATGGCGTCCCATCTGATCAAGGCCGGTTGGGTCGTGCAGGTGTACGATTCCGACCCCGGCAAGAGCCGGAAATTCGTCGCTGCGCATGGCGGCAGCAGTGCCGCCGGCCTGGCAGAACTCGCACGGCACTCGAACGTGATCATCACGATGCTGCCTGACGGCCATGTGGTGCGTCAGGTCGTATTGGGTGGCGCAGGCGGCGCCGGGGACTGTCTGGCGCAAAGCATGGCGAAGGGCACGGCGATCATCGACATGAGCTCGTCGTCGCCGGTCGGGACCCGGGTTCTCGGTAAAGACCTCGCTCAGCGCGGGATGTCGCTGCTCGATGCCCCGGTGTCCGGCGGCGTGAAAGGCGCTGTCGCCGGGTCGCTTGCGATCATAGTCGGGGGCGACGAGGAACTCGCGAAGCGCTGCGATCCGCTGCTGGCGCCGATGGGGCGCAGATTCTATATCGGGTCCCTGGGTTCCGGACACGCGGCGAAAGTCCTGAATAACTATGTTTCCGCGGCCGGCCTCGCCGCGGCAGGCGAGGCGGTGATTATCGCGCGGCGTTTCGGGATCGACGCGCAAACCCTCATCAACGTCATCAATGCTTCAACCGGCCGCAACAACAGCACTGAAAACAAGTTTGCCCAGTTCATACTGAACAAGAAGTTCAACTCGGGCTTTGCGCTGGGTCTGATGGCGAAAGATCTGGCGCTGGCGATGGAGGTCGCTGAAGCGTGCGGTGTGCCGGCGGAGCTGGGGCATGCCACCCTGCGGCTCTGGCAGGCGGCCGAAGCCGAGGTCGGCGGAAAAGCGGATCACACCGAGATCGTCAAGCATCTCGGCGATCTTTAAACGAGCAGGGACGTTTCGATCAATAACTCCATAAAGGAATGAACGATGGACAAGCAACTGATGGAAGGCGGCCTCGCCGCACGCCGACCCCCTGCGCCCTCGGCCTGAGATGGTGTGCGTGCCGCCGGGCTGATATAATTACGGCGTAATTACAGCGATCGTGAGGGGTCATGGAAGCCAAAATCGTTGCCATCGGCAACTCGAAAGGGGTGCGTATTCCCAAGGCGGTGCTGCGCCAGTCCAAACTCGATCCATCGCGCCCCGTGCAGTTGCAGGTGCGGGATCACGCTATCGTGATCGGGCAAGCGCCGCACCCGCGCGCGGGGTGGGAGGAATCATTCCAGAAGAAGCGTCCTCGAAAACCCGAAAACCTGTGGGGCGGTCTCCCCATTGATGAGGGCTGGGACAAGTGATGCCCGCCGCGCATCCACGTCGTGGCGAGGTGTGGTGGGTGGAGCTTGATCCCGCTCGCGGCCGGGAAATAAGCAAGCGCAGACCTGCGCTCGTGGTCTCGCCGGACGAGATGAACCGGGGTCTCGGCACCGTGATCGTTGCGCCGGTGGCCACCACGATCAGACCCTGGGCGACGCGTTTCACGGTGCGAATTGGCGGCAAGGTCCGCTCAGTGGCGCTCGATCAGATTCGCATGGTCGATAATTCGCGTCTCACGAAGAAGCTGGCCGAGCTCGATCCGGCGCCGGCGCTCGAGCGCCTGCAACAAATGTTCGCGCCGTGACCTTCATTGGCTCTCATGCCGCCGTTGCCGGCATCCCACTCCTGACTCGCGATGTGACCCGCTATCGCACCTATTTTCCATCACTAAAACTTATCTCGCCTCAGTAGCCTCATCGAGATCCAAGATCGGGGCGCAACGAACCTGGCACCCGGCCGGGTGCGAAGCAGCGGAAGGCGCCAGCATGGGTAGGGCGCTGTCTTCAACTTTTGCACTTGCAGTCTATAGCACTTAGTGCTATAAATGAGCCGGGGAGAGCAGGCATGGCAATCTACAAAACCCGATGCTGACGCCGCCGGCGTTAGCCAAGGCACAAAATGCCGGTGAATTGATGGAGGTACATTGCGATGCGGAAGAAAAAATCACCAATTCTTGAGGCCGTGCGTGAGACGGCCAAGGGGCTACATGCCGCGGGCGTGATGGATCAGGTCACTCTGCGCGAATTCGATCGGCTGTGTCTGCCGCCGGTCGAACCTTTGTCACCGAGTAAGATCAAGAAAATCCGTGAAACCTCACACGTTAGCCAGGCGGTCTTTGCCGCGCTACTCAATACCAGCGTATCGACGGTGCAGAAGTGGGAAATCGGTCAAAAGCGGCCAACCGGGACCGCGCTCAAACTGCTCCACCTGGTGCAGAAGCGGGGCCTGGAGATCGTTGCGTAGTGCGCGGGCAGCATGGAATCCCAATCGACCGTGCGCTACATGAAGGCCGAGTACGACCAGTTCCGCGCGGCGCTATCCGATCCTGGAATGGCCAAATAATACCGCTGTTCAGTGAGATGAAAACCTGAAGAGCCAATCCCCACCCCCAC
>JAHFRL010000084.1 GCA_023266235.1 Betaproteobacteria bacterium
CGTCCTCCAGGGCGTTGCGCATGAAGCGACGAATCTGCTTTTCATCCTCGATGACGATGATTCGTGGCCTGACTTCACTCATGGCTGATGTCCGGTACCGGTTCCTCGGTTTCGATCGTGGGCGGGCTGCCCGTCGGCAGCGTGAACACAAAGCAGGCGCCGCGCTCCGGCTGATTCCTGGCCGCGATGGAGCCGCCGTGTGCTTCGATTATGGCGCGACAGATCGCCAGGCCGAGTCCCACCCCGGCTTTGGCGGATTCCCGAGCGCCGCGCACGAACATCTCGAAAATGTCGGGGCTGAGTTCTTCGGGAATTCCCGGCCCTTGATCGCAGACCGCGACTTCGACCAGATAGTCGCGGCGCCGCGCGGAGATCTCGATCGGCGAGCCGGCCGCAGAATATTTCGCGGCGTTCTCGAGCAGATTGCAGAACACGCGTTCGATCAGGACGGCATCGAATTCAAGCAACGGAAGGTCCGTCGGCAAATGAACGCTGACGGTGTGATCGGCGAGGTTTCTTGCGAGCAGCTTGATGCTCGATCCGATGACCTCCTCGAGCGGCTGCCATTCTTTGCGGAGTTTTACTTCGCCGGCATTGAGGCGAGCCATATCCAGCAGATTGGCGACCAGCCCGCTGAGCCGGATCGCCTGGTCCCGAATCGCTTCGGCGGTCTCCCGTAGTTGGTCCGGCAACGGCTGCTTTGCGATGGTCAGCGAGTCCGCCAAACCGACCAGCGCCGTCAACGGCGTCCGCAAGTCGTGAGACACGGCTGACAGGATGGAACTGCGCAACCTCTCGGCTACCATTTGCACCTGCGCGCTGTTCGCGACTTCGACATAGTGCAGTCGTTCAACGGCGATGGCGATCAGGGACGCCACGGTTTCGAGCAGCTCGCGGTGTTCGTTCAGCACGGACGTGCTTGCGCCTGAAGACGCGACAGCCATTACGCCGCGCACGCGCGTCGGCGCCTTGAGCGGAAAATATCCGACGGGGTGCGGCGCATCGAGGTCGGTGCACGCGGTGTTTTCGTAGGCGAGCAGGGCCATCCGAAGCTCGACCCATCGCGATCGCTCGTCGTTGTCGTCTTCGGCAGACTTCAACCGCCCGTTCCTGTCGGGCAGTAGAAGCGCCGCCTGCACGTGCACTACGTTGCGCAGGAACCGGCGCGAAATCTCCGCCACCTGTCCTATGGTCAATGCACCGGCGAGTTCGCGGGCCATCTCGTACAGCGCGTGGGTCCGTCGTTCCCTGATCGAGGCAAGCTCCGCCTGCTGCCGCAGGCCGGCCGTCAATTGCCCGGTAATCAACGCGACCGTCAGCATGACCGCGAAGGTCAGCAGGTACTGAAAGTCGCTTACCGCAAAGGACAATTGCGGCGGGACGAAGAAAAAGTCGAATAACGCAACGCTCAGGAACGCCGTCATCACGGCCGGACCGCGGCCGAGCCGGACCGCCACCAGCAGCACGGTCAGCAGGAACAGCATCACGATGTTGGCAAGATCGAAGTACTTGCTGAGCGGCGAAGCAACAGCGGTGGTTATCCCGCATGCAACGAAAGCGAGCAGGTAATTTCGAAACGAACCAGCCGCAACTTTGTCGTCAACGAACGCGTCTTGCGGCGCGTTTCCAATGAGGGGCATCACGACTCCTTGCCGTACGGTGACCGTTACGGTCATAGCCTAGCCGAAGGCATGTATAGCCGGGACAAATTATCGAAGGTCGAACGTAAAAAAGGTGTAAAAAAGAGCGCGGCGTCTTGACGACGCCGGACGACCGGTTCGCGCGTCCGGTGGAGGAGTTTTGGCGAGGCTGAAATCTAAAGCTTTGCCGCCAAGGACGCGGAGGACGCCAAGGAAAAACAAGATTTAATTGCCAAGACCGCCAGGAAAATCAAAAAAGCTTAAGCAACAGGACACAGGGTTCACGGAACCGAAACTTGTGAACGATCTGCTATAAGCGAAGCACGCATGTCCCGGCGCCAGGATAGGCTGCAACGCACGCGGCGTTATCACGAAATAGGCTGCGATGGATAGCAAAAGGATTGCGCATCCCGCGCCCTTTTCACCCTTCACGGTTTTTGTACGGGCAGTTCGCCTTGGTGCAGTCGGCGTAGATGTGCAGCGAGTGCTCGTGGATCGCGAAACCGCGCTCCTTGGCGACCGCGATCTGGCGTTTCTCGATGGCTTCGTCGTAGAACTCTTCGACGCGCCCGCACTGCAGGCACACCAGGTGGTCGTGGTGGCCGCCCTGGTTTAATTCGAATACCGCCTTGCCGGACTCGAAGTGATGGCGCACCAATAGACCGGCCTGCTCGAACTGCGTCAGCACGCGGTAGACCGTCGCCAACCCGGTGTCAGTGCCTTCCTTGAGCAGCATCCTGTAGACGTCTTCGGCCGCCAGATGGCGCACTTCGCTTTTCTCGAACAACTCGAGAATGCGCAGCCGCGGCAGCGTCGCCTTGAGGCCGATGGTCTTGAGATCGCTGGGGGAACTCACTCGTGCGCCTGACGTCGTATGAAGGCTACGCTATCATACTGGGTTTTGACCGAATACTGCGCGCGAAAGGCCGGACGGCCGATTGGGCCGAGAATCGAGCGGATGCAGAAACTTCTGATATTGCTGGTGGTGCTGGCGCTGGCGGGCTGCAAGCAGGCGCCGGAACTGCCCGCCGTTATTTCTCCCTACAAGATCGACATCCAGCAGGGCAATCTCGTCACGCAGGAGATGGTTGCCAAGCTGAAAGCCGGCATGACGCGCGCGCAAGTGCGTTTTGCGCTCGGCTCGCCGCTGGTCGTTGATCCGTTCCGCACCGACCGCTGGGATTACGTGTACCTGTATCAAAGCCAGGGCAAAGCGACGCAGCGCCGCCATCTGACGGTTATTTTCGACGGCGATAAACTGCTGCGCATCGAAGGCGATGTGGTGCCGGTGGACGCCATGCAGGAACCGGACAAACCGGCGGCAAAACCCCCGGTTGCGGCGAAGCCCGCGGAAAAGCCTCCCGTTGCAGCGACGCCGGCCGCCAAGCCAGGGGTTACGGCCGCGGACAAACCGGCGGCGGCAACCGAGGCGGCGAAGACCGACGCGGCCAAAGCCGACGAGAAAAAAGAAAAACCGAAGGAAAAGGGATTCTTTGGCAGAATGATGGACAAGATCGGCTTTTGATTGAGCGGGCCCGGAGATGGCGACATTGAACATAGCGGTTGCAGGAAGCTCGGGACGCATGGGGCGCGCGCTGCTCGAGGCGGTGTTGCACAGCGCCGATCTGCGTCTTGCCGCGGCGCTCGAACAACCGGGAAACGCCAACCTCGGGAAAGACGCGGGCGAGCTGGTCGGCGCGCCCTGCGGGGTTGCGATCAATGCCGATATTGAAAAAAGTCTTGCCGGCTGCCAGGCGCTGATCGACTTTACGCGCCCCGAGGGCACGCTCGCGCATCTCGCGGCATGCCGCAAGCTGGGCGTGAAAATGGTGATCGGCACCACCGGTTTCAGCGACGGGCAGAAGAAAACCATCGCTGACGCGGCGCGCGACATCGCGATCGTGATGGCGCCCAACATGAGCGTGGGCACCAACCTCGTGTTCAAGCTCTCGGAACAGGCGGCGCGTGTGCTCAACGAAGGCTACGATATCGAAATCATCGAGGCGCACCATCGCCACAAGGTCGACGCGCCTTCCGGCACGGCGCTGCATATCGGCGACATCATCGCCAAGGCGCTCGGCAGGAATCTCGCCGCATGCGCGGTCTATGGCCGCGAGGGCGTGACCGGCGAGCGCAAGGCGTCGACCATCGGCTTCGCGGCTATCCGCGGCGGCGATATCGTCGGCGATCACACGGTAATGTTCGCCGGCACCGGCGAGCGCGTCGAGATCACGGTCAAGGCCGGCAGCCGCGCGACTTACGCGCAAGGGGCTCTACGCGCCGCGCGTTTCCTGGCGGGACGGAAACATGGCCTGTTCGATATGCAGGACGTGCTGGGACTGCGGTAACGCAGCGCGTTCGTAATACCGGCGCCGTGCGCTTCCTGGCGGGGAAGCAGGCGGGGCTTTTCGACATGCAGGACGTGTTGGGACTGAGGTAGCGCACTGCACGGCCTCCCGGGTTCTTTCGAGCGTTGAATCAGATGCTTGCATGGTGCCCGGTGGTTGTCTGACGCGTTGAAGGGCGAGCGTCTTTCGCGTATAATCGCAACTCCTGAAGCGGGATGGGTCGCAGACCTGTCCCGCTTTCCGTATCTACTCCAGGGAGTTCGACGTGTCGCAACGCCAGCCAGCCATCCTCGTACTCAGAGATGGCACGGTTTTTCGCGGCTCGTCGATCGGTGCGCCCGGCATTTCCGCGGGCGAGGTCGTGTTCAATACCGCGATGACCGGCTATCAGGAAATCCTCACCGATCCGTCGTACTGCCGCCAGATCGTCACGCTGACTTGCCCGCATATCGGCAACACCGGCACCAATCCCGAAGACGTCGAGTCGGGCAAGGTGTATGCCGCGGGACTCGTGATTCGCGATCTGCCGCCGCTCGCGAGCAACTGGCGCAAGACGCAGGACCTGTCTGCGTTTTTGCGCGAGCAGAATGTCGTTGCGATCGCCGATATCGATACCCGCAGACTGACGCGCATCCTGCGCGAGCAGGGCGCGCAGGACGGCTGCCTGATGGCCGGGAAGATCGATGAGGAAGCCGCACTCAAGGCGGCACGCGGATTTCCCGGCCTGGCCGGCATGGACCTCGCGAAAGTCGTGAGCTGCGATAAACCGTATGCCTGGACCGAAACGACGTGGGTGCTCGGGCAAGGCCACGGCCGCCAGGAGCAATCGAAATTCGATGTCGTCGCGTTCGACTACGGCATCAAGCGCAATATCCTGCGCAAGCTCGCCGCCCGCGGCTGCAAGCTCACGGTTGTTCCTGCGCAGAGCGCGGCGAAAGACGCGCTCGCGCACAAACCCGACGGTATTTTCCTCTCGAACGGCCCGGGGGACCCCGAGCCGTGCGACTACGCGATCCGCGCGATCCGTGAGCTGCTCGACAGCGGCATCCCGATTTTCGGCATCTGCCTCGGCCACCAGCTGCTCGGGCTGGCGAGCGGCGCGCGCACCGTCAAGATGAAGTTCGGCCATCACGGCGCCAACCATCCGGTGCAGGACCTCGATACCGGTCGCGTGATGATCACCAGCCAGAACCACGGTTTCGCGGTCGACGCTTCGACCTTGCCGGCCAATGTGCGCGTCACCCACAAGTCGCTGTTCGACGGCACGCTGCAGGGGTTTGCGCGCACCGACCGCCCGGCATTCTGCTTCCAGGGCCACCCGGAGGCGAGCCCGGGGCCGCATGATGTCGATTATTTGTTTGATCGGTTTGTAAAGATGATCGAGCAACATAAAACAGAAGTGGTAAACGGGTGAAGGAGTGAACGAGTGAAATGCCAAAAAGAACCGACATCAAGAGCATCCTGATCATCGGCGCCGGTCCGATCGTGATCGGCCAGGCGTGCGAGTTCGATTATTCCGGCGCGCAGGCGTGCAAGGCGCTGCGCGAGGAAGGCTATCGCGTCGTGCTCGTCAATTCGAATCCGGCGACGATCATGACCGACCCCGACATGGCGGACGCGACCTACATCGAACCGATCACCTGGCAGATGGTCGAGAAAGTGATTGCGCTCGAGCGCCCCGACGCCCTGCTGCCGACGATGGGCGGCCAGACCGCGCTCAATTGCGCGCTCGATCTCGCCCGGCACGGCGTGCTCGAGAAGTACGGCGTCGAGATGATCGGCGCCAGGAAAGAGGCGATCGACAAGGCCGAAGACCGCGAGAAATTCAAGGCTGCGATGAGCAAGATCGGGCTCGGCAGCGCGCGCTCGGCGCTCGCGCACAGTCTCGAGGAAGCGCTGCAGGTGCAGGCGGTGGTCGGCTTCCCGACCATCATCCGGCCGTCGTTCACGCTTGGCGGCACCGGCAGCGGCATCGCCTACAACCGCGAGGAATTCGTCGCCATCTGCGAGCGCGGTCTCGAAGCGTCGCCGACCAGGGAAGTCCTGATCGAAGAGTCCGTGATCGGCTGGAAGGAATTCGAGATGGAGGTGGTGCGCGACCGCAAGGACAACTGCATCATCATCTGCTCGATCGAGAACCTCGACCCGATGGGCGTGCATACCGGCGACTCGATCACCGTCGCGCCGGCGCAGACGCTGACCGACAAGGAATACCAGATCATGCGCGATGCCGCGATCGCGTGCCTGCGCGAGATCGGGGTCGACACCGGCGGCTCCAACGTGCAGTTCGCGATCAATCCCGACGACGGCCGCATGCTGATCATCGAAATGAACCCGCGCGTGTCGCGTTCTTCGGCGCTCGCGTCGAAGGCGACCGGCTTTCCGATCGCGAAGGTCGCGGCCAAGCTCGCGGTCGGCTACACGCTCGACGAGCTCAGAAACGATATCACCGGCGGTGCCACGCCGGCGTCGTTCGAGCCGACCATCGATTACGTCGTGACCAAGGTGCCGCGCTTCGCGTTCGAGAAATTCCCGCACGCCAACGACCGCCTCACGACGCAGATGAAATCGGTCGGCGAGGTGATGGCGATCGGCCGCACGTTCCAGGAGTCGTTTCAAAAGGCGCTGCGCGGGCTCGAGGTCGGCGCCGACGGCCTCAACCAGAAGACCACCGACCGCGAGGCGATCGAGGACGAGTTGGGCGAGCCGGGACCGGAGCGCATCTGGTACGTGGGCGACGCTTTCGAGAACGGCTTCACGCTGGAGGAGGTCTATCAGCTCACCCGGATAGATCCGTGGTTCCTCGCGCAGATCAAGGAGATCGTCAACCTCGAGATGGACCTCGATGACCGCAAGCTCGCCGATATCGACGCGGCGACGCTGCGCACGCTCAAGCGCAAGGGTTTTTCCGACCGGCGGCTCGCTTTCCTGTTGAAGTCGTCGGAGACCGAAGTGCGCACGCACCGGCACGCGCTTGGCCTCCGGCCGGTCTACAAACGCGTCGATACCTGCGCTGCGGAATTCGCGACCCGCACCGCTTACATGTATTCGACCTACGAGGAAGAATGCGAGGCACTGCCGACCGATCGCAAGAAAGTGATCGTGCTGGGCGGCGGTCCCAACCGCATCGGCCAGGGCATTGAATTCGACTATTGCTGCGTGCACGCGGCGCTCGCGCTGCGCGAGGACGGTTTCGAGACCATCATGATCAATTGCAACCCGGAGACGGTGTCGACCGATTACGACACGTCCGACCGGCTGTATTTCGAGCCGCTGACGCTCGAGGATGTGCTCGAGATCGTCAACGTCGAAAAGCCGTACGGCGTGATCGTGCAGTACGGCGGGCAGACGCCGCTCAAGCTCGCGCGCGACCTCGAAGCGAACGGCGTGCCGATCATCGGCACCACGCCGGATTCGATCGATATGGCGGAAGACCGCGAACGTTTCCAGAAGCTGCTCAACAAGCTCAAGCTCAAGCAGCCGCCGAACCGCACTGCGCGCAGCGCGCAGAAGGCGCTCGCGCTCGCCGACGAAATCGGCTATCCGCTGGTGGTGCGGCCGAGTTACGTGCTCGGCGGACGCGCGATGGAAATCGTGCACGAGCAAAGCGACCTCGAGCGCTACATGCGCGAAGCGGTCAAAGTGTCGAACGATTCGCCGGTGCTGCTCGACCGCTTTCTGAACGACGCGACCGAAGTCGACGTCGACGCGATCAGCGACGGCAAGCAGGTGCTGATCGGCGGCATCATGGAGCATATCGAGCAGGCCGGCGTGCATTCCGGAGATTCGGCGTGCTCGCTGCCGCCGTTCAGTCTGTCGCGCGAGGTCCAGGAAGAACTGCGCCGGCAGACGATCGCGATGGCGCACGCGCTCAAGGTCGTCGGCCTGATGAACGTGCAGTTTGCCATTCAGAAAAATGAGCAGGCGGACGCGATATTCGTGCTCGAAGTGAATCCGCGCGCGTCGCGCACGGTGCCGTTCGTGTCGAAAGCGACCGGGCTGCCGCTGGCCAAGATCGCCGCGCGCTGCATGGTCGGCAAGACGCTCGCCGAGCAGGACGTCGGCGGCGAAGTGGTCCCGCCGTACTACTCGGTCAAGGAGGCGGTGTTTCCGTTCATCAAGTTCCCGGGCGCCGACACGCTGCTGGGGCCTGAAATGAAGTCAACCGGCGAAGTGATGGGCGTGGGCGCGACTTTCGCCGAAGCGTTCATCAAGTCGCAGCTTGCGGCGGGTGAGAAGCTGCCGAACGCAGGCAGGGTGTTCGTCAGCGTGCGCAACGCCGACAAGCCGCGTGCGATCGAAGTCGGGCGCTCGCTCGCCGCGCTCGGTTTCACGCTGGTGGCAACGCGCGGTACTGCGGCTGCGCTCGCCGCTGCCGGGCTGCCGGTGACGCCGGTCAACAAGGTCGCCGAAGGGCGGCCGCACGTCCTCGACATGATCAAGAACGGCGAGATCGTGCTGATTCTCAACACCGCCGAGGACAAGCGCACCGCGGTGCGCGACTCGTACGCGATCCGCCGCGCCGCGCTGCAGGGGCGCATCGCGCTCTACACGACCATCGCCGGCGCGCGCGCCGCCTGTACCGGCATGCAGCAGTCGGCCGAACTGAAAGCATATGACGTGCAGGGCCTGCATTCGCGTATCCTTGCAGCAGCCCACTAGGAGTTACGCGCGGCCGTGAGCAAGATTCCATTGACAATCGTTGGCGCGGAAAAAATGCGCGCCGAACTGCATGAGCTCAAAATCGTGCGGCGGCCGGCGATCATCGCCGCGATCGCGGAAGCGCGCTCGCACGGCGACTTGTCGGAAAACGCGGAATATGCGGCGGCCAAGGAGCGCCAGAGCTTCGTCGAAGGCCGAATCGCCGAGCTCGAAAACAAGTTGTCCAACGCGCAGATCATCAATCCCGCGCTGATCGACGGCGACGGCTGCTGCGTATTTGGTGCGACGATCGAACTCGAGGACATGACCAGCGGCGAGGTGGTGACTTATCAGATCGTCGGTGACGACGAAGCCGACATCAAGCAGGGCAAGATCTCGATCAGCTCGCCGATTGCGCGCGCGCTGATCGGCAAGTCGTCGGGCGATGTCGCTGAAGTAAAGGCGCCGGGCGGCATGCGCGAATACGAGATACTCGACGTCAAGTACATCTAGTGAAGGGTGAAGGGTGAAGGGCGAAGGGCGAAAACTAAACCAAATCCCCCTCCCCACCATCACTGGGGGAGAGGGTCGGGGTGAGGGGGATCACTCTTCACCCTTCACGCATTCACGTTCTATCTTTTTGTCCTGTGCGGCTCATGAAATCCCTCACTGAGGGCATATACTCGCTGGCGCTCACGCTGTGGATCGGCGGCCTGTGGGCGATCGGTTACATTGTTGCGCCGGCGCTGTTCTACACGCTCACCGACCGCGCGCTTGCCGGCAGCCTGGCGGGCAAACTGTTCACGCTGATCGCGTACATCGGCATCGGCTGTGCGGCCTACCTGCTGCTGTTCCGGCTGGTACGCTTCGGCGGCGCGTGCTTCAAGCACGCCATTTTCTGGATCGTGCTGATCATGCTGTTGCTGACCATCGCCGGCGAGTTCGGCGTACAGCCGCTGCTCGCGAGCCTCAAGCATCAGGCGCTGCCGAAGGAAGTGATGGAAAGCGTGTTCCGCGACCGCTTCATGGCCTGGCACGGCGTCGCCAGCATTCTCTATCTGATCCAAAGCGTGCTCGGCCTGCTGCTGGTGTGGCTGCAGGGGCGCGATCCGCGTTAGCGGCCGAGAGAGGAGAGACGAGAGAGGGGCGGAACCAAGAGACAAAAATGTTCTCCGCCTCTCTCCTCTCCGCGTCCTCATTGGCGCTGATAGCTGCGCTTGGCGCGGCGTGCCGGCTTGCGCTTCGCGACGGCCTTGTTTTTGCGCGTTTTGACCTCCGCGGGGACGGGGCGGTAGATGACGAGGATTTTCCCGATGTGCTGCACCGGCGCCGCGTGCAATGTCGTGCAGATCTCGTCGAGCCAACGATCGCGCGTCGCGTGCTCGTCTGAAAACACGCGAATCTTGATCAGCTCGTGGCTGTTGAGGTTGCTGCGGATTTCGTTGAGTACCACCGTGGTCAAGCCGGCATTGCCGATCATCACGACCGGATTGAGGTCATGCGCGCGGGCGCGCAACGCGCGGCATTGTGCTGAGGTCAGTTCGAGTTCCATGGTGAACGCAGTCTAGCCGATGAAACGCAGCAAAACCAGCAAGCAGTGGATGCGGGAACACGTCAACGACGTGTACGTGCGGCGCGCGAAAAGCGAAGGCTACCGCTCGCGCGCAGCCTACAAGCTGCTCGAGATCGCCGCGCGCGACAAGCTGCTCAGGCCGGGCATGGTGGTGGTCGATCTCGGCGCGGCGCCGGGCGGCTGGTCGCAAGTGGCGCAAGCGCGGGTCGGCGCGCGCGGTCTGGTCGTCGCACTCGACGTGCTCGCGATGGCGCCGTTGCCCGGGGTCAAATTCGTGCAGCGGGATTTCAGCGAAGACGCCGCGGTCACCGTGCTTGAGCAAGCGCTTGCCGGCCGCAAGATCGACCTTGTTTTAAGCGATATGTCGCCCAATATCAGCGGTATTACGGTGAGCGATCAGGCGCGCGCGATGCGCCTGGCGGAGCTCGCGCTCGAATTTGCCGCACGGCATCTGAAACCGGGCGGCAACCTGCTGGTCAAAGTGTTCCAGGGCGCTGGATTTCAAGAGTTTTTCCGCGCGATGCGCGGCGGATTCCGCGACGTGGTGGCACGCAAGCCGGCGGCTTCGCGCGGCCGCAGCAGCGAGCTGTACCTGTTGGGAAGGGGTTTTTCCGGCGGCGGCTGAGCCGGACGCGGGCGGGGCGCGTCCCGCACTAACGCTTTGACCGGAAAGAGTTTAGAATTGAGCGAGATACGTGCATAGTCACGAGGAGAGAAGTTGAACAACCTGATCAAAAATGTGGCAATCTGGCTGGTGATCGCGCTGGTGCTGATGACGGTCTTCAACCAGTTCAGCAGCCGCCAGGCCGCGCAGAGCATCATTCCGTACTCGCAGTTCATGGACGAAGTGAAGCAGGGCCGCGTCAAATCGGCAATCGTCGAAGGGCGCACCGTGCGCTGGCAGTCGCTCGACGAGCGCAAGTACGTGACCTACAGCCCGGGCACGCTGGGCGATTTGTGGATGGTGAGCGATCTGCTCAAGTACGGCGTCAAGGTCGACGCCAAGCCCGAGGAAGAGCAGTCGTTCCTGATGAACATCTTCATCTCGTGGTTCCCGATGCTGCTGTTGATCGGGATCTGGATTTTCTTCATGCGCCAGATGCAGGGGGGCGGGCGCGGCGGCGCGTTCTCGTTCGGCAAGAGCCGCGCGCGCATGATGGATGAAAACAATAACAGCGTCACGTTCGGTGACGTCGCGGGTTGCGAAGAAGCGAAAGAGGAAGTCGCCGAACTGGTCGAGTTTCTGCGCGACCCCGGCAAGTTCCAGAAATTGGGTGGCCGCATTCCGAAGGGCGTCTTGCTGGTTGGCAATCCCGGCACCGGCAAAACGCTGCTCGCGCGCGCGATTGCGGGTGAAGCCAAAGTGCCGTTCTTCAGCATTTCCGGTTCCGACTTCGTCGAAATGTTCGTCGGCGTCGGCGCGGCGCGCGTGCGCGACATGTTCGAGCAGGCGAAGAAGCACGCGCCGTGCATCGTGTTCATCGACGAAATCGACGCGGTCGGCCGCCAGCGTGGCGCCGGCCTCGGCGGCGGCAACGACGAGCGCGAGCAGACGTTGAACGCGCTGCTGGTCGAAATGGACGGCTTCGAGGGCACCGCCGGCGTGATCGTGATTGCGGCGACCAACCGTCCCGACGTGCTCGATCCCGCATTGATGCGTCCGGGCCGCTTCGACCGCCAGGTGGTGGTGCCGCTGCCCGACATCCGCGGCCGCGAGCAGATCCTGCTCGTGCACATGCGCAAAGTGCCGGTCGCACCCGACGTCAAGGCCGATGTCATCGCGCGCGGCACGCCCGGCTCCTCGGGCGCCGATCTCGCCAACCTCGTCAACGAGGCGGCGTTGTTCGCGGCGCGCAAGAACAAGCGCCTGGTCGACATGGATGACTTCGAGCAGGCGAAGGACAAGATTTACATGGGCGCGGAGCGCCGTTCAATGGTGATGCCGGAAGACGAGCGCATCACGACCGCGTACCATGAGGCGGGGCATGCGATGGTCGCCTATACGCTGCCGAAAGCCGACCCGGTGCACAAGGTCACCATTATCCCGCGCGGCCGTGCCCTGGGCGTGACGTGGATGCTGCCCGTGGAGGACCGCTACGGCAAGGACCGGGAGCGCCTGTTGCAGGATATCGCGGTGTCATTGGGCGGCCGCATTGCGGAAGAGGTATTTCTCGGTCAGATGACGACCGGGGCCAGCAGCGACTTCCAGAACGCCACCACTCTGGCGCGCCGCATGGTCACCGAATGGGGCATGTCGGATGCGCTGGGACCCATGGTCTACGGCGAGAACGAAGGCGAAGTGTTCCTCGGCCGCTCGATCACGACCCATAAGAACGTGTCGGAGGCGACCATGCAAAAAGTCGACGCCGAGATCCGCCGCATCATCGATCAGCAATATGCGGTCGCGCGCAAGATCATCGAGGACAACCGCGACAAAGTCGAGAAGATGGCAAAGACGCTGCTCGAATGGGAAACGCTCGATGCCGATCAGTTGAAGGACATCATGGAAGGCCGCGAGCCGCGCCCGCCCAAGCCCGCGACGACGACGACCAGCGTGCCGCCCAAGGACGCTCCGCCGAGCGCGGCGGCTACCGCTGCGCCGGCACAAGGAACCTGAACTTCAAGGATGAAGGATGAAGGATGAAGGCTGAGTAAGCCGCGCTCGCTTGATGCGGTTTCATCCTTCATCCTTCCGCCTTCATCCTTATGCCCGAATCTCTCCGCTGCGGTAAGTTCACGCTTTCTCTCTCTCGCCCCCTCATCATGGGGGTCGTCAACATCACGCCTGACTCGTTTTCCGACGGCGGCGAATTCTCAAGCACGCAGACGGCGGTTGCACGCGCGCGGCAGTTGATCGACGAAGGCGCCGATATCATCGACCTCGGCGGCGAGTCGACGCGCCCGGGAGCCGGCGGCGTGACGCTCGATGAGGAGCGCCGGCGCGTGCTGCCGGCGCTCGAGCAGCTTGCGGGCGGCGCGGTGCCGGTGTCGGTCGACACGCAAAAGCCGGAACTCATGCGCGAGGCGCTCGCCGCCGGCGCGTCCATGATCAACGACATCAACGCGCTGCTTGCACCGGGAGCGGTGGAGGTGGTCGCGGCCAGCGACGTTGCGGTGTGCCTGATGCACAAGCAGGGCACGCCGGCGGATATGCAGTCCGATCCACACTACCAAGACGTGGTTGCCGAAGTGCTGGCGTTTCTCACGGCGCGCGTGCAAGCGGTGCGCGCCGCAGGCGTCGCCGCCGACCGCATCGCCGCCGATCCCGGCTTTGGGTTTGGCAAGACGCTGGAGCATAATCTCGAGCTGCTGCGGCGGCTTGATCGCTTCAACGAGACTGGGGCGGTGGTAATGGCCGGCCTCTCGCGCAAGTCGATGCTCGGCCGCATCACGGGGCGCGCGGTCGGCGAGCGCGTGCATGCAAGCGTCGCTGCGGCGCTGGTCGCCGTGCAAAAGGGCGCGCGGATTCTGCGCGTGCACGACGTCGCCGCAACGCGCGATGCGCTTGCAGTGCTGGAAGCCGTGGGGAGAGAGGGGTAAGGAGTGAGGAGAAGAAACGTTGCTGCTTTGGCGAAGACGGGTTTCCGCCTGACGCCTCACCCCTCACGCCTCACGATTTTGATATGACTCGAAAATATTTCGGCACGGACGGCATACGCGGCAAGGTCGGGGATGCTCCGATCACGCCGGATTTCGTGCTGCGGCTTGGCTACGCTGCGGGCAAGGTGCTGACGCGCACGTGTAAAGGCGGCGCCGATCGCCCGGCGGTGCTGATCGGCAAGGACACGCGCATTTCCGGCTATATGCTCGAATCGGCGCTCGAAGCGGGTCTTTCCGCGGCCGGCGTTGACGTGCTGCTGGTCGGACCGATGCCGACGCCGGCGGTTGCTTATCTGACGCGCGCGCTCAGGCTGTCGGCCGGCATCGTGATCAGCGCTTCGCATAATCCGTACGACGATAACGGCATCAAGTTTTTCTCCGGCGACGGCGCCAAGCTGCCGGACAAGGTCGAGACCGCGATCGAGGCGGAACTCGCGCGGCCGCTGCAATGCAGGAAGTCGGCACAGCTCGGCAAGGCGCGCCGCATCGATGACGCGGTCGGCCGCTATATCGAGTTTTGCAAAAGCACTTTCCCGGCGCATCTCGAGCTGCGCGGCCTGAACCTGGTGGTCGACAGCGCGCACGGCGCGACGTATCACATCGCTGCGCATGTGTTCCACGAGCTGGGGGCCGACGTCGCGGAGCTCGGCAACAAGCCGGACGGCTACAACATCAACGCCGCATGCGGCGCGACCCACCCGCAAGCGCTGCAGGAAGCCGTCAAGAAACAGCGCGCCGACCTCGGCATCGCGTTCGACGGCGACGGCGACCGGCTGGTGATGGTCGATGGCAGCGGCGCGATCTACGACGGGGACCAGTTGCTGTACGTGATCGCCAGCCACCGCAGGAAGCGGGACCAGCTCAAAGGCGGCGTGGTCGGCACGCTGATGACGAATCTCGGCATGGAGCATGCGCTGGCGCGCCTGAAAATCCCGTTTGCGCGCGCGAGGGTCGGTGACCGCTATGTGCTCGAAATGCTGCAGGCAAAAGGCTGGAAGCTCGGCGGCGAGAATTCGGGGCACATTGTGTGTCTCGACCAGCACACCACCGGCGACGGCATCGTGTCGGCGCTGCAAGTGCTGGGTGCGCTGCGCGGCGATAAGACGTCGCTGGCCAAAGCGGCGGCGGCGGTTAAACTTTACCCGCAAATACTGATTAACGTGCGCACCAGGCGGAGCTTCGATTTCGGCGCCGACCGCAACGTGAAACAGGCGCTGGCCAGGGCCGAAGCCGCGCTCGACGGCAATGGACGTGTGCTGTTACGCGCATCCGGTACCGAGCCTGTGATACGGGTGATGGTCGAGGGCAAGTCGCGCAGCGTGGTCGAGCACTGGGCCAAGACCATTGCCGATGTGGTGTGTCGCGCGTCGGCCTAAGCTAACCTTTTGAATTAACTTGACTATGTTACGGACATGACTTTTTCACAATAATTCGATATTATTCGAAATATGGAGTCAACTCAGGTTATCAAAGCATTGGCAGCACTCGCGCAGGAATCGCGCCTGGCGATTTTCCGGTTGCTGGTGCAAAGCGGACCGCAAGGTCTGACCGTCGGGAAAATCGCCGAGCATCTGGACATTTCTTCCGCGACGCTCTCATTTCATCTCAAGGAACTCACCAATGCCGGCTTGCTGAGCTCGCGCCAGGAGGGACGGTTTGTTATTTATTCGGCAAGCTTCGCCGCCATGAACGATCTGCTCGGATTTCTGACGGCGAATTGCTGCGGCGGCAACCCGTGCACGCCGGTCGTAGCGTGCGTGACGGTCGAAAATCCGCGCGCTACGTAAGCATGGCGGGGAAGGTTTTCAACGTATTGTTTCTGTGCACGCACAACTCGGCGCGCAGCCTCATGGCCGAGGCGATCCTCAACAATCCTGCGGTGAGCCGGGGCAGATTCGAAGCCTACAGCGCGGGCAGTCACCCCTCGGGCAAGCCCAATTCGTTTGCTCTGGAGCGCATCCAACGCGTGGGTTTGCCGGTTGCCGGTTTGCGCAGCAAGGATTGGGACGAATTCGCCAAACCGGGTGCGCCAAAAATGGATTTCGTGTTTACGGTATGCGATAACGCGGCGAACGAAGTGTGCCCGGTGTGGCCCGGGCAGCCGATGACCGCGCATTGGGGATTGCCCGATCCGGCGGCAGTGGAGGGCAGCGACGAGCAAAAGCGCCGCGCGTTTTCCGACACATTCCGTCATCTGGCCAATCGCATTAATCTTTTCATCAGCTTGCCGATGCACAAGCTCGATAAGCTGAGCCTCCAGAAGAAACTCGCGGAAATCGGCAAGACCGCAAACGAAGTTCCGCAGGAATGAGCGCTGGTTCTGGAACCGTCGCGCGTCCCGCGCTCGGCGTGTTCGAGCGCTGGCTCACGCTGTGGGTTTTCCTGTGCATCGCTGCCGGAGTCGTGCTCGGGCAGTTGTTGCCTGGCCTGTTCAAGGCAGTTGGCGGCATCGAGATCGCGCGCGTCAATTTGCCGGTCGGGGTGCTGATCTGGGTCATGATCATCCCGATGCTGCTCAAGATCGATTTCGGGGCGATCACGCAGGTACGTGAGCAATGGCGCGGCATCGCGGTCACGGTATTCATTAACTGGGCGGTCAAGCCGTTCTCGATGGCGCTGCTGGGATGGATCTTCATCCGTCACTGGTTTGCGCCTTACCTGCCCGCGCATCAGATCGACAGCTATTTCGCGGGACTGATCCTGCTGGCGGCGGCGCCGTGTACCGCGATGGTATTCGTGTGGAGCCGGCTCTCGGACGGCGATCCGTATTTCACGCTCTCCCAGGTGGCGCTCAATGATCTCATCATGGTGTTCGCATTCGGCCCGATCGTTGCGCTGCTGCTGGGTCTAGCGGCGATCACCGTGCCGTGGGACACGCTCGCGATCTCGGTGGTGCTCTATATCGTCGTGCCGGTGATCGTCTCGCAGGTATGGCGCCGCACGTTGCTCGCGCGCGGCGGACCAGCGGCGCTCGAGCAGGTGCTCGCTGTGCTGCACCCGCTGTCGCTGCTGTCGCTGCTTGCCACGCTGGTGCTGCTGTTCGGTTTCCAGGGCGATGCGATCATCAACCAGCCATTTGTGATCGCGATGCTCGCGGTGCCGATTCTGATTCAAGTCTATTTCAATTCCGCGCTTGCGTATTGGCTCAACCGCAGACTCGGCGTCGCGCACAACGTCGCCTGTCCTTCGGCGCTTATTGGCGCCAGCAACTTTTTCGAACTGGCGGTGGCCGCCGCGATCAGCCTGTTCGGCTTCGAATCGGGAGCGGCGCTCGCGACCGTGGTCGGTGTGCTGATCGAGGTGCCGGTAATGCTGTCGGTAGTGAAAATCGTGAATGCTACCAAAGGCTGGTACGTGACAGGAGAACGCTCCCAACACTGACCCCCCGACGCGCTCGTCGGGGCTGTATCCCTTTGCGTTTGTCACCCGTCTAAGAGGGTAAGCGTGCGGAAATCGCCTGCCGAGCCGTAAGCTTGATTTGGCGCAAAGCGCCCGCCTGATCCGGCGTGTAATGTGATCTTGTATAGCGAGTGACTGACGCTGAATTTTTCGGAAGGGGTGACTTATGTGGTGGGACGGTCCTTGGTACGGGTTTCATTGGATGTGGATATTTCCTCTCATCTTTCTCGTCGTGTTCGTCCTGTTCCTTTTCCGGGGACTTGGCTGGCCGATGTGTGGCGGGTACAGGCGGCAGGATCACGAGGAAAACGCCCGCGAGATTCTCGACCGGCGTTATGCTCGCGGAGAAATCAGTCGGGAAGTTTATCAGAGTATGCGGAAGGATCTGGAGCAACCACAGTCGAACGATCGATCTCAAGCACGGGGGTTAACATGAATGCCCATACATCCGATTTTTCTCTTGCCGTCGAAGGGGTAAACGGCTATTGCCCTGCCGGTGAGGCCTACGCGAAGCAGAATATCGCCGACAAAAAGATCCCGGTCTTGTCTTGCGAAGGACCCTGCATCCGGGGGGAAATTGCCAGGCTTGCGGCCAACTTGGTGGCGCAGGAAGTGCCGTCACATGCGCGCGCATGCCATGCGGAAACGTTCTTCGTGCCTCATTCAGCCATGGCACGCTGGGTAAGAGAGGCCGACAGAAGCATCATGATCGATGGGTGTTTCCTGAAGTGCCACGGACGGGTACTGAAGAAGCTGATTGGAGAGGAACGGATGGTTCATATCGATGCCCTGCCGTTGCACAAGAAGTATTCCGACGTCTTCCTGATGGACGATGTTCCGGAAGGGGAACACAAAGAGGTCGCGCGGCAGGTGGCCGATAAGATCATCGCAATGCTGAGAAATGAACAGGGCCGGTAGCCGGCGTTGCCTGCGAATCAACTATCGATCGCTTGTAAGGAGCAAATCATGAACGATCTCAGCAACCGCGAACGCGAACTGGTGGCGCTTGGTGCGGCAATGGGCAGCAACTGCATATCCTGCGTCGAGTACCACATTCCGGAAGTGAGAAAGGCCGGTCTCACCGACTTGCAGATTTCCGAGGCTATCCGGCTCGCTGATAAGATTCGGCAGGTTCCTGCACGCAAGGTTCTCGACGCTGCTATGCAGCTACTGCCCGAACCCTCTGCCGGTGTTCCCGGCGGCAGCAACCCGCGTGAAACGGCACAGGCTGCCGCAACGGGCAGACCTTGCTGCGGTTAGCATAGTTGAATACCTGTCATATCCGGCGAAGGTAAAGCCTTGTCGGCTATGGCTTTTGTCTTGGAGAGAGCAAGATGTCCCCCGCCCAACAACTTTCTTTCGAAGCGCTCGCCCGAGAACTTTCGCAGCCTCTCTTACACTATCTCCGACGCTGCGTTGGAGACCGGACAGTGGCTGACGATCTTCTCCAGGAAACGCTGATCAGAATAGCGCGTGGTCTTCCCGACTTCGCCGGCCGTGCCAGCGTGAAGACTTGGGCGTTCTCTATCGCCACCCGCGTCACGGCCGACTATTTCCGGAAACCCGACCGCAGATTCCAAATTGTCGAGGTAGACGAAGCAACGGATCTAGTGGACACAGACCACGCGATCGATGAACGGGTCGTCGTGGACGAGATGAACAGTTGCGTGCGCCAAGTGATCGACAGTTTGCCCGATGACTACCGTGCGGCGCTTGTTCTGCATGACCTCGAAGGCCTGAATGCCCAACAGGTGGCAGAGATATGCGGCTGTTCGTTGGCGACCGCCAAGATCAGAATTCACCGAGCCAGGCACCGCCTGAGGGAAGCGCTGCAACAGCAGTGCGAGTTCTATCGAGATGACGATAACGTTTTCCGATGTGATCGCAAGGTACAGAACATTTAGGCGCTGATTCGTGAGTCAACTAAGAGGCGAGGGACAAATCGGTGCGCCTCTTATGCGTAGCATTGGATGTCCGGAACGGGTCGCTTACTGCTAGGCCGCGAATCGGAAAAAAGCGGACACTGACGAGAGGTCATATCAATCAGATCACCTGAAGGGTTGCCTACTGGCTCAACCGCAGGCTCGGCGTCGCGCACAACGTCGCGTGTCCGTCGGCGTTGATAGGTGCGAGCAACTTCTTCGAGCTTGCGGTGGCTGCGGCGATCAGCCTGTTCGGCTTTGAGTCCGGCGTCGCACTGGCGACCGTGGTCGGCGTACTGATCGAGGTGCCGATGATGCTGTCGGTCGTGCGTATCGTCAATGCTTCGCGGCAGTGGTATGAAGCAAGGCCCGCGAACCGATCGGGCCGCTGCCTGTCTCATGATCGATGGAGTTGATGGAGGCCGATGATGACTGAACTCGATAATGATGTTGTGCGTGAGGCGGTGCGCCAAAGATACGGCGATATCGCGCGCAGCGGCACGACCGGCTGCGGGTGCGCGCCGTCCACCTGCTGCGGAGGAAACGAAACGGCCGCGATGCCGGACAGCTACAGCCCGCAGGCGGCTCATATGGGTTATTCGAAGGAAGAATTAAGCAGCGTTCCCGAAGGCGCCAATCTGGGTCTCGGCTGCGGCAATCCACAGGCCATCGCCGCGCTGAAGCCGGGTGACATTGTCCTCGATCTGGGCAGCGGCGCCGGTTTTGATTGCTTCCTCGCCGCCCGGCAGGTCGGTCCGGCCGGGAAGGTCATCGGCGTGGACATGACGCCGGATATGGTCGCCAAGGCGCGCGCGAACGCGCGCAAGGGTTCCTATGCGAATGTCGAGTTCCGCCTGGGCGAGATCGAGCATCTTCCGCTCGCCGATGCCAGCGTGGATGTCATCATCTCGAATTGCGTGATCAACCTCTCGACCGACAAACCCGGCGTGTTTCGTGAAGCCTATCGAGTGCTCAAGCGCGGGGGAAGGCTTGCCGTTTCCGATGTGGTTGCCACGGCCCGGCTGCCTGCCGCCATTCGCAACGATCTGGCGCTGTATTCCACCTGCGTAGCCGGAGCGGCCAATGTCGCCGATGTCGAGAAAATGCTGGCCGAGGCCGGGTTCGTCGACATCCGGATCGCTCCCAGGGAAGAAAGCCGCGAGTTGATCCGGGAATGGGCGCCGGGGCGCAAAGTCGAAGACTACGTTCTCTCCGCCACCATCGAAGCGAAAAAGCCGGCGGTCTGACCGCCGCGAAAACCTGTCGCGCCGGCGCTTTCGGGCGCGCGCGTCGAAAAAATCCGTGTTGGGTGTGTGAGGAGCGTCGTGCGCCACGGCCAGTCTTGTCGTGGCGGTGACAGCGGCATCCCGCGTCAACTCTGCGGCGCGTCCCGCAGTCCTTGCGGCGATTGCCAGCGCCGCAAAATCGCGTCCGGGCTGTCGTTTTGGCGCGGGT
>JAHFRL010000085.1 GCA_023266235.1 Betaproteobacteria bacterium
CGTTGAGGATTGTGCTTTCCTTGACTGGGGGGGCACGGCGGCGGCGGATCCGCTCGCCGCCGGCTTGGCACAGGACAATGAAAATCAACCAGCTCAGCGTCGAATCCGCGCTCGCCAGCCTGAAGAGCCGCGCGGGCGGCCTTGCTTCCGCCGAAGCCGCGCGGCGGCTCGCTGAATACGGCGCGAACCGCCTCGAGAAGATCAAGCGCGCGCCGTTATGGTTGCGCTTCGCCAGACAGTTCACGAATTTCTTCGCGCTGATACTGTGGCTCGCCGCCGCGCTCGCGCTGGTGGCCGAATGGCGCGACCCGGGCGCTGGCATGGCGCTGCTCGCCGCCGCGATCGTGGTCGTGATCCTGATCAACGGCGTGTTTTCGTTCTGGCAGGAGTACCGCGCGGAGCGCGCGATCGCGGCGCTCGCCAGACTGTTGCCGGCGCACGCCACCGTGCTGCGCGACGGGGTGGCGGTGCAGCTCGAATCGCAGCAACTGGTGCCGGGCGACATCGTGCTCGTGCAGGAAGGCGACCAGATTTCGGCCGACTGCCGCGTGATCGAATCGCACGGGCTGCGCGTCAACGAGGCGACGGTCACCGGCGAAGCGGTCGCCGGCGACAAGGATGCGCGGCCCGCCGCGAGCGACGACCTGCTCGCGAGCTGCAATGTGTTGCTCGCCGGCACGCTGGCTGTGGCGGGGTCGGGGCAGGCGCTGGTGTTCGCCACCGGCATGCGCACCGAGTTCGGGCGCATCGCGCGCCTGACGCAAAGCGCGGACGAGCCGTTGTCACCGCTGCAGCTCGAGATCGCGCGCCTGAGCCGGCTGGTCGCGGCGTTTGCGACGCTGCTCGGGACGATCTTTTTCGCGCTCGGCTGGACGCTCGGCCTGCCGTTCTGGACTAACTTCATTTTTGCGATCGGCATCATTGTAGCCAACGTGCCCGAGGGACTGCTGCCGACGGTGACGCTGGCGCTCGCGCTGGCAACGCAACGCATGGCGAAGAAGAACGCCTTGATCCGCCACCTGCCGGCGGTCGAGACGCTCGGCTCGACCACCGTGATCTGCACCGACAAGACCGGCACGCTGACGCAGAACCGCATGCACGTGAAGCGGCTCTATTTTGCCGACGGCGCCCGCGATTACGACGCGGCGCGATTGGCCGCGGACGAGCGTCTCGGGCGCCGCCTGTTCGAGGTCGCGCGCCATTGCCACGCGTTGCGCGCCGTGGCGGTGAACGGCGACACGCAGCTGCTCGGAGACCCGATGGAAATTACGTTGCTGGAAATGGCGCGCGCGCTGCCGGGCGGCGACTATCCGCGCCGCGACGAAATCGCGTTCGACAGCGACCGCAAGCGGTTCTCCACCGTGCACGACACGCCGGCGGGAGGCGTGCTCTATTGCAAGGGAGCACTCGAAGCCGTGCTGCCGCTGTGCGTCGCGGTCGAGACCGCCGCTGGCGTGGAGCCGCTCGGCGCCGGGCAGCGCGAGCGCTTCCGCAGCGCGGAATCGGCGCTCGCGCACGACGGCATGCGGGTGCTCGCGTTTGCGTTCCGCGCGCTGCCGGCGGGCTCGCCGCGCGAGCAGTGGGAGAGCGGGCTGACGCTCGCCGGTCTGGTGGGACTGGAAGATCCGGTGCGCCCCGAGGTGCCGGACGCGATGCGCATCTGCCGCGCGGCCGGCATCAGGGTGATCATGGTCACCGGCGACCACCCGCAGACGGCCCTGGCCGTGGCGCGCGCCATCGGGCTGGCGCAATCGCAGCAGCCGGTGGTCATCACCGGTGACGTGCTGGCGCGCTACACCGAGGCGCAGCTGCAGGTCGCGCTCGACGAGCCGGAGCTGATTTTCGCGCGCGTCGGCGCCAACCAGAAAATGGTGATCGTGGAGGCGCTGCAGCGCAAGAACCACATCGTGGCCGCCACCGGCGACGGCGTGAACGACGCGCCGGCTCTGAAGCGCGCCGACATCGGCGTCGCGATGGGGGTCATCGGCACCGACGTCGCGAAGGAGGCGGCCGACATGATATTGCTCGACGACAATTTCGCGAGCATCGTCTCGGCGATCGAGGAAGGACGCGCGGTGTTCGACAACATCCGCAAATTCCTCACCTACATCCTGACCTCGAACGTGCCGGAGCTGGTGCCGTATCTGGCATTTGCGCTCGGCCGGATTCCGCTCCCGCTCACCATCATGCAGATCCTCGCCGTCGATCTCGGCACCGACATGCTGCCGGCGCTCGCGCTGGGCGCGGAGCAGCCGGCGCCGGGCGGCATGACGCAGCCGCCGCGGCCCCGTAGCGAGCGGCTCTTGTCGTGGCCACTGCTCGCGCGCGCTTACCTGTTCCTCGGCGTGCTCGAGGCGGCGGCAGCGATGGCGGCATTTTTTTTCGTGCTCGACAGCGGCGGTTGGCGCTATGGCGAGACGCTCGCTGCGACCGCACCGCTCTATCTCGCCGCGACCGCGGCATGCTTTGGCGCGATCGTCGCGATGCAGGTCGTGAACGTGTTCCTGTGCCGCCACGCGAGCCGTTCCGCGTTTTCGTTCGGGTTTTTCAGCAACCCGCTGATCCTGTGGGGAATCGCCTTCGAGCTCGGTCTCGCGGCGGCGATCATTTACACGCCGCTCGGCAACCAGGTGTTCGGCACCGCGCCGCTCGACGCCGCCGTCTGGTTGTTGCTGCTGCCGTTCGCGCTGGCCCTGCTCGCGCTCGAGGAGGCGCGCAAGTGGTGGGTGCGCCACCGCGAGCGGCAGGCGTAGGACGGGCAGTCGCGGCAGGGGCTGCTTTTTTGATCCAGGTCAAGCTGGAACGCGGGCCGCTGCCCTAGCATCAATGGTGTCTGACAAGGAGCGCGCGGTGGCGATCACGTTGAGGCCCGGTGACGCATTGCTGGCGGTGGACGTGCAAAACGATTTCCTGCCGGGCGGCAGGCTTGCGGTCGGCGGAGGCGATGCAGTCATTCCGGCGCTCAATCGTTACCTCGAGCTGGCAACAAGACTGCGCCTGCCGGTATACGCGAGCCGCGACTGGCATCCGCGCGCGCATTGCTCGTTCGCGGCCCAGGGCGGTCCCTGGCCGCAGCATTGCGTGGCGGGCTCACCGGGCGCGCGGTTTGCGCCGGTTCTCGAGTTGCCGCCGGCAGCGACCGTTATTGACAAAGGCGTGGATTCGCAACGCGAAGCGTACTCGGCATTCGAGGGAACGGAACTCGCCGCGCTGCTGCGCCGGGCCGGCGTGCGGCGCCTGCTCGTCGGCGGGCTTGCCACCGACTACTGCGTGTTGAACACCGTGCGCGATGCGCTCGCCAACGGCTTCGAGGTGCTGTTGCTGCGCGATGCGATCAAGGCGGTCAATGTCAATCCCGAAGACGGCGCGCGCGCCGAGCGCGAAATGCAGCGCCTCGGCGCGCAGCCGGTCACCGCTGCCGATTTCGACCATGAACCCGCTGACCAGCCCGCTGCTCACTGATCTCTACCAGCTCACCATGCTGCAGGCGTATTTTGCGCAGGGCATGCAGGAGACGGCGGTGTTCGAGTTTTTCGTGCGCAAGCTGCCGCCCAACCGCAATTTCCTGCTGGCGGCCGGGCTCGAGCAGGCGCTCGACTTCCTGGAGCAGCTGCGCTTCGGCGATGAGGAACTCACGTGGGTTGAGCAAAGCGGCCTGTTCCGCAAGGATTTCGGGGAGCATTTGCGCGGCCTGCGCTTCACGGGCGATGTCTATGCCGTGCCGGAAGGAACGCCGTTCTTTCCGCACGAGCCGGTTCTGCGCGTGGTGGCACCGATGCCGCAGGCCCAGCTCGTCGAATCGCGGCTGATCAACCTGGTGCACTACGAAACCGTCGTGGCGTCGAAAGCCGCGCGCTCGGTGCTGGTGGCTCCCGGCAAGCTGCTGGTCGACTTCGGGCTGCGCCGCGCGCACGGCGCCGAGGCCGGGCTGCTGGCGGCGCGGGCGAGCTACATAGCCGGCTATTCCGGCACGGCGACGGTACTCGCGGCTCCCAGGTTCGGCATCCCGCTGTTCGGCACGATGGCGCATTCGTTCGTGCAGGCCCACGCCGACGAAGCGGCGGCATTCGCCGATTTTGCACAGGTATTTCCCGCCAGCACGGTGTTCCTGATCGACACGTACGACACCGAAGCGGCGGCGCGCAAGGTGGTCGCGCTCGCACCGCAACTGCAGCAGGCGGGAATCGCGATCAAGGGCGTGCGTCTCGACAGCGGCGATCTGGCGGCGCATGCGTGCAACGTGCGGCGCATACTCGACGCCGCTGGGCTCACCCGTGCTACGATTTTCGCCAGCGGCAACCTCGACGAGTACCGCGTGCGCGAGTTGCTCGCGGCCGGCGCGCCGATCGACGGCTTCGGCATCGGCACCAGCCTGGTCACCTCGTCGGACGCGCCGTTTCTCGATGCCGTCTACAAATTGCAGGAGTACGCTGGCACGCCGCGGCGCAAGCGCTCTTCCGGCAAGGCGACGTGGCCGGGGCGCAAACAGGTCTACCGCCATTACCGTGACGACGGACTGCTCGATCACGACGTGGTCACGCTCGAAGCCGACGTGCAGCCGGGCCAGCCATTGCTGCAACCGGTGATGAGAGGCGGCTGCCGCCTGCAGGCAGCGCCTGGCCTTGACGCGCTGCGCGCGCATGCGAAGCGGCAGCTGGCGATCCTGCCGCAGCACTTGCGCGAGCTCGCAAGCAGCACCGAGCCGTATCGAGTCGAGATTGCGCCGGTATTGCAGGAGCTGGCGGCGCGGCTCGATCAGCAGACGCGACAACCGGCGACGGTGTAGCGATGGGCGCCGCGACGCAATATTTTGTCTCCGACGTGTCGGCGCGGATCTGGGACACCAAGTACCGGCTCCGCGGCGATGGTGAGCGCGGCGAGCATGCGATCGACGATACCTGGCGGCGCGTGGCGCGCGCGCTGGCGGCGGTCGAGACGGCGGATCGAGCGCGCTGGGAGCAGGCGTTCTACTCGGTGCTCGAGGATTTTCGTTTCCTGCCGGGCGGCCGCATTCAGGCCGGAGCCGGCACGTCGCACCGCGTCACGCTGTTCAACTGCTTCGTGATGGGCACGATCCGCGATTCGATGGATGGCATTTTCGATGCGCTCAAAGAGGGCGCGCTGACGATGCAGCAGGGCGGGGGCATCGGCTGCGATTTTTCGACGCTGCGCCCGCGCGGCGTGCTGGCGCAGGGGGCGGGCACGCTCGCCTCGGGGCCGGTGTCCTTCATGCGCATCTGGGACGCGATGTGCGGGACGATCCAGTCGACCGGCGCGCGGCGCGGCGCGATGATGGCGACCCTGCGCTGCGACCATCCCGACATCGAGGAATTCGTCGCCGCCAAGCGCGAGGCCGCCAGCCTGCGCCATTTCAACCTGTCGGTGCTGGTGAGCGACGAGTTCATGCAGGCGGTGCAATCCAGCGCCGAGTGGCCGCTCGCGTTTCCGCTGGCCGCGGGCGAGACCGCGGGCGAATGCATAGAGCGCGTCTGGCCGGGCCGGCGCGAGCCGCAGCGTTGCCGCGTGCTGCGGCGGCTGCCGGCGCGCGAGCTGTGGCAGCGCATCATGCACGCCACCCATGATTACGCCGAGCCGGGCGTGATCTTCATCGACCGCGTGCGCGACGCCGACAACCTCAAGTATTGCGAGCAGATCAGCGCGACCAATCCGTGCGGAGAAATTCCGCTGCCGCCGTATGGCGCGTGCGATCTCGGCTCGCTCAATCTGACGCGCTTCGTGCGCGCGCCGTTCACGCCCGGCGCCGTGGTGGATTTCGATGGCATCGCGGCCACCGCCGCGGTGGCGACGCGCATGCTCGACAACGTCTACGACGTCTCCGGATTTCCGTTGCCGGCGCAGCGCGAAACCGCACTCGCGTCGCGTCGCATCGGGCTGGGCATCACGGGGCTCGCTGACGCGCTGCTGATGCTGGGTATCCGCTACGACGCCGCGCGCGCCCGCGCGCTCGCCGGCGAGGTCATGCGCACGATCTGCCATAGCGTGTACCGCGCGTCGATCGGCCTGGCGCAGGAGAAAGGCGCGTTTCCGTGGTTCGATGCGCGGCAATACTGCGAGGGCGAGTTCATCCGCGCGCTGCCCGAAGATATCGTGCGCGAAATCCGCCGGCACGGCATGCGCAACAGCCATCTCACCGCGATTGCGCCGGCCGGCACCATCAGCCTGCTCGCGAACAATGTCTCGAGCGGCCTGGAGCCGGTGTACGCCGCCGAATACCAGCGCAGCGTGCGCCGCGCCGACGGCTCGCTGGCGCAGACCCGGGTCGTCGATTACGCGTGTTATTTGTTTCGCGAACTGCGCGGAGCGGATTCCGGCTTGCCGCCGGCGTTTGTCGCCGCCGCGGCGATCGATCCGCAGTCTCATCTGGAAATGCAGGCGGCGCTGCAGCCGTTCGTCGACAACGCGATCTCGAAGACGATCAACGTCCCCGGGGATTGCGCGTTCGGGCAGTTCCGCTCGATCTACGAGCGCGCATACGCGCTCGGGCTCAAGGGCTGCACCACGTTTCGCCCCAATGCCGTCACCGGCAGCGTGCTGTCGGGCGAGCCGGCGTGGGCCGACGACCGGCAATGCTGCTCGATCGAGCGCGAGGCCGATTAGGACGCTTGCCGCGCACGCACGACCAACCGGAAAATACCGCCATGACACCGCTCAAACCCCTCGACCCGGTGCTGCTCTATCACCGCTGCGACCCGCAGGAGCTCGGGTTCGAAACCACCGCCGAATTGCCGCAACTGACCGAGGCGATCGGCCAGCAGCGCGCGAGCGATGCGGTGGAATTCGGCATCGGCATTACGCGCCAGGGTTACAACCTGTTCGTGATGGGGCCGGCGGGCGCCGGCAAGCATGCGCTGGTGCGGCAGTACCTCGAACGCAAAGCAGCGTCCGTCCACGCCGCGCTCGACTGGGCCTACGTCAACAATTTCGCGCAGCCGCACAAGCCGCTGGCGCTGGCGCTGCCGGCCGGGCGCGGCCAGCAGCTGAAGAGCGACATGCAGCAGCTGATCGAGGAACTGAGCCTGGCGATTGCCTCGGCGTTCGAGAGCGACGAATACCGCTCCCGTCTCGGACAGATCGACGCCGAATTCAACGAGCGCCACGAGAAGGCGCTGGGCGAACTCGGGCAGGAGGCGGCGGGCCACAACATCGGTCTGCTGCGCACGCCGAGCGGGTTCTCCTTCGCGCCGCTCAAGGCCGGCGAAGTGATCGGCCCCGAGGACTACGCGAAGCTGCCACAGGCCGAGCAGGAGCAGCTCGAGCAGACCATGACCGGGCTGCAGGCCAGGCTCGAGAAGGTCTTCCTGCAGGTGCGGCAGTGGCGGCGCGAGCGGCGCGACAAGGTCCGCGATCTCAATCGCGAGGTCACGCTGTTCGCGGTCGGTCAGTTGATGGAGGAAATCAAGGAGCGCTACGCCGACTTGCCGAAGGTCGCGGATTATCTGCAGGCGGTGCAGCAGAATGTGATCGAGAACGCCGACGATTTCCGCAAGAGCCAGGAGCGCGCGCCCGGGCCGTTCGGCATGCCGGCTGCGGAGCCGTCGTTCCGGCGCTATGCGGTCAACGTGATCGTCGACCGCAGCCGGCCCAACGGGTCGTCGGTGGTGTTCGAGGACCACCCGACGTATCAGAACCTGGTCGGGCGCGTCGAGCACATCGCGCAGTTCGGCACGCTGGTCACCGATTTCGGGCTGATCAAGCCCGGCGCACTGCATCGCGCCAACGGCGGCTACCTGATGCTCGATGTCTACAAGCTGCTGACACAACCGTTCGCGTGGGAAGGCCTGAAGCGCGCGCTCTCGACGCGCGAGATACGCATCGAATCGCTGGGGCAGATGTACAGCCTGGTCAGCACCGAGTCGCTCGAGCCGGAGCCGATTCCGCTCGACCTCAAGGTGATCCTGTTCGGCGAGCGGTTGTATTACTACCTGCTTTACGCGTGGGACCCCGATTTCCGCGAGTTGTTCAAGGTCGCGGCGGATTTCGAAGAGCACATTCCGCGCACCGCGCAAACGCACGGCCTGTATGCGCGGCTGGTGGCGACGATCGCGCGCCGCGACGGCCTGCTCGCGTTCGAGCGCGCGGCGGTGGCGCGCGTGATCGAGCACGGCGCGCGCCGCGTCGGGGACGCGAAGAAACTTTCCGCCAACCTCCAGGACCTGGTCGATCTGCTCGGCGAAGCCGATTTCTGGGCGCGCCACGCCGGCCGCCAGCAGGTCGGCGCCGACGACGTGCAGCGGGCGACCGATGCGAAGCTGCATCGCGCCGACCGGCTGCGCGCGCAGGTGAACGAGGCGATACTGCGCGGCATCGTGATGATCGACACCGACGGCGGGAAAGTCGGGCAGGTCAACGGCCTGTCGGTGTTCGAACTCGGCGACTACGCGTTCGCCGAGCCGACCCGCATCACCGCGACCACGCGGCTCGGCGAAGGCCAGGTGATCGACGTGCAGCGCGAAGTCGAGCTCGGCGGCTCGATCCACTCCAAGGGCGTGATGATCCTGTCGTCGTTCCTCGCGGCGCGCTTTTCCACCAGCCGCCCGCACTCGCTGTCCGCAAGCCTGGTATTCGAGCAGACTTATGGCACGGTCGAGGGCGACAGCGCGTCGACCGGCGAGCTGTGCGCGCTGATGTCGTCGCTCGCCGAGCTGCCGATCCGGCAGTCGCTCGCGGTCACCGGCTCGATCAACCAGCTCGGCCAGGTGCAGGCGATCGGCGGCGTCAACGAGAAGATCGAGGGCTTTTTCGACATTTGCAGCGCGCGTGGACTGACCGGCAGCCAGGGCGTGATCATCCCGGCGTCGAACGTCGACAACCTGATGCTGCGCGGCGACGTGGTGCAGGCGGTGCGCGATGCCAAGTTCGGCATTTACGCGGTGGAAAGCATCGACGAGGCGATCGAACTGCTGACCGGTGTCTCTGCCGGCGCCCCGGATGCGGCGGGTAACTGGCCGGAGACAAGCGTCAACGGCCGCATTGCGAAGCGGCTGCGCAAGCTGTCCGAACTGCGCGTGAAGTTCGCAACCGGCGGCAAGCGCCGCCAGCCGCTGGTGCCGAAAAGAGGCCATGAACGCAAAGCGTAAACCGCCGGCGCGGCGCGTGATGATCGGGCTCGAGCCCGCGATGCTGGATGCCGCGGCGCTCGCGGCGGCGGCGCGGCTCGCGCAGAGCGTGGGCGCGGAGCTGGCCGCGCTGTTCGTCGAGGACATCAATCTGCTGCGCTGGGCGAGCCTGCCGTTCGCGCAGGAAATCGGCGCCGCCTCGGCGGCGCGGCGTTCGGTGACAACGGCCGACATCGAGCGCGCGCTCAGGGTGCAGGCTGAACAATTGAAGCGCGCGCTCGCGGAGGGCGTGCAGCGTCTCGAGCTGCAGTGGACGTTTGAAGTCGCGCGCGGTCAGGGCTTGAGTGCGTTGCTCGCATGCGCGGGCGCGAGCGATATCGTGGTGCTTGCCGGCAGCGCCGGCCGGTCGACGTGGGAGCCGGCGCTCGAAGCGCTGCTGAAGAGCGCATTCAGCTTCGAGCCCGCGGCGCCCGGCCGCGTTGCGGCCGCGCTCGACAGCGGGCCGGAAGCAATGCGCGTGCTGTCGGCCGCCCATACGCTGGCGCAGGCGAGCGATGCCGAGCTGGTGCTGCTGATTTTCCGCGAAGACGCGCGTGCGGGCGAAATCGCGGAACGTGCCGAGGCGTGGCTAAGGGAACGCGGCGCTGCGGCGCGCATTGCGCTGATGCCTGATCCTGATCCCGCGCTGATCGCCGGACTCATCGAGCGCGAACGCGTGAACGCGCTGTTCTGGCCCGGCGTCGACCACGAATTGCGCGGCGTCGAAATTGCGGCGCTGGCGGGCGCGATCGGCTGTCCATTGATCGTCGTCAAGTAGCGGCTGCCGCGCGGCGCGGCAACGGCCCGCCAGTCATTTGACACAGATCAACCAATTCAGGCCGCTGTCGCCCGACAATGAAACCAACCGCAAGGCGATGAACATGACCCAATTCACGCAGCTCCAGAACGCCGGTCTGGCGCACCGCCTCGGCGAGTTCGAGCGGCGGTTACGCGACGACATACGCGCGACGCTGCTGCAATCGGGCGACCAGAAATATCTCGACCTCGCCGGCATGGTGCACGATCTCGGCGACGAGGCGGTCGCCAACGAGCTGATCGAGCTCGACGACGCGCTGATCGAGCGCCACGTGCAGGAATTGCGCGCGCTCGAAGCGGCGCGCCGGCGCCTCGCGGACGGCCGCATCAACCGCTGCATCGAATGCAATAACGATATCGGCTATGAGCGCCTGCTTGCTTACCCGGTCGCGGTGCGCTGCGTCGTGTGCCAGGGCCAGCACGAAAAAACCTACGCGCACGAGGCCATGCCTCGCATGTAGCAGGCCGCCGCCATGCCGATCCACAATGCGGACATCGCGGCCATCTTCGAGGAGATCGCGGACCTGCTCGAGATCCGCGGCGACAACCCGTTCCGCATCCGGGCCTACCGCAACGCCGCGCGCAGCGTCGGCGAATTCGGGCGCGAATTCAAGACCCTGATCGAAGCCGGCGCGGAGCCGCCCAAGCTGCCCGGCATCGGCGCGGACCTGAGCGCGAAAATCCACGAGATCGTCATCACCGGGCGCTGCGCGGCGCTCGACAAATTGCGCAAGGAGATGCCGCCGGCGATCACCGAGCTGCTCAAGATCCCGGGCCTCGGCCCGAAACGCGTGCAGGCGCTCAACCGCGAACTCGGGGTGGCGACCGTCGCGCAGTTGAAGCAGGCGGCGCGCGCCGGGCACATTCGCGAGCTCGCCGGATTCGGTGCGAAGACCGAACAGCGCATACTCGAAGCGCTCGCGGCGCACGCAGAGCAGGCGCGGCGCGTCAAGCTTGCGGTAGCGACCCAGTATGCCGAGGCGCTCATCGAGTATCTCGAGCGCGTGCGCGGCGTGCAGCAGGTGGTGGTCGCGGGCAGCTACCGCCGCATGCAGGAGACGGTCGGCGATCTCGACATCCTGGTGACCGCGCAACCGGGCAGCGCGGTGATGGCGCGCTTCGTCGCCTATGACGAGGTGCGGGATGTGCTGGCGCAAGGGGAAACCAGGAGCAGCGTGGTGCTGAAGAGCGGGTTGCAGGTCGACCTGCGGCTGGTGCCGGCGGAGTGCTACGGCGCCGCGCTGCATTATTTTACCGGCTCGAAGGCGCACAACATCGCGATCCGGCGGCTGGCGCAGGCGCGCGGGCTCAAGCTCAACGAGTACGGCGTGTTCCGCGGCGAGCGGCGCGTCGCGGGCGAGACCGAGGAGTCGGTGTTCGCTGCGGTCGGGCTGCCGTTGATCGCGCCGGAACTGCGCGAGGACCGCGGTGAAATCGAGGCCGCGCGCGCCGGCCGCCTGCCGCAACTCGTGACGCTTGCCGATCTGCGCGGCGACCTGCACATGCATACCAGGGCGTCCGACGGGCGCAACACGATCCAGGAGATGGCGCTCGCGGCCGGGGAGCAGGGCCTGGGTTATATCGCGATCACCGAGCATTCGCGCCGGCTGGCGGTGACGCGCGGCCTCGACCCGCAGCGGTTGGCGCGGCAGATCGACGAGATCGAGCGTCTCAATGCCGGGCTCACCGGCATCACGGTGCTGAAAGGCATCGAAGTCGACATCCTCGAGGACGGCACGCTCGATCTGCCGGATTCGGTATTGCAGCGGCTCGACGTGGTGATCGCCGCCGTGCATGGCAAGTTCGACCTGTCGCGCCGCCGGCAGACCGAGCGCATCCTGCGCGCGCTCGACAACCGCCATGTCAACCTGCTTGCGCACCCGACCGGGCGACTGCTTGGCGCGCGCGAGCCGTACGATGTCGACATGCTGCGCATCCTGCGCAAGGCGAAAAGCCGCCGCATCTGCGTCGAACTCAATTCACAGCCGGAGCGCCTCGATCTCGACGACACGCTGTGCCAGATGGCGCGCGACGAAGGCGTGCTGGTGAGCATCAATTCGGATGCGCACAGCACGTTCGATTTCGCCAACCTGCGCTACGGGATCGGGCAGGCGCGGCGCGGCTGGCTCGAACGTGACAACGTGCTCAACACGCGCAGTCTCGCGGCGCTGCGCGCGCTGCTCAATGCCGGCCGCCAGCGAGGCGGTGCTGCGCCCATTGTTTCGCCTGCGCGATTGCGATCCTGATCGCCCGCCCTTCAAGGTAACCCTCGGCGAGCAGCGCGTTGGCGATCGCTATCGCTTTGTCGCGCACAGCCGGCGGGAGACGCATCATCGCCGGCGGGTAACGGTCACGGCTCCACGGCATGGAGGTCGGATGATAGCGGCAGGTTAGACTGGTTAGAAACAGTAGAGCACAATGCGGCGTCGCAAAGTTTGACCTAACTCAACTGATTCCCGGCACAGGCGATGGAAATCGAACGCTACGATTATTTTGACCACGATGCCGATATGGGCGTGACCGGCCGCGGCGCAACGCCGGAAGAAGCCTTCGAGTCGGCGGCGGCAGCCATGTTCGCGATCATGACCGACCTCGCCACGGTACGCCGAGAGCGCACGATACGGCTTGAATTTGAGGAGGCCGATATCGAGCTCGCGCTGGTGCGGTGGCTCAATCTGCTGCTCGCAACGGCGCGCGAGCACGGGATGGTGTTTGCGGAATTCCGTCTGGACCATGATGGCGTGGTGTGGCGCGGTTCAGCGACAGGCGAGGCGTGGCGTGGCGAACTCGAGCGCGGGACTGAGGTGAAAGGCGCGACGCTGACCATGCTGCATGTCGGGCAGCACGGCGACACGTGGGAAGCGCGCTGCGTGGTGGACGTTTGAGGGCGCGGACGACAGGGCTGAGCAGGCTGAAATATCCTATTGGTCTCTTACAGGCAGCACGGCGCTCATGAGGAAGATCTGGCTCGACGCATACCCGGAAGGCATCCCGGCCGAGATCAACGCAAGTGCCTATGCCTCGATCAAGGAAATGCTGGAGCAAAGCTGCCTGCGTTTCCGGGACAAGATCGCGTTCAGCAACATGGGCGCGACGATTACATACGGCGAACTCGACCGCCTGTCATGCGACTTTGGCGCTTACCTGCAGACGCGCGGGCTGCGGAAGGGGGACCGGGTCGCGATCATGTTGCCGAATCTGCTCCAGTACCCGGTTGCGCTCTTCGGCGCGCTGCGCGCCGGCATGGTAGCCGTGAATGTCAATCCTCTCTATACGGCGAGCGAGCTGGAACACCAGCTTGTCGACTCCGGTGCGACAGCAATCGTCGTGCTGGAGAATTTCGCGCACACCGCAGAACGCGCGCTGGCGAAAACCCGCGTGCGACACGTCGTTACCACGCAGGTAGGCGACCTGTTTCCCCCTGTCAGGCGGTGGCTGACGAATCTTGTCGTGAAGCACGTGAGGCGGCTCGTTCCGCGCTGGACCATTGCCGGCGCGGTCGGATTCCGCGAGGCCGTTGCGCAAGGCCGGCGATCGAAGCTCGAGGATTGCGAGCTGCGCGCCGATGACGTTGCGTTTCTTCAGTATACCGGCGGCACGACGGGACGGCCCAAAGGCGCGATCCTCACTCATGGCAACATGATCGCGAACATAGAACAGACCGCGGCGTGGATCGGCGGCACGCTGACCGAAGGCGCTGAAACTGTAATCACGGCATTGCCGCTTTACCACATCTTTGCGCTCACGGCGAACCTGTTCGTGTTTCTGAAGCTGGGCGGCAGCAACGTGCTCGTCACCAATCCGCGCGATATCCCGCGTTTCGTCACCGAGTTGAAGCGCACGCGGTTTACGGCCATTACAGGCGTGAATACCCTGTTCAGCGCGCTGCTCGGCACGGAAGGTTTTGCGCAGGTTCGGACCGCGAACCGCGGTGCTCTTAAAGTGGCGGTCGCCGGCGGCATGGCGGTGCAGCGGACCGTGGCCGAGCGCTGGCAGCAACTCATGGGCGTGCCCCTCGTCGAGGGCTACGGGCTTACCGAAGCGTCGCCGATAGTGTGTGCGAATCCGCTCAGCGCGCGGCATTTCAGCGGCAAACTCGGCTTGCCGGTTCCTTCGACCGAAGTGGCTATTCTCGATGAGCGTGGAAACGAAGCCGATCTCGGCGAGATCGGCGAGATTTGTGTACGCGGACCCCAGGTAATGCGCGGCTATTGGAATGCGCCCGAGGAGACCGCCAACGTATTCACCGCGGACGGCTGGCTGCGCACCGGGGACATGGGATGGATGGACTCGCACGGCTTTATCGAGTTTGCCGAGCGCCGCAAAGACGTGATCGTGGTGTCAGGCTTCAAGGCTTATCCCACCGAGATCGAGGACGTCGTCATGCTTCACCCCGGCGTAAAGGATGCGGGCGCGGTGGGCGTGCCGGACGAACGCAGCGGGGAGGCGGTCGCGCTCTTCGTGGTCAGGAAAGATCCAAATCTGACCGCGGAAGCAGTCCTTGCGCACTGCAAGCAGCATCTCACCGGGTACAAGTTGCCCCGGCGTATCGAATTTCGCGACCAACTGCCCAAAACGCTGATCGGCAAGATCCTGCGCCGCGAACTCAAGGCGGAAGCGGTCCGTTCGCATGGCTGAATATCCCGCGCATCTCGTCCGCAAGCATCGCGTATACGACGGCAGAACGGTCACGATCCGGCCGGTTCGTCCGGACGACGAGGTGCTCGAGCGCGAAAGCCGCTATTTGCGCTTTCAGAAATGGGTGCTCGCGCCCTCGGACAAGTTGATCCATTTCCTGACCGCTATCGATTACGACCGGCACCTGGCGCTCGTATGTACCGTGCCGAGCGGAAGCGGCGAGAAACTCGTGGGTGAGGCGCGTTACGTGGCGGACGCTGGTTGGGCGCGGAATTGTCCGGATGCTCACGTAAATTGACTTGGGTCAAGGCTGGCGCACTGCCGGCGAGTAGGCTGACCGAACAAGGACCAATGATGGCGAGTGCATTCGGGGAAAAGATCATGGATCGCAGCCTCACCGCGCCGCGACCTGAAACAGCCGGCTGCGTCCCGTGCCTGAGCGACGCCCTTTTTAACAAGGGGACGGCTTTTACGCGAGACGAACGATCACGTTTTGGCATCGAAGGGCTGCTCCCACCCCGCGTCGAATTGCTGGAGGAGCAGGCGGCGCGGGTGATTGCAAACGTGCGCGGCAAGACGACACCGCTGGAAAAGTACGTTTACCTCAGCGCGCTGCAAGCCGAGAACGAGACGCTTTTTTACCGCGTCGTGCTCGACCATCTGGAGGAGATGCTGCCGGTCATCTATACGCCGACCGTGGGACAGGCGTGTGTCGAGTGGAGCCGAATATATGAGCGTCCACGCGGACTGTACATTTCCGCACAGCAGCGCGGGCGCATTGCAGACGTCCTGCGCAGTTGGCCGCGCAGCCGCGTCGGCATCATTGTCGTCACGGACGGCGGGCGCATCCTTGGGCTCGGCGATCTGGGTGCGAATGGCATGGGCATACCGGTCGGTAAGCTCTCGCTCTACACGGGCTGCGCCGGCGTGCCGCCGGGGTTATGCCTGCCGATCACGTTGGACGTGGGCACGGACAACGAGGCGCTCCTCAATGACCCGTTTTACGTCGGCGAGCCGCAAAAGCGCATGACGGGCGAGATCTACGACACGTTGCTCGAAGAGTTTCTCGCTGCCGCGCAGACGGTCTTTCCGGGCGTGATCGTGCAATTCGAAGACTTTAACGGCGCCTGCGCGTTCCGCTTGCTGCAGTGCTATCGCAATCAGTTTTGCTGCTTTAACGATGATGTGCAGGGCACGGGCGCGATGGGTCTCGCCGGACTGTACGCGGCGGGCCGCGTTACCCGAAGAGCGCTTGCCGAGCAGCGCATTCTGTTTGTCGGCGCCGGTGAAGCGTGTCTCGGCATCGGCAACACCGTGATCGCCGCCATGCGGCACGAGGGATTGTCGGAGGCCGAGGCGAAGCGGCGCTGCCTCTTTATCGATTCCAAAGGCCTCGTGATCGCGAGCCGCAAGGATTTGGTCGAGCACAAGCGCCCGTTTGCGCAGGATCGGACGGCGCTGCCGGATCTTCCAGCGGCGATCGAAAGTTTCAGGCCGACTGCGCTGATCGGCGCGTGTGGCAAGGGTCGGATGTTCACTCAACCCGCACTCGAGGCGATGGCTCGGCTCAACGAGCGGCCCGTCATATTCGCGCTTTCAAATCCGACGTCGAAGGCGGAGTGCACCGCCGAGGAGGCTTACGCGTTGACGAACGGGCGCGCCGTTTTTGCAAGCGGGAGCCCATCTGAACCCGTGACGTTCGGAGGGCGGTCGCATTCGCCAGGGCAGGCGAATAACTCATATATTTTCCCGGGCGTGGGCCTCGGCTTGCTCATGTCGGGTTCCAAACGCGCCACGGATGCGATGTTCTTTGCAGCCGCGCAGGCGCTTGCCGCGCAGGTATCGGAGACCGACCTGGAACAGGGCCGCATCTTCCCGGTTGGCGCGCGCATGCGCGAAGTGGCAGGAGCGGTGGCAGCCGCAGTGGCGGCGGTGGCTCATGAGCAGGGTCATGCCACGAAGCCGCGCCCGCAGGATCTGCGCGCCGAGGTGGTGCGCGTGATGTATCAGCCGCAGTACGCGTAAAGGAGTTTCGCCATGAAGACATCATGGAAAGCCATCGTGCCCATCGCCGTAGTGATCGTGCTGGCGTTGTTGCCGGCGCCGGCCGGGTTGGCGCAGCACGCGTGGTACTTTTTCGCGATCTTCGCCGGTGTAATCGTCGGCCTCATGTTCGAGCCGCTGCCCGGCGGCGCCATCGGGCTGATCGGCGTCACCGTCGTCACGGTGCTCGCCCGGTTTGTGCTTTACAGTCCGGCCGAACTCGCCAAGGCCGGTTTCAATCCCGTGAACGCCGCGTTAACCTGGGCTTTGTCCGGTTTTTCCAACAGCACCGTGTGGCTGATTTTCGGCGCCTTCATGTTCGCGCTCGGGTATGAAAAGACCGGGCTGGGCAAACGCATTGCACTGGTACTGATCAAGTTGATGGGCCGCAGGACTCTGACGCTCGGTTATGCGATCGCCGCCGCCGACACCATACTTGCGCCATTCACGCCGTCGAATACCGCGCGCAGCGGCGGCACGATATATCCCGTGATCCGCCATCTGCCGGAGCTGTACGACTCCAGGCCCGACGATCCGTCCGCGCGCAGGATCGGTTCCTACATCATGTGGGTTGCGATTGCCGTGACCACCATCACGAGTTCCATGTTCGTGACTGCAATGGCGCCGAATCTGCTGGCAATAGAGCTGGCCAGGAAGACCGCGCATGTGGATATCAGCTGGATGCAATGGTTCGTCGCTTTTGCCCCGGTGGGCATTTTGCTTCTGATCGCGACCCCGCTGCTTGCATACTGGCTGTATCCGCCGGAAATCAAGGCAAGCGGGAAAGTGCCGGCGTGGGCCGCGCAGGAGCTGGCCAAGCTGGGCGCGCTGACGCTGCGCGAGGTGACGCTCGCCATACTGGTAGTGCTGGCGCTCCTGTTATGGATATTCGGTGCCGACTACGTGAATGCGACGACCGTGGCGCTGATCGTTATTGCGCTGATGCTCGTTACCAGGGTCGTGGCGTGGGACGATATCGTCAAGCACTCGGCGGCGTGGAATACGCTCACATGGTTTGCGACCCTGGTCGCGCTGGCCGATGGCATTAACAGGGTCGGCTTTGTGAAATGGTTTGCCGAGTCTATCGCGCAACACATGGGCGGTTTGTCGCCGACTGTCGCCATGCTGGCGCTGGTCGCAGTGTTCTTTTTAATACACTACATGTTTGCGAGCATAACCGCGCATGTGACCGCAGTTCTGCCGGTGATGCTCGCAGTCGGTTCGACCATACCCGGATTACCGATGCAGCAGTATGTGATGTTGCTGTGTTTGACGCTCGGCATCATGGGCATCGTCTCGCCGTACGCAACCGGGCCGAGCCCGGTGTATTACGGCAGCGGCTATCTGCCAGCGGCGGACTACTGGAGGCTGGGTGCGATCTTTGGCGTAATTTTTCTCGCCGCGCTGCTGATCATCGGCACGCCGTGGCTGTTCGCCATCCATTAGCCGCCGGGACCGGGTGAGCCGATAAGCGATAGAACACTTTAGTTACGGCGCACAATTCTTCTCGTATTTGGGTCGGTTCTATCTTGTTTTTCCTTCGCGTCCTTTGCGTCCTTCGCGGCTCAACTTTATTCTGCTTTTAATAAGAGGGGCCAGTCAATCAAGTTTGACGTTTGCTTCGCGCGCCGTCGAACCCGGTGGCGCGGCACGTAGATATTGTTGTGGCCAAGATACCGTCTGCCCCAGTGCCTGGGCGGCACCCAGCGGCCAGTAGGGATTGCGCAGGATTTCACGGCCCAAAAGCACCATATCGGCTTGCCCGGTGCGGACGATGTGATCGGCCTGCGCGGGCGAGGTGATCAGGCCGACGGCGGAGGTGGCGACGCCAGCCTCATGGCGTACCCGCGCGGCGAAGTCGGTCTGAAAGCCGGGACCGGCGGGGATTTGCGCCGTCGGCACCAGGCCAGCGGATGAGACATCTACGAGATCGACACCGAGCCCCTTTAGCGTGCGGCACAGCTCGACCGTCTCGTCCGCGTTCCAGCCCCCATCGACCCAGTCGGTGGCCGACAGGCGGATCAGCAGGGGGAGTCGTTCCGGCCATTCGGAGCGGACCGCGGCGATGACTTCCCGCACCAGGCGGGTACGGTTCTCGAAAGTGCCGCCGAAGTCATCCGTACGAAGGTTCGATAGCGGCGACAGGAACTGGTGCAGCAGGTAGCCGTGCGCCGCATGTATCTCCACTACCTGGAAACCGGCTTCGCGCGCACGACGAGCGCCAGCCGTAAACCGGGCGATCACATGGCGGATGCCGGCCTCGTCGAGTTCGCTCGGCACAGCATAGCCTTCGCCGAATGGCACAGGCGACGGTCCGACAGGCGTCCAGCCGCCTTCGCTCTTGCTCAGCGTGCGTTGCGCTTGCCAGCCCAGTGCGGCGCTGGCCTTGCGGCCGGCATGAGCCAGCTGCAAGGCGGCTACGCAACCCTGCTCACGCGCCAGGCGCGCGATGCGCGCCAACGGCTCGATCTGCTTATCGTCCCAGATTCCCAGATCGCCCGGGGTGATCCGTCCCTCCGGCGTCACAGCTGTTGCCTCGATGATCATCAGCGCAGCGCCACCGACAGCGCGGCTGCCGTAATGCACGAAATGCCAGTCTGCCGCCATACCGTCGCGCGCCGAGTATTGGCACATGGGCGGGATGCCGATACGGTTGGTCAGGACGATGCTGCGGAGCGTGAGGGGTTCGAAGAGGTGGGCCATGATTTGCATCCTGATGGAAGAATGTTTGGGAAAAAGAATAGCCCTTTTTGCGCGGCGTCCATTGATCCTGATCAAGCCCGCAGCCGGGCAAGCAGTACCAGGGTGCAGTTTTTTCGAATAGGGCCGGCGCAGGATTCTCGGTGTTCAGATGTTGACGCAGATCAATACGCGCCCCTTTTCGGAGGCGAACAATGTTTTAGAAATTGCTTGAAAGTGGTCGATATGCATTTCTCAGGTGAACAACGGGTCAACGCATACCGCAGCGTGTGCGCCATCCTGCAGTTCGGGGAGCGCATGCACAAGGAGTTCACCGCCGGGCAGTTCCTCGGTTTCGTGCATCTCCATGCCAGCACGCACCGGGGTCACTGCCATTTGATCGGGAAAGGAGCGGAATCATGAACACGCTTTGGATCGTCGTCATCGGCGTACTCACCAGCTATCTGGCGTACAACCTGTACGCCAAGTGGATCGACCGCAATATCATCCAGTCCGACGCGAAGCGGGCGACGCCGGCCCGCATGTACATGGACGGCGTGGACTTCATGCCGACCAGCCGCAACATCCTCTTCGGCTATCACTTCAAAGCGATCGCCGCCGCCGGCCCCATCGTCGGGCCGATTACCGCGGCCAACCTGTGGGGCTGGTCGCCCTCGCTGGCCTGGCTGGTGCTGGGGGTCAGCTTCATCGGGTGGGTGAGCGACTACTCCGCCATCATGGTCGCGGTACGCAACGACGGCAACAGCCTCTCGGCGATCGCGCACAAGCTGATAGCGCCGCGCACGCGCACGATTCTGTTCATCTTCATCTTCTTCTACCTGATGCTGCTCGCCGGTGCGTTCATCGGCATCCTGGCGGCGATCCTGTCCGCGCGTCCGGACGTGCCGTTCGGCATCATCATGCTGGCGCTGATGGGACTTCTCGCCGGTCAGATGATGTACCGCTGGAAGATGGGCATCATGGGCGTCACGGTTCTCGTCGTCGCGCTCACGCTCGGCGGCATGGTGGCCGGGCCGTGGGGTCAGCACCGCGACGAGAAGGGCGCGCTGGTGCAGGGCCCGGTTGCAGCCGCCATCGTGCAGCTGAACGGCGCGGTGGACGAGCTCAACGGTCGCCAGCCGCTGTTCTCGGTGGAGGATCCTACGGCTGCGGACCCGCGCATCCCCGCGCCGGGCAAGGACGGCAAGCGCGCGAGCACCGCGGCGTATGACGCGAGC
>JAHFRL010000202.1 GCA_023266235.1 Betaproteobacteria bacterium
CCTTCAAGGCCTGGAGTCGGTCGACCCATGCGCGCAGCTCCCGCCACGCGGGCGCAGGAGCAGTCCACAGATCGGGGCGCATGGCCGCGCAAAATCGCGCCAACAACGCAGCATCTGCCCAACAGAGAGGGGTCAGGCTTGGCTACTTGCATAATGACCTCGATTCAAACAGAGAGGGGTCGGGCTTGGCTACTTGCATAATGACCTCGATTCGACCGGCATAAACGACATTCACCATCGAGCTGAGGTTTACACACGGCGACCCGCCGAAGCACGCTGGCCCGGATTTACGGGCGCGATATCTCGACTCTCAGCCGTGCCGTCTCCCGTATGGAAACGCGGTTATGAGAGTCCTCGTCTTTCGCTAAAACTCCGCGCCAGCATCTTTATTCAATTTAGCCAAGCCTGTCCCCATAGTCTACAAATCCGTCCAAGCTCATGGGCCAGAATTGACCTGCAGCAGCTTGGTGTCGAGCTTGTTCTGGTTTTTGAGACGCACTGCTTCAAGAACCGCGGAGGATTCATTACGCGGAGATTTTCCTTCGATCACCAGAAAGCCTTTGTCAGTCTGTACCGCTTGTGCTTGGGGAATGGTTTGACGCAGCTGCCGGGCGCGTTCCAGGGCCTTTTCCTTCGTCTTTGCCTCATCGAGAACGATGACGTACTGCCGCTGCTGGAATTGTATGCCTAAGTTGGAACCAGATGACTTATCGACTGTCTTTGCGATTTCAGCAGCATGCGCGGAGATAACCCAAGGGATTGAGCGCAACGAGGCGCCGCCGCCCGGGGACGCAGGAGATGCCTCGAGCGACTTGAATCCGCTCGGCGCTTCGCTTCGCGCGATGCCGGCCTGATCGGCAAGGGCGTCGGCGAGCTGCTGGTTCTTGTCATGCAGCGTGCTTATGTCGTGGACGTTGGTTGCGGCATTCAACGCGCCCGCGACCAGCGCCGGCACGCCAAGCGCGGTGATAAAAGTATCTTTTGGTGCGCGGAAAACGTTGTATTCGAGAATCACCATCACCACGCCGATGAATAATGCAAATGTGAGAGCGACGATGAAATAATCCTGAGTAAAGAACGTGATCCGCGCGGTTTCGGCGGAACTGAGCATCGCGCCCAGGCGCGGAATGAATGCGGCACACAGTGCTGCGAACGTACCAACAGCGAATTTCATGACAGGATTTTTTACGCCTGAAGCGGGCGCTTCGTGTGCTTTAGGTTCGGACATATATGCCTCCAGCTAGCTCGGGCTGATCGTCGGAATTGCGGCACGAAAATGAGGGTCAGGCTTGGCTTGCATAATGACCTTGATTCGACCGGCGTAAACCGCATCTCCCATCTGATTGTGAGTCGCGTGCGACGACGCGCCTCTTTGTTCCGTGCATCAGGTCCAGTAACTGATCTCCAGCGCCTTGGACTTGAGTTCGCTCTTGAGCCACTGGTCGTCGTCATCGAGGTAACTCCACGGTTTCTTGCCCTGCGCCAGCGTTTCGCGCACGTAGGAACGGTAACGGTAGTGCTGATAAACCGACATGACGTAGGCGGCATAGGCCCGGGCCAGTTTTTTATGGCCGCGAACGATCACCAGGTTCTCATCGTTCTTCTCGCTCGCGGGAGCGGAGAAGTTGTGACTCCCTGTCACCACCACCGGTTTGGCTGACAGCGGATCGATCACCAGGACCTTGGAATGCACGATCGCGTGCCCGATCTGCGACAGGAAAGTCCTGCGGTTCACTTCCGCGATCCATGGCCCGAAGCCCTTATCAATACCTTGCGGCTGCGACACGCTGTAGCGGTCGGGTTTGAATTTCTGGTCGCTGCTGACAAGGCCGATGTCGAGAAAGTTCTTGTCGCTGTCGCCCTTTTCGTTGCCGAGGGTGCTGACCACGCCGCGAACGTACATGTCCTTTTCCTTGGCACGCTGCGCGGCCAGCGTGTGCAACCCTTGTTTCCCGGGCGTGAACATAAGGAACAGGATCGCATCCTTGGCGGAGTTGATGACGTCGCGCAACGCGTCCATGTCGCGGCCATCGGAGGTGCGCGTGAACCAGGTTGTGACCTTTGCCCCGCCTACATTAAGGGTCGTGGATTGGCCGTTTGCCGCCACGAGTCCCTGCGGAAACCCGGCCGGATCGAGTTCCGGCGGAGACGCGTCTTTCAGTCGCTCCCACTGTTGACGATACAGCGCGGCTACAGCCGGGTCCTCGATGAGGAGTCCGTTATTGATCTGCGTGCACAGGCCCGTCGTGCTCCAGTTGGTGCTGCCGGTCCACACTGCTGCGGGCCCGCCGGCATCGGATAGCACCGCAAACTTGTTGTGGCCAAGTCCTTTTGACTTGAGCAACCGATCGATGGTGGGAATGCCATTGTCGTTCAGGTGCGCACGCGCATCCGCGTTTCCGTCGCCGGATTTGTCCGACCCGTTGGCGAGAATCAGGCTCAGGTGAGGGCCGAGTCCGATCAGCCCGTCCTCCAGCTTTTCATCGGCGAGTTCGTATAGCGCCGCATGAAGCTCGGTGTTTGGTTTCTTGGCGTCATTCAGAATCCCGGCAATCCGGACGCCGAGATCGCCTTCGAGAAAGGCGCGGAATTTGGGGTCCACGCTCTTCTTCAATTGCGCCTTGAATTTCGCTGCCGTGAGTTTCTTGTCGCGCATATACCGGGCGACAAACTGCGACAGAACAAGGCCGCGATTGAAATAGCAGGAGAATCCGCCACCGCGATCGGTGGCAAGCTTTGCCCAGTCTGTCCATGGGCTAACGGCCCCTTCCTTGTAGGGACGGCCGCTGCCTTCGTCGATCATAGCGGTTACGCGGTAACGGACGTTATTGCCGACGTCTACGGCATGGTCGGTCCAGTTGAAGCGCTGAAACGGCCACTCGCTCGAGGGCCTGTGGTCGCCGGATTTCGGATTGTCCTTCGTGAACCCGACCCGGTTTTCAACGGGTTCCACCTTCTCTCCACCCGCGCTCTTGCGTGCCCGCTCCAGGAGGAAACCGCGGCAACCAGGAATAAACGCGCTCGGAGCCCACGCGACGAATGCATCATCGCCGTTGGTATAGACAGAAACCTTTATGCTTGCGGCCATTGCGCCTCCTGCGAGATATCAGGAACGAAAGTCGAAGAAATCAGGGCGCGGAAACGAGCGCGAAAGGCGAAATAAGGCTCAGTTTGAGCGGCGCCATGATTTCATGGACAGTCATTTGAGAGACATTGGCGCATTGTTCGAACGCCGCAGGGGATAGGTATCCAATCACCATGACCTCGCATCTAGTTCGCCAATCCGCAGTCTCTTAATTCCGGCTGCCATTTCTCTTCGGCGATTTTTTCGAAGCCCCCGGGCTTGGGATGCAGTTCGTTCGCCCAGTCGGCGTCGGCGAGCGTGTTCCGGCCGTCGACGAGGACCACTTGTCCGTTTCCCTGATCGCGGAGCTTGGTCAATACGTCGGAGAGGCGGTCGATTAAAAATTTCATGCAGGCGCGCTGGAGGCCCGCCGGGACCTGCGCGTCGTCGAGCGCGGGTTTGAGCCAGCCGCCGGAGTCCCCGCCGAACACGCCGTCGCCGGACGGCACGGGGTAGTCGTAGTTGTGCAAGACGATCTTGGTGCCGGCCGGGCACTTGACCATGATCTGGCCGATGAGGAGGGTGTAGTCCTCCGCAATGCTGTTCAGCAGATCGCCGAGCGTTTTATCGCCGCTGCCCGGCATGAAACAACCTTCCGGCTTGGTCGCGTTCGAGCAATTCAGGTTCAACAGCGGGCGCAAATCGTTGAACCCCGCGAAATCGTTGCCGCCGCCGCTGATGAAGACCGCCGACAGGCCGTCACCGTGGAATTTGAGAGCGGTCGTCACGGCGTCGCGGTACTTGCCGTGCACGTAGTCATACGCCTCCGCGCCGTTGTTGCCGATGGCGAGGATGTAATGCTCCTTCGGGGCAACCAGCGGGCCGAGCTGATTGAGCAGCGAGCCGCCGGGAAACGGATACCAGAACCACGAGTCGCCGATCGCGAGGATCGATGCGGAATGATGATCATCCTGCATCGAATTCCAATTCCAGTAAACGTTTTCGAAGTTCATGTGATTATCTCGGGTCGGCGGTCGTCAAATGTTTGCGTAAAGCTCATCAAACACCGTCGGGTTCCGCCAATACTCGATATGCGCGACGACCGGGATCAGAGCATCTGGATCTTCCCGCGGTTGAATTTTGTTGACGGTAGTTGCAGGAACGTCGGGATCATCGAAAAACTCGAGACGACCACTGATAATGTCACGTGATGCGTAGACGTTGATCCACTGCGTTTTCCGGAAACGCGCGTAGTCCTGGATCAGCGGCTGCACCGATGCGGCGAGCGCACGTTGGTGGTCCGTTGCGTTTGTTCGGGCAAAGAGGAACGCGACCTTGTCGAGCGGGGAGCCGAACGTCAGCAGCAGCTTGGTGCGGTCAGCGACTGCAAGATCAACAGCGTTAGCGTCGTCAGGAGGCGCGGTCTGAGCTTGCACGTCGTCGTTGAGCAGCGCATTCAGCGTATCGTAAGAGATGACCGAACCGAGCGAATGCCCGACCACGAAAACATGATCGTAAAGATAGTTGCCCGACTTATCGGCGGCAGAATAGACCGCATGCGCTTTGTCGAACACGGTCTTCTTGATGGTCTGGCGCAACTGGTTGAATCGATCCAGAGTGTGCGATGAGACATATGCGGCAACGTCGCCCAGGTATTGGATAAGGAATTGCCGAACGACATAAGAGATGCCGATTAACACTACCCACATCCACAACCATTCCTTCCCTGCGAAGTTCGGGCAAGCCAGCAGCCAGCTCAAGTCGCAGCCAAACCGATCTGCCGCAAGCGCCGCGACGAAGGCGATGCCCGAAAGAATCGTCACCGCAATCCAGAACCAGAACAGGAGTTGAAGCAGGAACATGAGGCCGCGCCATACCGGTGACTTGCCCGGTTGCGCGGGGCGGACGATGGGCGCGAGCAAAAGCGCCAAACCACAAGCGAGCGAGACTGCCACAAATCCTACCATCACCGTATTGAACGACGAGAGGAGCGCGTCTCCCGGCCAGGGTTTGGCGACGCCCTGAACCAAAATTCTTGCACCGGCAACGGTGGCTATGACGCCGTTCATGACAACCAGTGAAAACACGACGGCGAGCGCGGCGAGTAACTGGATCGTCGTCCGGAAATGCAACCCGAAATTGACAGGCTTGCCAAACATCCAGCGCATGAAGTCCTTGCAGCAATTTCGAAGGCCATTAGTGCCAGCCGAGAATAGAAAACCCATCACGTCCCTGAGCGTTACCTGGCCTTCGGTAAGCGGCGCCCAATACGCTTCGTACACATGAACCAGGACGTCGTTGCCATTTTTATTGTGAATGCCGAACTCCAGCCGCTGGAGATCCTGTGTTTCTGAGCGCACCGCACACGCGGCGACATCCGGGGTGGTAATTCCGCCCGCCGCGCGGATCAGCCCGTCCGCAACGGCATCGAGCGTTTCGAATGGCGCCTGCTGGCCCATCCCGTGCGTGACAAATACCGCGACCCGCGATGGCCTTTTGGCTTCGACCGGTGGCGCAGCGGCAAGGCGCGTCAGGCCTTCCCTCGAAACCTTGCTGAAAACCAGGGGTTCGGCTATGCGATGTGTAATGGCAGCCATGAGATCACTTAAGCATGCTGTCGGCGCTGGTCATCTAATGCG
>JAHFRL010000203.1 GCA_023266235.1 Betaproteobacteria bacterium
AGGATGGACGGGTTCGACCTCACTGCCAAAGTACGCTCCGACAAACAATTGTCGGAGCTGCCTGTCGTGCTGGTCACGGCACTGGAGTCACGCGAGCACCGCGAGCGCGGGATTGACGTTGGCGCGAATGCCTACATCGTGAAAAGCAGTTTTGACCAGAGCAACCTCCTGGAAGTCATCGGGAGATTGATCTAGAACGCATGATGGGTATCGCTGCGCTCAACCCATCCTACATTCGCTGCTTTAGTGCGTAGGATGGGTTGAGGCCGTCAAGGCCGATACCCATCGCGAACGAACGCATGATGGGTATCGCTGCGCTCAACCCATCCTACATTTGCTGATTTAGCAAGAGGAACTCATGATCAACGTTCTGATAGTCGAAGATTCGCCGGTCGTGCGCGAGTTTCTCATTCATGTACTCGGCTCGGATCCCGGCATCAGGGTGATCGCTACCGCGCACGACGGCGAGGAGGCGCTCGACGCGGCGCGGCAACATCGACCCGACGTGATCACGATGGACATCCACATGCCGGGGATGGACGGGCTGGAGGCGACGCGGCGGATCATGGAAACGGATCCGGTGCCCATCATCATCGTCAGCGGCAGCACGGATCCGCACGAGGTCTCGACGACGTTCGATGCGATGGACGCCGGGGCACTGGCAGTGGTGCGGCGTCCGGCCGGCATCGGGCACCCGGACCATGACGCCACCGCCGGGGAGCTGGTGCAGACGGTGAAGCTGATGTCGGAGGTGAAGGTGGTGAGGCGCTGGTCGCGCGCGCGGCGCGAAGCAGCGGCGCCGCGTCCGGCGGAGATGGAGTCCGCGCGCGAGCCGGCGAAAGTCCGTGTTGTCGCCATCGGCGCGTCCACCGGCGGCCCGCCGGTGCTGCAGACCGTTCTGGCGGGGCTGCCGAAGGATTTTCCGGTGCCGCTGGTGATCGTCCAGCACATGGCGGCCGGTTTCATCGGCGGGTTCGTCGAGTGGCTGGCGCAATCCTCCCGCCTGCCGGTGCAGCTCGCCATGCACGGCGAACTCATGCTTCCCGGCCACGTTTACGTCGCGCCCGATGATTTCCAGATGAAGGTAGCGCATGGCGGAAAGGTTGTCCTGACGAAGGACGCGCCCGAGAACGGACTGCGTCCGTCGGTGTCTTCGCTCTTTCGCTCGGTCGCCGAGATCTACGGATGCGACGCCGTCGCCGGATTGCTTACCGGCATGGGGCGCGACGGCGCCGCCGAGCTGCGAGTGTTGAAAGAAAAGGGCGCGGCCACCTTCGCGCAGGACAAGGACAGTTCCGTCGTTCACGGCATGCCGGGCGAGGCGATCAGGCTGGATGCGGTGATGTTCGTCCTTCCTCCCGAGAAAATCGCCGCGGTACTGACGAACCTGGCGAATAACAGAGGCAAAAAGGGGCGCGACTGATGAAATCAAAAAAAGGCACGGATAAAAAGGTGGAAATCCTCATCGTCGAGGACAGCGCGACTCAGCGGGAACAATTGCAGCACTTGCTGGAGGAGCACGACTATGCGGTGGTGGCCGCAATCAACGGCAAAGAGGCCCTCGCGGCGGCCCAGTGCCGCAGGCCCACGCTGATCATCAGCGATATCATCATGCCGGAGCTGGACGGCTACGGCCTGTGCAAGGCAGTCAAGTCCGACGACAAATTGAAGGACATCCCGGTCATCCTGCTTACTACGCTTGCCGATCCGCGCGACATCCTGAAAGGCCTCGAGTGCGGCGCGGATAATTTCATCCGCAAGCCGTACGAGGAAAAATACCTGCTGTCGCGCATCGACTACATGCTGATGAATCTGGAACTGCGCAAGAACCAGAGAATGCAAATGGGGGTGGAACTCACCTTCGGTGACCAGACCCATTTCATCACCACTGAACGCCAGCAGGTGCTCGATATGCTGATCTCAACCTACGAGCAGGCGGTCGCAATCAACGGCGAGCTCAAGATGCGTGAAAAGGATCTCGCGCATTCCAACCAGGTGCTCAGCGGACTCTACCGTATTGCGGAAGGCCTCAACGGAGCGGTCAGCGTAAAGCAGGTGGCGGAAATGGCGCTGGAGCGGGCGCTGGAATTGCCGGAGATCCAGGCGGGCTGGTTTTTTGTGCGGGAAGGCGAAGCGGGCTTCCGGATGGCCGCTGCATGCGGCCTGCCGCCGGCGCTCGAGTGCGCGGAGGCGATGGAAGGTGACTGCGCATGCCGCCGCCAGCTCTTGTCTGGCGCGCTCGACCACGTGACCAATATTCTGGAGTGCGAGTGCCTCGGCAGGGCCGAAGGCGACACGCGCGGGCTGCGCTACCACGCCAGTATTCCGTTGTGGAACGGTACCCGCACGGTGGGACTGATGAACCTCGTCGGGCCGGGAAAGGGGCTATTCGACGAGGAGGAGTTGAAGACTTTGTACAGCGTAGGCCACCAGGTGGCCATGGCGCTGGAGCGGGCATATCTGCACGAAAATCTGGAACAGCTGGTTGAGGAGCGTACCGCCAGAGTGGCGCGACTTAACCGCATCTACAGCGTGTTGAGCGGAATTAACACGACCATCGTGCGGGTACGCGAACGCGATGAACTGTTTGCGGAAGCGTGCAAGATTGCCGTCGAGCATGGGAAATTCGGGATGGCATGGATCGGCATGTTGGACGCCGCTTCGGGGAAGGTGCACCCCGCGGCAATAGCGGGACGGGACGAAGGTTATCTGGACCAGATCGTGCTCACGGCCGATGAAGGTACGCCGGACAGTTGCAAGCTGGTCGCACGCGCATCGTCCAGGCTGGAGTCGGTCGTCTGCAACGACATCAGTGCCGATGAGTCGATGAGTCAATGGAGAGACGAGGCGCTGAAACGAGGCTATCGCTCGGTGGCGGTGTTCCCACTGGTGCTCGAGCAGCGTCCGGTCGGCGTATTCGCGCTGTACGCTCCCGAGCCGGATTTCTTCGACGAGCAGGAGATGAAATTGCTGATCGAAATGGCCGGCGATATCTCGTTCGCGCTCGACCATATCGCAAAGGAGGAAAAGCTCAATTACCTCGCCTACTACGATGCCCTGACCGGGTTGCCCAACCGGGCGCTGTTCGATGACCGCATGGCGCAACACCTGCGGATTGCGAGCCACGAGAAAAGCAAGACGGCACTGGTGCTGATCAACCTCGAACGCTTCCGCGCCGTCAACGATACCCTGGGCCGGAGCGCGGCTGATGAGCTCCTCAAACTCGTGGCAGCGCGCCTGCTAAGCGTCATCTTCGATCGCGACAGCCTGGCGCGGATCCAGGCCGACGTCTTCGCGGCCCTGTTCCCCGGCATCAAGGATGAAGCGGATATTGCGCGCATCGTAGAGGAAAAAATCATCGGCTGCCTGAGCCAGTCCTTTACGATCGCCGGGCAGGAGCTGCGGGTTTCCATAAAGGCCGGGGTGGCGCTCTTTCCCGGTGACGCGACGGAACCGGATGCGTTGTTCAGCAGCGCCGAGGCGGCCTTGAGGCAAGCGAAAGGATCAAGCGACCGTTACCTCTTTTACGCTCGCAAGATGAATGCGCAGGTCGCCGAGCGGCTCAAGCTCGAAAACAAGCTGCAGCGGGCACTGGAGCGGGAGCAGTTCGTTCTGCACTACCAACCCAAGGTCGATCTGAACACCGGACGCGTCATCGGCGTCGAAGCGCTGATGCGCTGGAACGACCCCGGCACGGGGCTGGTGCCGCCCATGCTGTTTATTCCCTTGCTCGAAGAAACCGGAATGATCATCGAGGTGGGCGCATGGGCAATGAAGCGGGCGGTATCGCAATACGCGGCATGGCAGGCGGCAGGCTTGCAGCCGCCGCGGATCGCGGTCAACGTGTCGCAGGTGCAGTTGAAGCGCAAGGATTTCGTCGCCATGGTGCAGCAGGCCATTGCGGTGGCCGGCAATCCCGACCACGGCCTGGATTTCGAAATTACCGAAAGCATGATCATGGAAGACATCGAATCCAGCATCGAGAAGCTGAAAAACATCAGAAATCTCGGGGTGGGAATCTCGATTGACGATTTCGGCACGGGCTATTCTTCGCTGCGCTACCTCACGCGGCTGCCGCTTACCGCTTTGAAGATCGACATCGCTTTTGTGCGGGACATGACGACGAACCCGGATAACATGGCCATCGTGTCGACCATCATCACGCTGGCGCGCACCATGAATCTGAAGGTAATCGCGGAAGGGGTGGAAACCGAGGAGCAGTCGAAGTTTCTGCGGCTGCTCAAGTGCGACGAGATGCAAGGCTATCTGTTCAGCAAGCCGGTGCCCGCGGAACAAGTGCCCGCGCTGCTCGCGCGCGGCGAAGAGAAGCCATGAATGGTGATTGGTGAATAATGGGCGCTTCCAAAAACTCGTCATGCCGGACTCGATCCGGCATCCAGTTGGTCGATCTTAGTGAATTCCGCCCCCGGCTTGGAGCCTGCCGGGGCAAGACGGAGCGCGACTGATGAAATCAAAAAAAGGCACGGATAGAGAAGTGGAAATCCTCATTGCCGAGGACAGCGCGACTCAGCGTGAGCAGTTGCAGCAATTGCTGGAGGAGCGTGGCTACAAGGTAGCGGTCACCGCCAACGGCAAGGAAGCTCTTGCATCGGCCCGGCGGCACAAGCCGACCTTGATCATCAGCGATGTATTGATGCCGGAGCTCGACGGCTACGGGCTGTGCAAGGCCATCAAGTCTGACGAGAAACTCAAGGATATCCCGATCATCCTGGTGACCTCACTTTCCGACTCGCAAGACGTAATCCGGGGCCTGGAGTGCGGTGCGGACAATTTCGTCCGTAAGCCGTATGACGGGGACTACCTGCTCTCGCGCATCGAATACCTGCTGATGAATCTCGAGCTGCGCAAGAACCGCAAGATGCAGCTGACGCTGGAGATCGAACTGGAAGGGCGCAAGCACTTCATCACCGCCGACCGGCAGCAGATTCTGGACCTGTTGATTTCGACGTATGAACAGGCCGTCCACATCAACACGGAACTCAAGCTGCGGGAACAGGAGCTGACACATTCCAACACGTCGCTTGCCGCGATGTTCCGCATCGCGGAAGGGCTCAACAAAGCGACTACACAACGCACAGTATGCGAGAACGCATTGGAGCGGGCGCTGGATCTTCCCGGAGTGCGCGCCGGATGGATCTCGATCCTGGAGGAGGGCGGCAATTTTGCGATGCTCGCTTCGCGTAATGTGCCGCCGGCCCTTATGCAGCCCGGGGCGATGGACGGAACGTGCTTGTGCCGTCGCAAACTGCTTGCGGGGGAGCTCGATTCGATGACGAACATTCTCGAATGTGAGCGGTTGCAGCAGGCGCGAGGCGACACGCAGGGTTTGCGGTTTCATGCCAGCGTGCCGATCTGGGCCGGCGACCGGGCGCTGGGAGTCATGAATCTGGTCGGGAGCGAGCGCGGCCTGTTCAGCGAGGAGGATGCCAAGAATCTATATGCAGTCGGGAACCAACTAGGCATCGCGCTGGCGCGAGCGCGATTGAATGAACGCCTGGAACAGCTGGTTGAGGAGCGGACTGCGAAACTCGCAAAGGAAGTCGCCGAACGCACGAAAGCCGAGGAGGAGGTGCGCGCGCTCAATGAGGGACTCGAAACGAAGGTGGCCGAGCGGACCGCCGAGCTGCAATCGATCAACCGCG
>JAHFRL010000204.1 GCA_023266235.1 Betaproteobacteria bacterium
CTCTGTTCAAGGAGGTGGCCGATTCCCAACGCAAATTCGCCGAGCGCGTGGTGCGCTGGCGTCTTGACGTCGTGGTCGATCCGCGCATGGCCTATAACTATTACTTCGCCAAGAAGCCGGCCGCGAAGAAGGCCTGACGCATATCACGCTTGTAAGGAACACCATCCGGCGCCCCCGGATGGTGTTTTTTTGCCGCAGCATCGGAGGTTTTCGGCCATGCAAAAATTGTTGCTTTTCGTCGACAAGGTGAGCACCTTTGTCGGGCATGCGTTTTCCTGGCTCATCGTCGGCCTCACCGCGCTCATCAGTTGGGAAGTGTTCTCGCGCTATGCGCTCGACCACCCGCACGCGTGGGCCTTCGACGTGATGATCCAGATGTACGGGACGCTCTTCATGATGGCCGGCGCTTACACGCTGGCGAAGAACGGCCATGTGCGCGGGGACGTCGTCTACGGCTTCTTCACGCCGCGGGCGCAGGCCAGCCTCGATCTTACCCTCTACTTTGTGTTCTTCATTCCCGGTATCGTCGCGTTCATCTATGCGGGCTACTTCTATGCCGCCGAGTCGTGGGCGATCAGAGAGGGTTCGAACATCACAGCCGAGGGCCCGCCGTACTACCCGTTCAAGACCATCATTCCGGTCGCCGGCGCGTTCGTGCTCGTGCAGGGCATCGTTGAGATCATCCGCTGCGTGATCTGCATCAGGCAGGGTGAGTGGCCGTCGCGCGAGGCGGATGTGCAGGAAGTGGACGTCGACAAGTTGAAGGAAATGGTTCACGTCAAGGACGAGGACATCCAGAAGCTTGACCAGTTTGTCGTGCGCCAGGAGACGGGCAAATGAAGATGCGCAAGGAACTCTGGTTCGGCTTCTCGCTGATGGTGCTCATCATCATTCCGGTGATCGTGCTCATGCCCTGGAGCAATCTCACCAACGGCCACCTCGGCCTGATGATGCTCGCGCTGATCTGCGTGGGCATCATGCTGGGTTATCCCACCGCCTTTACGCTGATGGGAATGGGCGTTTTCTTCGCCTGGCTCGCCTACCGCAGCGTGGATCCCGCGACCGCGGACCGGCGGGTGCTCGATCTCTTCGTGCAACGCACCTACGGCGTGATGTCGAACGATGTGCTGATCGCGATTCCGCTGTTCCTGTTCATGGGCTATCTGGTCGAGCGCGCGCAGCTGATCGACCGCTTGTTCAGAAGCCTGCATCTTGCGACCTCGCGCATACCGGGGTCGCTCGCGGTGGCGACCGTCGTCACCTGCGCGATTTTCGCCACGGCGACCGGGATCGTGGGCGCAGTGGTGACGCTGATGGGCCTGCTTGCATTTCCGGCGATGCTCAAGGCGGGCTACAACGTCAAGGTGGCGGCGGGCTGCGTCACCGCCGGCGGCTGCCTCGGCATCTTGATTCCGCCATCGGTACTGCTGATCGTTTACGGCGCGGTCGCGGGTGTGTCGGTCGTGCAGCTCTACGCCGGCGCCTTCTTGCCAGGCTTCATGCTCGCGAGCCTTTACATCGGTTACCTCATCGTGCTCGCGAAACTCAGGCCCGATCTCATGCCGCCGCTTCGAGAGGAAGATAGGCGTGTGGAGCTTCCGAACTTTGCGCAGACGCTGGCACCGCGCGGCAGCAACGCGTTGGCGGGGCTGTCGCGGGCGCTCACCAGCGGCGCAGCTGGCGTCGCGAAACGCACCGCGCTCGGGCAACTGTTAGTCACGCTGGTGCCGGTGCTGTTCATCGCCGCAGTGCTGGGCGTCACCTATCGGCTGGCGACTGCGCCGGAGGCCGAGGTCAGCACGGCCGGGCTGATCGAGGTCGGGGGCCTTACCGCAGCGCCCCAGCCGGAAAGGGAGGCGTCGACGGGCATCATCGGCGCACCCGAAGCTGAGGAGAAGGATTCTGGAGTCAAGGAGCCCCCGGCTGAAGGCGCGAAAGAAGCTGCTCCGCCAGCCGGTGCAGGGGAGGCGAAACCCGCAGGGGTGCAGGAACCGCCGGGATCGGCGAAGACGGACGAAGCCAAAACGGCGGTCACGACCGCAGAAGACGAGCGGCTGCCCGTGCCCCTATGGTTGTGGATCGCGTTCGGCATCGGCGCCGGAATTGTCCTGATCATCTACTGGCTCTGGAACTGGGAGCGGCTCGAGGTATTTAAGCTGCTGCTCACCTCGTTCTTTCCGCTCGCGCTGCTGATCCTGATGGTGCTCGGCTCGATCGTGTTCGGGCTCGCGACGCCCTCCGAGGCGGCGGCGGTCGGCGGATTCGGCGGCTTCGTCCTGGCGGCGGTCTATCGCTTCATCGGTCATTGGCGTGAGGCGCTGCCAAGCGGCCCGAGCCCCGGCCCCGTGGCCTGGAAGACGGTGAAAGAGCTCGGCAGTATCCTGAAGGATTCGTCGTTTCTTACCGCCAAGACGAGCGCGATGGTGTGCTGGCTGTTTGTCGGCTCCGGCATATTCTCGGCGGCGTTCGCGCTGCTCGGCGGCCAGGAGCTCATCGAGAAATGGGTGCTGTCGCTCGAGATGACGCCGGTGCAGTTCATGATCCTGGCGCAGTTCATCATCTTCATCCTCGGCTGGCCTCTCGAGTGGACTGAGATCATCATCATCTTCATGCCGATCTTCCTGCCGCTGCTGCCGCACTTCCATATCGACCCGCTGTTCTTCGGATTGCTGGTGGCGTTGAATCTGCAAACCGCGTTCCTGTCGCCGCCGGTGGCGATGGCGGCGTTTTACCTGAAGGGCGTCTCTCCGCCGCACGTAACGCTCAATCAGATTTTTGCTGGCATGATGCCGTTCATGGGAATCCAGGTGATCGCGCTGGTGCTGCTGTACGTTTTCCCCGGGATCGGGTTGTGGGTGCCGCATATGCTGTATAAGTGAAGCGAGAGGCGAGAGGCGAGAGGCGAGAGGCGAGAGGCGAGAGCGGAGAGGAGAAAGGCGTGAAGGAGCGGCCCGCGTTGCGGGCTGGCTGTTTTCCTTGCCCTGATTTCCGCCCGTCATGACCGGAGCAGCCGCGCGCTGCTCCATTTTTTTGATCGTCCAACCATGAACGCGGATGCCGCTGATCTGGAGGCGCGCCGGTTGGCGTGGTGGCGCTGGAGCGCGTTCGCGCTCGGCTGCGGCGCGTTCTTCCTGTCGTTTTTCCATCGCGTCACGACCGGCGCGATCGCGGCGGACCTGCAGCACGAGTTCGCGCTCGGGGCGGCGGCGCTCGGCACCCTCGGCGCGACCTATTTTTACATCTACGCGCTGATGCAGGTGCCGGCCGGGGTGCTCGCCGATACGCTGGGCCCGCGGGTTACGCTGACCGCCGGCGTGCTGATCGCGGGCGTCGGTTCGTGCGCGTTCGGGCTGGCCGGCGGTTTCGCGACGGCCGCGGCCGCGCGCACGCTGATCGGTTTCGGCGTTTCGGTCATTTTCATTTGCACGCTCAAGCTGCATGCCAATTGGTTCGCCGAACGCCGCTTCGCGACCGCCGCGGGGACGGCCAATGTCGCCGGCATCTTCGGGGCGCTTACCGCGACGGCGCCGCTCGCGTGGCTCATCACCATGGTGTCGTGGCGGCACGTGTTCGTGGCGGTCGGGATCGTCTCGGTCGCGCTCGCTCTGGCGATCTGGTCGTTCGTGCGCGACGCGCCGGTGGCGGGTACTCCGCGAGTCGGGACGGGCGATTGGCGGCGTGCGCTCGCGGAAGTGGCGGCCAATCGCGCGACCTGGCCCACGTTCTGGATGAACGTCGGCGTGTCCGGCGCGTACATGACGTTCATCGCTTTGTGGGCGGTGCCGTTTCTCGTCCACGTGCACGGCATGGAGCCGGTCGCGGCGAGCCGCATCGCGGCGTTGATTCTGGCCGCGTTCGGCTGCAGCACGCCGGCGCTCGGCTGGCTGTCGGACCGGCTGGGCGTGCGCCGGCCGCTCGCGATCGGGTATGCGGTGATATTCAATGCCACGTGGCTTGTCTGGCTGGCGCTGCCCGCGCCGAGCACGGGCGGTGTTCTGGTCGCCGCGTTACTGACCGGCTTCGCCGTGCCCGGCTTTACGCTGTCGTGGTCGATCGCAAAAGAAGTGAACCCGCCCGCGCGCGCCGGCATGGCAATCGCGATTGCCAACATTGGCGGCTTCCTGGCCTCGGGCGTTCTGCAGCCGCTGGTCGGCTGGGTGATCGATCACGGCGCGGGCGTGGTCGCAGGCGGCAGCGCTGACGCGTACCGGCTCGGCATCGGCGTGCTCGGCGCGTGGTCGGTGATCGGCGTTGTCGCCGCACTGCGGCTCACCGAGACACGCTGCCGGAACGTCTGGGCTGAACGCAACTCCGTGCGCTCTTAGTAGGGAGTGGCGGTCCGCTGTGCGATAATTTCCAATTGCGCGCCGCTCAAGCGGCGGCGCGCGGGGAGCGGCAAGGATGGCGGTGAAACCCAAAGTACTGGTCACGCGTGAGGTATTTGACGAAACGCTCGCTTACCTCGGCAGGCATTGCGAAGTCGAGTCGAACCAGAAAGACGTGCCGTTCGACGCGGATACGCTCGCGCAGCGGCTCAAGGACAAGGACGGCGTCGTTTGCTGTCTGACCGATCGCATCGACGGGCAGCTGCTCGCGCGCTGCCCGCGGTTGAAGGTCGCGGCCAACATCGCGGTCGGCTTCAACAATATCGATCTCGCGGCGTGCACTGCGCACCACGTGCTGGCGACGAACACGCCGGGAGTGCTCGACGACAGCACGGCGGATCTGGCGTGGACGCTGATGCTCGCCGCGGCGCGCCGCCTGACCGAGGCCGAAACCTACGTCCGCGCCGGCCAGTGGAAAGGTTGGCACTTGAAGCAGTTGCTCGGTGTCGATGTGCACCATGCCACGCTCGGCATCATCGGCATGGGGCGCATCGGGCAGGCGATCGCGCGGCGCGCCGAGGGCTTCGAGATGCGCGTGATCTATCACAATCGCAGCCGGCTTGCCGCGGACATCGAGCAACGGCTCAAGGCGACTTATGTGAGCAAGGATGAGCTGCTCGCGCAAGCCGATTTTGTCGTACTGCAGATGCCGTATTCGCCGCAGACGCACCATCTGATCGGTGAAGCGGAGCTCAAAAAAATGAAGCCGAGCGCGATCCTCATCAATTCGACGCGCGGCGGTGTGGTGGACGACACCGCGCTGATCCGCGCGCTCAAGGGCGGCACGATCCGCGCCGCCGGGCTCGACGTGTTCGAAAGCGAGCCCAGGCTCAACCCCGAATTTCTCGCGCTGAAAAACGTGGTGCTCGCGCCGCACATCGGCAGCTCGACCGAAGCGACGCGCAGCGCGATGGCGATGACGGCGGCGCAGAACGCTGTTGCCGCGCTGACCGGCGGCACGCCGCCGAATTTGCTCAACCCGGAATGCAAATTGTGACCGCACAGCCGCGGCTCGGTTTCATCGGCCTCGGCGTGATGGGCCGGCCGATGGCGCTCAACCTGCTGAAAGCCGGCTATGCGATGACGGTCTACGCGCGGCGGCCCGCGGCGGCGTCGCCGCTCGTCGCGGCCGGCGCACGGGCGGTTGCCAGTTCCACCGAAGTCGCGCGCGCCGCCGATGTCGTTTTCACGCTGGTGACGACTTCCGCCGACAGCGAGCAGGTGGCGCTCGGAGCGCATGGCATTATCGAGGGCGCGCGCGCGGGCGGCGTGGTCG